>CP064999.1:1568333-1882000 GCA_016700115.1 Sphingobacteriales bacterium | reverse complement strand
GCTGATTCAGTAGATTATCCTGATTTTTCACACCCTGTTGCCGAAGCGGTGGAAAAAGGAACCGCTGATTTGGGCATCTTGATTTGTGGCAGTGCGAATGGTGTTGCTATGGCTGCCAACAAACATGCCGGAGTTCGGGCGGCAATATGTTGGCAATTAGAGATTGCAAGGCTTGCCCGAACCCATAACGATGCCAACATTATCTGTCTTCCTGCCCGTTTTGTCGCTCTGCCTTATGCCATCCAAATGACCGAATTATTTTTACAAACCTCTTTTGAGGGAGGGCGGCATCAACAACGGGTGAACAAAATAGCTTGCCGGTGAAAATGAAAACTGATAGTAATTTCTTATTGTAAAAACAGACAATACACAAATATGCTTAAAAGCGGATGCCTCAAAAGAAGCATCCGCTTTTGTTTTAACTAAAACTTCTATGGTTGAAATTTCCGAAAACTATCTGACTATCAGCTTTTCAACAATTTGAGTATGTTCAGATTGCAATTGCAGGTAGTATAATCCAGCCGGGAAATCGGTCAGATGAAGCGGTAAATTTGTATTGCCTGAAGAATTAAAATGCCTGGTGAGTATCAACTGACCATTGGTGTTGAAAACAGATGCAGTCAACTCTGAATGAGCGAATGTTTCATTTAATAACAGGGTAAATTGACCATTGCTTGCCGGATTGGGATAGATATTAACGAATTCAGACTTGATAGTTGGGTCTATTCCTGTGCAGTCTTCAACAGTAATCAATACTTCTGCCGAAGAAGTACACCCACTTGCATTGGTAACCACAACAACATAATTGGTGGTTTCATTGGGACTTGCAAAAGGAGCGTTGGTGGTAGCACTGCTCAGCCCTGTTACCGGTATCCATGAAAATGAGCTTGCTCCGCCAGACACCATTGCAACCAACTGTGTGCTTTCTCCCTGACAAATTGTATTGTCCCAGGCATTGATGGTCAATTCCGGGGCACTATTTACATTTATGGTGAAAGCCGCAGTAGAAATACAACCGGCATCAGAGGTGATTTCTACCAGATAAGTAGTAGTTTGGTCAACTGTTGCTGTTGGAGACGGGCTATTGGGATTGTCCAATCCTGAAGAAGGAGACCAAACATAAGAACTTGCGCCAAAAGTGGTGGAAAGTTGTACAGATTGATTAGGGCAAACAGGGGCTGTGGGACCAATAATAGTTGCCGGCAGCATATTTTCAGCAATCGTGATAGTTTGGGAAAAGCCGCAACCATTGCCATCGGTCATACTAAATTCATAAGTTCCCGGAGCTAACCCTGTTAAAGAAACTCCGCCCGGGCTTCCGGTAATGGGCATATTGTTCCAGTAATAGGTCAGTGGGAAAGTGGCTGAGCCATCTACTAAGATATTAACTGACCCATTATCAGCACCAAAACATGCGTCCTGAATGGCAGTTTCAAGGGGAATTTCACTGAAATTTTCAACAGTGGCAGTTGTTTCGTATTCACAACCATTAGCATCGGTAACCCAAACGGTATAATCACCTGCGGGCAGATTTTCTGCTTGTTGATAAGGACATTCTGCTGAATCGTTCCATAAGTAGGTAAAGGGAGGGCTACCGCCGATTATCATTACCTCGGCAGAACCTGAATTGCTGCCGGCACATGATTTTTGAACGACCACATCCAACTGAGGAGCCAAAGGATCTTCTATGTTTATTTCTCTGACAATCCTGCACCCTATAAAATTGGTAACCGTAACCAGATATGTTCCGGCACCAACTCCGGAAATGAGGTCAGTTGTATCTCCGTTTGTCCATTCATAGGTAAGAGGGCCGGCTGTAGCGGTCGGTATGATTTGCGCGCTTCCATCCGAACCGCCCGGACAAAGCGGATTGACAGCTATTGCTTCACTGATAAATGATTCGGGTTGGTTAACCACTACAAAAGTATCCATGATGCAACCGTTGGGGTGTGTGATGGTAACCTCATAGACCCCTGCGGTGAGGTTGATTGCGGTATGGGTTTGCTGACCATCTTCCCATAAAAACAAACAGCCGCTGAACACACAATTGCAACCAGAACTTGCAACAGTTGCAGTTCCGTTATTAGCGCCATAGCAGGTAACATCGGTTGAGGTTGTGGATAAAAAATAACCTCCCGTAACACAAGGGTCTTCTGTTTGTGCCTGAATGGAAACAGATGAAACTAACAGTAAAAACAGGGTTATGATAAGACAACAAGCAGAGAAAAAGCAGGTGTATAAAGTTTTCATTGTTTAAGCGGATTGATTTAAACTATAAAGTTAGGCAAACATTTAAAAAGTGCAAAAAACAAGCCAATATTTATTGAGTTTGTGGTTTTGTTGCGAAAAATAACAGCTTTTTTTTTGAGATTAGGTTAATAAATTCTCCGTTGTTTCCAAAATCGAAGCAAGATAAATCCAAACAACATACCCCCTAAATGTGCATAATGCGCCACATTATCGCCCGGGCTGTTTCTCATGCCTAAAAACAGTTCTGCTAATCCAAGAATAATCACTAAATATTTGGCTTTGATGGGAATCAGGAAATAAACATAGAGCAATTGATTGGGGAACATGATGCCATAGGCCATCAACAATCCATAGACGGCTCCCGATGCCCCTACTGCCACGCGAAGATTAAGGAAATATTCTTTATAGTCGTGGATAAACCGAACCATATCATTGAGCAGGAGTTTGTTGTCGGGGGCATTGGCAAACTTTGAAAAGTTTTCTTCAAAACCAAGGTATTGTTTATAGATGTCATAATTAAAACCTTCGCTGACCACAAAGCGGTGGTTTTGGGTTAAATTGAGTAAGGAGTCGCTACCGGGATTATTGAGAAAAGCATTCATCAGGTTGATATCGGGGAGCAATTCAAAATATGAAGTAAGGGAGTAAAGAAAGGCTGCGCCGAGCCCGGTCAGGAGGTAAAAAGTCAAAAAACGTTTACCCCCCCAGATATTTTCCAATACCGAACCAAACATCCAAAGGGTGAACATATTAAACAGTAAATGTCCGAAATTACCATGGACAAACATGGTTGTAATAAACTGCCAGGGTCTGAACTCTGAGGCATTCCAAACATGAAGTCCGAGTAAGCGCGACACATCAATGCCTAAACCACTTTGAAGAGCAGGTACGGCCAACATGACCAAGACATTGATGATGAGCAGGTTTTTCACCACTTCGGGCATCACACTGAAGCCACCGGGTTGCTGGAATTGTTGCATAGGAAATTTAGGTATATAAGTTGAGATTTGTGCTTTTAAACCGGAATACTGCTTCCGGTGAACATTGTTACACTAACTCTTTTTTCGCTCAAATTGTTTTTCGACCTCTTCGAGTGAATACCTCACTAAGGTAGGTTTTCCGTTGGGAGTAAAATAGGGCATTTCGCAGGCAAATAACTGGTCAACTAACATTTGAAGTTGTTCGAAGGGCAATTTCTCCCCTTTTTTAATTGAATTGCTTCGCGCCATCGTAAAAGCCAGTACATCTCGGTTGCCGGTTTTCAGGTCTGACAAATGAAGTTTAAACTGTTCGAGCAGTTGTTCGATAATTTGTTGTTCTTTTCCTGCCTGTCGGGTATCGGAAGGGATGCCCCGCAACACAAAGTTATGAGGGCCAAAAGCCGCAATATCATAGCCAAGTGTGTTAATGTCGGGCAGAATTTGCTTTAACAATTCAGCATCAGGTCTTGAAAGGTCAATATTTTGAGGAAACAATAACTGTTGAGTATGGTTTGGTTTTTCTTTTGACAAGGCTTTTTGATAGCGTTCGTACAAGATACGTTCGGAGGCCGCTTGTTGGTCTATCAGGATAAACCCCGATTTTATGGAACTAAGCACGTAGGTATTGTGAAGTTGAACAGGCGCTACCTGTTCGTGCAATTCCTGGTTAGCATGGTCGGTTCCGGGTAAAATGATGCTTTGCTGAGAGTTCTGCTGCTGATTGCCGTTTTCGGGCAGCAGTGAAATATTTTCATTTTGTTCTGTGTCAATAGTATGGGTACGATATAGTTCTTCCCAATTGGCAGGGATGTTTTTTTTGTTATGCTGATAGCCGGGCACCTCTTTTTTTTCAGTGTTTTTATAGCCGTTATCTGTTCTTAAATTGTTTTTTAACGCTCTTTCGGGGTTTTCGTTTGTTTGCAGATTAAAAATAGCCGGATTGATTTCATTTTCAAAATCCAGCGTTGGGGAAATATTATTCATCCCCAAAGCTCGTGAAACTGTAGTTTTGACAAAAGTATAAACGACCTGTTCGTTGTCGAATTTAATTTCCTGTTTGGTAGGATGCACATTGACATCAATCCTGTTGGGCTCTATGTCAATAAAAATAAGGTAAAAAGGGTAAGTTTGATCGGGCAATAATTTTTCGTAGGCAGACATCACCGCATGGTTAAGGTAGCTGCTTTTAATAAACCTTTCATTCACAAAAAAGAATTGTTCACCCCGGGTTTTCCGCGCAAAATCGGGTTTGCCGATAAACCCGTAAATGCGGATAAAATCGGCTTCGAGTTCAAGGGCAACTAACCTTTCGTTAAAATTTGGTCCAAAAAGCGAAACTACCCGCTTGCGAAGATTCTCAGGAAGAAGATGGTAAATCTCGGTTCCGTTGTGAAACAAGGAAAATCCGATTTTTGGATTGGCAAGCGCTACCCGCTGAAATTCATCCAGGATATATTTATATTCTATGGAATCTGATTTTAGAAAATTGCGCCGTGCAGGTACATTAAAAAACAGGTTTTTCACCGCAATAGAAGTGCCTTCTGTAAATTGGCAAGGTTCGTGGATTTTAAGATCAGAAGCTTCGATATAAACCAAGGTTCCTAAATCGGCTCCGCGCTGTTTTGTCTTTAGCTCAACCTGTGCTACGGCAGCAATAGAAGCCATCGCCTCTCCTCTAAATCCCATGGTTCGGATGGCAAACAAATCGGAAGCGTTTTTAATTTTAGAGGTCGCATGTCGTTCAAAACAAAGGCGGGCATCTGTTTCTGACATGCCAATTCCATTATCTGTTACCTGAATGAGCTTTTTACCTGCCTCTTTTAAAATGAGCTGGATTTGGCTTGCTCCGGCATCAATGGCGTTTTCGAGCAACTCTTTAACCACTGACGCAGGACGTTGTACTACCTCGCCTGCAGCAATCTGATTGGCGACCGAATCAGGTAAAAGTCTGATAATATCTGACATAATTTTAAGTGAAAAGTGAAAAACTAAAAGCGAAAAACCTGAAGGGGTTGAATATGAATAACCGTAGGTGAAACCAATAAAAAAACGGTTACAAACTTCGGGATTTGGCAATGAATACCACCGCAAATAGCAGTAAAAAAGGAACGGCTACCGATAAGCTCAGCTTTTCAAACAGGGTGAGCAGCCCGATAGTAAGGAGTCCCACAAGCATCAGAATGCGTAAAAACTGCGCTTGACGATTGAATGCGAACCGCTCAAAGGTGTTGGATACATGGTTTCCGGTAAAAGCCCCTGCCAAACGGCTTTTGTTGCGTTGTTTAAAAAATGCACCTCGCTCCAATCTGATTTCATCTGCCGCCTCATCCGTAAGTTCTTTATCGGTTTTGGGGTCGTAGTATCGTGGAATGTAGTTGAACTGTTTGTGTTGGGGTAGTTTGAAAAAACTGGACCTCCAGATAGATTTGCTCATGTTTTAGGGTTTTAATAGGTTAAAAAAGGAAAAGGATTAAGTCGGCAAAGATTTAGATGTTTTATTCAATGAGCCGGATATGGTTTTATGAAGTTGATAGTTACCGATGAAAACTATCTGCAAAACTAATAAAATTTGATGGCTTAAAAGATAACAAGAGAAAGAAACAGACAGTTTAACGGCCACGCCTGTCAAAGAGGTTAAGAAATTGTTCAACTTGTTAAATGTCATTTATATATTGGCTACCTTTGCGAGGGTTGTTGTGGCTTTGAAACTTAAACGCACCACTTTTTCAACTCATAGAAACTATGCAGAAAGCCATACATGCAGTTTAAACGATACTATACCCTCCTGATTGTTGGCATAACCGCTTACATACTCGCTACCTTGTGTGTCATTTATGAGGTAACTCCATTTATTATTACAGAGTTGGAGTTGAATATCATGGTTGCGACGACGGCAATTACCCATCTTTTGTTTTACAACATCAATTCGTGGAACAAGTATTTGTTTAATGTTCATCGTTTGTTCACGCGCATTATCATATTTGGCGTTACCATTATTATAATTTCAGCCATAGTTGCCTGGGCGGAGTTGGAAATGTTATTGTCGCCTGCGGGTATGCGAGGGGTGAAGATGTTGATTTTGTATGGGGTGATGAGTTACTTTTTGTATGCCCTCACTATGATGCGCAAGCTGATGTTTGTGCGGCGCAGTATCAGGGCAGAACGCCAATGGCAGGCCTTTTTTATAATTTTGCTGATAAGTGCCATAGCCGGGCTGCCCTGGAGCTTTTTGACCGGTTTAATCAGAACAACCGTTTATTTCATAGCCTTTATAGCCGCTATCAGTTTGCTTAACCGCATTAAATGGGTAGCAGAACTTACCCGTCGCGATAAATGGGTGATTGTTTTTTACCTGCTTATTGCCAACCTGATTCATTTAGCCGCCTTTCAGATTGTCTATAACACAGAAGGGTTGGAATATGTCATCAAACTACCCATCTATCATAACCTGTTCGGAACCATATTGATTGGTGCGGTTTCGGCCTATTGTCTTTTTGCCTTATTATCTTTGCTGTTTACGCTGCCGGTATCCTCAGTAATCGAAGAGCAAATGGCCGAAATCAACAGGTTTCAGGAAATCGGACTTGCGCTTCAACGCCGCGAAAGCAGCATAGATATGTATCATCGCTTGTTTGAAGTCTGTTTGAAAAACACCTCGGCAAATGCGGGCTGGCTGTTGATGCGTCCCTTAAAAAGTGATGAAACCTGCCATTTTGTAGATATTTCGAGCGAGCAGATCTGGCGTATTAATCTTTGGATGAATTTTAAGGATATGGTCAAATCAGAACCTGCAAAAGGTTATCATTATTTTCCTGATTTAGACAAATATGACATTTTCTCTGAAAAAGAAACCCCCTACAAATCATTGCTGGTTTTGCCTGTATTTACCAAACCTAATTACTGCGAAGGAGTTATTTGTCTGACAAAAGGATTTGCCGAAGGATTTGATGAACATACCATTAAAGGTTGCCTGAGTTTTATCAATCAAGCCAAATTGGCTTTGGAAAATTCAGAACTGACCAAAGAAACCATCCGGTCGGCACGGTTTAAAGAAGAACTGGAAATTGCCACCAATGTACAACAGGCCTTATTGCCCAAAACATTTCCGGATTCGGAGTATTTGGATATCGCCGTTTTTAACGAACCTGCCAAAGAAATCGGAGGAGATTATTATGATTACGCGCAATCAAATGACCGGCATATCTCCGTCATTATGGCGGATGTTTCAGGAAAAGGGGCTTCTGCCGCTTTTCACATGGCACAAATGAAAGGCATCTTTCAATCCCTGATGCAACTCAATTTATCCGCCTCCGATTTTATGCTGATGTCCAATCGGTCTGTTTCCCGATGTCTTGAAAAAAACCAGTTTATAACAGCCGTATATGTCCTTTTTGACTTAGAGTCCAATCAGCTCACTTATGCCAGAGCAGGCCATAACCCTATGTTGTATTACCATGCCGGTGAAAAACAGGCAGATTATATTGAAGGTGAAGGATTGGGACTCGGCATTATCAGAAACCGAAGCTATTCGAGATTTATCGGAGTAACCAATATACAACTTCAGCAGGGTGATGTCCTCGTGCTTTATACTGACGGGCTGGTTGAGGGTAGAAAAACAGAAAGTGCCGAAGAACAATACGGATACGAAAATCTTAAAAACTGTGTCATCAGCAATGCTCATCTCCCTGCAAAAGACATTACCGAGGCCATCTATAAAGACTATGCTGCATTTACAATCAACAGCGACTACCGCGATGACACCTCTATTATGGTCATCAAAATAAACCGGCTGAACGATTCCTGGGAGTCTGATGAAAACACAGAAATTGAAGACAATTTGAGCACGTCCAGATTTTTGCCGGAAATGGATGATTACCGTCATTTCTGATTTCTGTTTTCAAAAAAAAGGTGGTTAGTTGTCGGAGTTCTATTCCCTTCTGTCTTTCTGTTTTATGCTAATATACCAACTGTATAACCAAAATATGTGTGTGAAACATGAAATAGTAAGGGACATTCCCTCCATCTTCCCCCATGCCAACACACAGCCACCACTCATCATATAAATTTACAACGTCTCAGGCAGATGGGCAATTGGCAATTGCCAATTGGCAATTAACAATTAACAATGGCTATTCATATTAACTCTTTCAGGTTTTTCACTTTTCACTTTTAGTTTTTCACTTTTCACTACCTAACCACCGCCACCTTCCCCCGCGCCAACACACTGCCCGATTGCTCGGCCTCATAGAGATACATCCCAACCGGAAGATGGGCCACCGAAATGGTTTTGTTTGTTTCGCCTGCGGCAAGGGTGGTTTGCAAGGCGGTTTGTCCGGTGAGGGTGTGTAGTTTTATTTCCAAATCTCCTGCCCCGTTCACCCCTAAATCCCCTGAAGGGGACTTTGAAACCTGTTGAAAGGTGAGGGTGTTTGTGGCGGGGTTGGGAGTAAACCTGTAAGGATTTTTCGCCCTTTGGGGGTAATCCTACCGTGCCGCCCCCGCCTTCGGTATCTATCTGTGCCTGTACTAAGGAAGTGTCTGAACAGACGATAGCGGTGAGGGTGGTGGTATAAGTGCCGGAAGCCGGGTATTGATGGGTCAGGATATTGCCGGAGCAAGGGTCGTAGCCTTGCCCACAGAGGTAAGGCGGGCTGCCGTCGCCCCAATCCCAACGGTAGTAGCCTCCGTCTATGCTGTCGGGATAGACGTAGAGGGTTTGGTTGGTAAACTGTATTTCGTTGCTGCCCAAAGGCTCGTAGGCAAAAGCCGCTTCCGGCTCGGTGATTAACCCCATGCAGTTGAGTTTGAGTAACCAAGCCGAGGCATGACCAACCGGAGCACCGGGTATGATGGTATCCTGCCTCCCGGCTACCAAAAAACCGCCATCAGGTGTAAGGGCAAGGTCGTAGGCATAGTCGTGCCAACTGCCGCCGTAGGTGCGCCGCCATTTTAAGCCCCCATCTACGCCCGATAATTTGATGATCTGCATTTGAGCATACTCACCCAAGGGGTCGTTACAACCACTTGTAATAATATCGCCATTTTCTAATTCGTTGACTGTTGCTGGTCCGCAATTGTAAAGAATATGGTCAATATACCAAACTATGTCAAAGCTATCGTTGAATTTGATGATAGTGCCTTTGTAATAGGCATCGACAAACCCGTTAGTGAGTGCACCTGCTATATAGCCTCCGTTTATACTCCTAATCATTCTACCGCTCACATCTTTGCCGTCTTCGTCCCAATAAGTAGGTCCAAAGTTGTAGACAGTATCCCAAAGCATTTCACCGGTAGCATCGCTTATCTTGGCAACTAACATATCGCTGTTAAATGCATTGTAGCCAACGGTACCATATACATAATAGGCTGCCTCATTAGGTACGGGTACAATATCGGTTAGCCAGTTGAGCAACGGGTAGTTGTCGTAAACCTGCTCCCATATCACATTGCCTAGACTGTCTATTTTTATGGCGTAAGGTTGCCAAGCAGCAGTTGTAGTGTCAACGGCTATACCCACTATAATAAAATCGCTATTATTATTCATAGTGATTGCTCGTCCACTTGGTTTAAGCGTTTCAGTGCCCACCATGACTAAACTCTCTGTTTCAGTTAAAGTATTGTACTGAAGTAATATAGGCTGCTGTATTTCAACAGGTGTGGGGGTATATTGATAACCTGTGCAATAATAGCCCCATTCTGATTGCTTTATGCTTTGAAATACAAAATTACCATTCAAATTTTGATAGTCCTTATTATCTATCACATTGCCTTGAAAGTCAAACTTTGTGATATACCCTTGCCACAAAAAATCAGGATAGTTACCATGACTTCCAATTAAAATATAGTGATCTGGCTCAACTATTATGCCTTTGCCTTCTTGAACATCACTGTATTTTATGAGTTGAACCCAATATTTGTTTTGTGCCGAAGCTAAGGTAAAAAATATGATGGTTGAAATAAGCAATAAAAAGTATTTCATTGTTTTTGTTTTAGTATTTATAACAATAACATAGATGGCTACTAAAAACAGCCATCTATGTTGAAAAACAAAGGATTACTTAATAATTACAATTTTACCATATATTATTTCGTTATTCGGGAGCATAACACGGTAGAAATACATACCTTTGCTCCATTTATCGGTAGCAAATTGCAAGGTTCCGTTACCGCTAATGTGTTGAGTACTTATTTCTACTCCCTGAACGTTGAAAAAACTAATGGAAGCTTTTTCTTGTTCGGGTAACCGGTAGTCAATACTTATCTGGTTACTTACTGGATTAGGATAGGGGTTACCCACCTTGGTCTGCCCTATGGCATTGGCGGCAGCACCACCTTTAAAATTGATTAGCACATTTTGGAACAGACTGGAGTCGATTAGGTCGGCAATAGGGGGCAGGTCTATAGGATACTCCTCGCCTCGCAGCAGATACAAAAGGGTGCGAGCTTCGGTGGCGGTTTGGGTGGTGGTGGCAGCTATTTGGCGTATAGTATCTTCTTCGGCTGTTGTTATTTGGAACAGGTCGCGATCGCTAAGTCGCCATTTTGTGTATATTTGGTAGAGTTGAATAAACCGTTGTTCTTCTTCTCTTGCGTCGGGCAGGTTGACAAGTATGTTGTTTGCGGCTTCAAAATTGCCTTTTATGAGGTAGTGATTTAGTAACAGCCTGTCGCCAAAATAGGTATCTAGGTCTTCCAATAGTCCTTCGGCAGCTAAGGTATCGTTTTGGTCATATACGTAGTAATATACCTTTTTCATTGCCTCGTAGTTTTTGATACCCTCATCGCTAAGGTTGCGAATTTCTTCGTCTTCCATTATCATTTCGCTGCCTATGATGCCGCATAAAATATCGCGAGGAGGTAATGGTACAAAAGGAGGTATACATTCTACCGGTGTTACCTCACCTACAGTTACAGTAGGTACAAAACCAGGGGCATTTCGGTACCAGTAAATAAAGTTATTGGGTACCGGATATGGCGTAGCTACAATATGCCAACCTAATGTGCCTAAAAACTGCCCAAAGAAATTGTCGGCAGGTTGAGGAGCTATTGGGTTGCAATTACCTTGGTCGCTCAAAATACCATTTTCATTGGGATAAAGGAAAAACGAAGAGGTGTAGTTGAGGGCATACATTGCAACGGCGTAAATGTTGAAATCGTTACATACCACTTGCACATGTCTGTTATTGCCATAGGCAAACACGCCCACAATATTGGCGTTAAAACTGTTGTTGCTCACCAGCATGGGGTCGGTATCGTTGCTCAATAAAACAACGCCGGCCTGCACAAAATTGATGGTGTTGCTAAGCACTTGCGCGTTAGAACCCTGAATAAATATACCGATATTATTTGCGTCTGTTAAGCCGCCGGAGGGTGGTATATAGGTACTATTAATTGTATTTTGCACAATACGAGCTTGGGTTCGGGAGAGCTGCATGTTTATATTGCAGTTGTTCAACTCGTTGTGGGTGATGTTGATGTCTTGAATCATGTACTGGCTGGTATAGGTGTAGTTCAAGATAGAGATACCCACAGAGCAATTGTCAAATTGGTTGTGGTCAATATCTGTTCTTTCCGTACCGGCAATTCTGATGCCATAGTTGAGGTTGTCAAACCGGTTGCCGGATATATTCAGCCGCTCGTTTATAGGTGGAAAGTAGGATAATATATGAATACCGGCTTCGGTACGTTGAATAAGATCGGGGTCATTAAAGGGGTAAGCCAAACTGCCGGTAGAGGTAAATTGAGATGATTGAATGAATCCTTCACAGAATTCAGAGGGTATTACATTGCAGGTTCCTTTAAACCCAAGGCATCAATACGCCTTCCAGGCAGTTAATAAACTGTGCATCGCTGATTTGGAGCATACCGCCCGAAAAGTCCATTGCCTCTGGATCTGATATGATGCCGACGTAAAGGAGGGATGTTTACCATAGAAGGTACAAACAACATATCCGCCGGCACGATGGGATTGGCAGTGAGTGAGGTAATTTGGTTGGCTAATTCATTTACGTCCATGAATGGCAGTTTGGTATTGGTTACGCCGAATATGGCATCATAAATATGCACATTTCGGGTATTGAGTATGCCATAGTTGTAGGGAAAGCTGCCTGGTAGAAATATCCGGTGTGTTTGAGTGCCTTCTACTTGTATGCCTTGCCACATACTGCCGCAGGAGCCAAATAAGCGCGTAGGGTTTTCGACAGTTCCTATTAAATTTAAGATAGCTCCTCTTTGCACCAGTATTCTTCGGTCGGGCGCGAAATGAATGTTCATTTGGCTAATTGTCAGAGCTACACCCGCAGGAATGATGAGGTCAACATTCAGGTATAAATCGTCTCCGGAAGGCAACCCATAACCGGTAATAAAAGGGTTGCTGGTAGCTGTCCATACACCTGATGTAGCTATATAAGCCGGGCGGTAGTCGGTATCTTCGTTATTTTGAATACCGGGGCTATCGGGGTTTACTAAAAACTCCTGCGGCGATATACAAATGCAGGGGTCGTCTGTTACTTCTACCAGGATACTAATTTGAACAGAATCAGGACATTCTGTTCCATCGTAATAAACATATAGTGTTACGATATAAGTGCCATCTTCTGTGAGAATTAGTTCAAACTGCTCGCAGTCTTCAATGGGGTCCTAGTTAAAAATATCTTCTATGGTAGCGCCGGGTTCTAAAACTCCCCAAATTATATCATCGGCAACATTGACAATGTACTCGGGTATAGTAAAAATAATTGTGTCATTGATACAATAAGGAGCTTCAGAGTTTATGAAAATAGAAAAATCTTCCAATTCCTCACTAAATTGAACATTGATACAAACGGTATCGCTTTCTCCACCAAAAGTATCAGGTGTGCCGTCTAATGGAAA
This sequence comes from Sphingobacteriales bacterium, assembly GCA_016700115.1. Taxonomy (NCBI): domain Bacteria; kingdom Pseudomonadati; phylum Bacteroidota; class Sphingobacteriia; order Sphingobacteriales; species Sphingobacteriales bacterium. The sequence continues at coordinate 1,868,897 of CP064999.1, read as the reverse complement.
ATCGGTCCATGCTCTAACCAACATAACATAATCTCCGGAAAGCGAAAAATAGCAATCTAAATTAACGGGAACTGGGTATGGGGGTTGAGGTGGAGTAACACCGCCACCCCAAAAATGCCAGCAGCCGTCAATGCCAAGATTAGAGAAATCACAAGCGGTATTTGGAACAATAAACTGTGGACATATAAGAAACTCTAGAAGATGGTCGTTTCCTATTGTAGCAGTTTCTGCCAGGGAATTAGTTGTAAAAAACCCATCTCCATGTAAATCCAAGTTAAAGGACAATCTTCATTTATGAGTATGTCCTCATTATCGATCAGTTAAAATAACTGTTAATTCCGGAATTTCATCCGGAAGACAACTATTAGCAGAAAGGCTATTCACCCCCCCCATTAAAAATTAAACTAATGCAAACAATCGCTAAAAAGCGAAAAAACGGAGTTTTGTTTTTGTTCATAAAAAATAATGTTTTGGTTTAAAATTCTTCATCATCTTAAGTTTATCTTTCTCTCAGGAAAGAGTTTATCTGGTGCCTTACTTATATTATTCCTTTTCACAGAAAAAAATCAGCTTAAAATCGCACTTTTTTTCATTTTTTTTGAAAAAAAGTTTTTTTAGCATCAAATGCCTGCTTTTCTTAACGAAAAATAGTTTAAATGGGTTGCCTGAAACTGTTTAAACATAAAATGTTTCCGAAACATCCTATGTTTTTGCTAATTGTCTGAATTTGTCAATCCTTATAGGTTTGCCAAACCTATAAGGATTTTAAACACTACCACCTTTCAGGTTTTTCACTTTTAGTTTTTCACTTTTCACTTTTAGTTTTTCACTTTTCACTACCTAACCACCGCCACCTTCCCCCGCGCCAACACACTGCCCGATTGCTCGGCCTCATAGAGATACATCCCAACCGGAAGATGGGCCACCGAAATGGTTTTGTTTGTTTCGCCTGCGGCAAGGGTGGTTTGCAAGGCGGTTTGTCCGGTGAGGGTGTGTAGTTTTATTTCCAAATCTCCTGCCCCGTTCACCCCTAAATCCCCTGAAGGGGACTTTGAAACCTGTTGAAAGGTGAGGGTGTTTGTGGCGGGGTTGGGGTAAACCTGTAAGGATTTTTCGCCCTTTAGTGGGTCGGGGGGTGGCATGTCAGGGGGTAATCCTACCGTGCCGCCCCCGCCTTCGGTATCTATCTGTGCCTGTACTAAGGAAGTGTCTGAACAGACGATAGCGGTGAGGGTGGTGGTATAAGTGCCGGAAGCCGGGTATTGATGGGTCAGGATATTGCCGGAGCAGAGGTCGTAGCCTTGCCCGCAGAGGTAAGGCGGGCTGCCGTCGCCCCAATCCCAACGATAGTAGCCGCCGTCTATGCTGTCGGGGTAAGCGTAGAGGGTTTGGTTGGTAAACTGTATTTCGTTGCTGCCCAAAGGCTCGTAGGCAAAAGCTGCCTCCGGCTCGGTGAGCAGACCCATGCAGTTGGTTTTAACGATATACAGATTGGCTTGGCCAATACCCGCCGGAAAATCGTAGTACTCTGTACGCCCACAGGCAATAAAATCTCCGTCGGGGGTGCCTATCAAATCATAAAAGTAGTTGTCAAAGCCTGCGTAGTCATATAATCTTTTCCATAAAAGATTGCCGTTGGCATCGGTTCTGGCCAATATTGCTTTTACATTATTACTCGCAGAAGTTGGAAATTGCAAGCCTGCAAATACAAAACCTTCATCAGTAGCTTGGATGACGCGAGCAGCCTGAAACCCATCAAAGTCGGTATTATAAAAAGTATCCCATTCTATATTTCGGCTTGTATCGAGTTTTATTAGTATTGTTTTTCGAGGTTTTATAGGAAATGCTAAATAGTTTTGGTGAACAGAACTTACTAATAGCCCTTCTCCTGAACAAACCAAAATACTGCCTCCCCATTCGGCAACTGCTTCTTCTCCAAAAAGATTGTAGTCATAAATTTCATGCCAGAGTTCATTGCCCTGCTCGTCAATTTTCATTAATAGTATGTCGCCTATAAAGCCCGTAGCAGTGGTACTGCCAATAAGATAGTAGCCACCATCGGGGTCGGGTTGTATATCCCTTATCCAACTGTTATAGGGATTTCCATAGTTGTAGTAAATAGTATCCCATTGTTTATGGCCTGTGCTGTCTGTTTTAATTAAATATGGGTGAGAATAATCGGTCGGTGCTGTGAATCCATATTGACCTCCTAACAAATATCCATTATCAGATGTTTTACACACAGATTGACAATTATTCTGAAACTCATAACTCCCTATTTCGCTAACTTTTAATAGATTAAAGTTTAAATCAAGTAGCATATAATACACATTTGGATTGGGGCTAGCTATCCATCCCCCCAAAAAATATTCGCTGCCATTATAATCAAAATCTAAAATGGAACTGGGGTAGTTACTCGGATGAATATATTCGTGTACACTCAAAATTTGTCCTTCTTTATTCATCTCTAATAAAAAAGGACGGAAATCCTCTGCGAACAGGCTGTCGTCTTTTGTATTGCCGCCAATTACGTAGTTTCCGGCATTGTTTATTAGAATAGACCAACCGTTTGAGTTGTTATTGTCGTCCCAGTTGTATGATATTTCAAAATATTTACTTTGAGCGATGCCAATACAGCTCATAAATAGCAGCAAAACACAAAGCAAGTTTATATTTTTCATGACCGATAGATTTTAGTGTATCATGATAACCACAGATAAAGCGGATGCAGTTACCGCTACATCTATGGTTACAAATGTGAGTTTAGAATTTATTTTACAATTACTAATTTTTGGTGCGACAGTATTTTACCGCTACCGGCTATAATCTGGCAAAAATAAATGCCGGCTTGAAAAGCATTAACAGATATGCTTTCTGTGCCTGCCCCTTGTAATGTGGTTTGATATACCAGTTTGCCCGATACATTATAAAAATACAATTGCACTTGTGCTTGAGGGCTTTGCGCTTGGTTGTCTAAATTGTAGGTAACCGTTACTTGGTTTTGGGCAGGGTTGGGTTGTAGCAGCACTGTCCTGTTATTGTCGGGCTTACCGTTTTTAAAAGCAGTCTGCCAGTTCAGTTCGGGCAGCGTTACTTCAAATTCTAGCCCTCGTGCTAAATACAACATCGTTTGGGCTTTAAAAGCCGTTTGGCTGCGGCTGTCGGCTATTTGTAGCAAGGCACTTTCTTCTTCGGGTGTAATTTCAAAAAAAGTCCGCTGTTCTTGCTCTAAACGGTAAAGCAAATCATAAAAATAGTGGTAGCTGATGTCTTCCTCCCGATCTAAGGGTAATAACTGGAGCAATTGGTTTACAATGGGCAGGTTTTTTTGTTGCAATTCATATTGCAGCAAATAGCGTTGGGCAACAGGCGTATTCAGTTCCTGCAAAAATGCCAATAAATTAGCCGTATCTTTTGCCATGCCGTATTCTTTAGCCCATGCGCAGGTCATCAAATCGCGCAAATGTATATCAGTCAGGTTTTTAACATCGCCGGAGGGTATCATAGGGCTGATACTTCCGCAATATGTAGAGTTTAAAAAGGGAGAAACGGCTCCACAAGACTGATACACCCCCGGCGACATGCTAAAGTTAGGGTCGGTCCATGGGAGTTGATCGTCGAAATCGCGGTAGAAAAACTGGCTGGTATTTATGGGAAATAAATAAACATCGTCTAATATGGCCCCTGTGGCGGGCGGTGTAAAAACATTGGCTGCGGGTTGTACAAAAGGTGTAGGCACACAATTTCCCTGGTCTGCCAAATCGCCAATTTGGGCAGCAACAGCCCAAGGCACGGAAGCAATAGCATAATAGTTGTAGTTTACTAAGTTGTTGCATTGTATTTGAGTAATCAGATTGCTGCCTACGCTCATAATGGCTCCGTTTGTATTTTGTATGTTATTGCCAAACACCCGCCCGCCGGCTAAATCGTCGTCCGTAACGGCAACGCCAATAGTTGTATTGCTGATATTATTGTTGGCAATGGTAAAGGTAGAACCTAAAGAAAACACACCCATACTTACTGTTCCCTGCCCATTACTGATATTGTTTCGCCTGATTGTTGCATTGCTGCCTTGTGTTTGTATCGCGGTGCCACAGTTTATAAAAGTATTATCGGTTATGGTGCAGTTAGGAAATGCAGTGTTGGTAAAATTTCGTGAAGATATGCCTACCAAACAGTTATTGAATATACAAGGTGTTGTGGTTACAGTTTCGGGTATCATGGTTAAATTTTGTGTGCCGTTGGTTCGGGTGCCAAATTTCATATTCTGAAAACTGCAGCCTTCAATTAACATCGTTTGGTTAAAAACGGCAAAAATACCTGCTTCGCCGCGCGAAAAACCAGTAAAGGGAAATCTCAATCCCGTGCCCGTGGTGGTAAATAAGCAGTTTTCATACACATCATTATTGCTGGGTGTCCAACTGTTGTTTATTCCCATAAAACAATCAACAAAGCGTACATTGTGCAATTGCAATTGGGCATTTGCGGTGTTTATAACACCCGGTGTCCATAAGTTAGTAAAAACAAGATTTACTATGCCTGTAAGCGCATTAAAATCGGGTATCGAAGCAAGGCTGTTGTTAATAGTGGTAAAGTTTAAAATGGGGTATTGAAAAGTACAAATACCCGTTACAGCGTGTTCAATAATATTTGTTGAACCATCATTGGGAGTAGTAATTCTGCCGAAATTTCCACTGCTGTTTCCATAAGCTTGTATTCCTTGCCACATTTGGTTGCAGGTGCCGGTTAAATGGCAGTTTTGAAGCGAAAGCGTTGCACCCGGTTGTACCACAATTCGGGCAGAAGGCCCGAATTCAATATTCATGCCACTTATAACTATGTTTACCCCGGTAGGTATAGTAAGCGTACCGCCAAATAACAGTGGTGTAGTAGCTGTATTGGAGTTGTTTAGCTGATTGCTGCCGTTTGTCCACAATGTGGGTGCGCTGTTTGTTGCCGTATAATCCAAACTGCCACCGAAGCCCTGATAATAAGGTATTACAGTTATAATGGCGTTTTTAACTACAGTTCCGGTAATTCCGTTAATTGTGGAGATGGGCACTTGAGTTCCATCAGGTGCGATAAAAAAATCAGGAAAATATCTGGTTAATTTATATTGTGTGGGGACATCCGGCGCAACAGCAATCGAAGTTTGATTATCGAAACTAAATAAGGCCGTCCAGGTATTACCGCCGTCTGTTGATTCAGACCAACGATAGCGCATGTTCAACAAATCTGTATTCGCACAGAGCGAAGGGTCGCCAATAGTAACAGATGTTTCGTTGCAGGTCATATTAACGGTTTGGTTGCTGATAAAAATATCGGGTATCATCTCGAAGTGGTCTATTTGAATGTAATAGCCCCCTTCGGGTGAGATGTCTCTTCTTATGTAACAGTATAAGGCATTGTGGGTAGGAGTATTGCCGGTTGTTACAGCTGCAATTATCTGTTTCCAAGCAAATTCAGGGTTCGCACCGCCAAAATGATTATCTGATAGTAATGATACGCTTCCAGTAAGAGGCAATTGTGATAATACTTGACTACTGGAAACACAGGGTAAATTCTCCCAATTATAGGTGGCTATTTCTAAGTGAGTAGGTTCTAAATCATATTCAGCTATTAAAGGTAGAGGGGCGGCACCAGTAGTTATGTTTATGTTGTTAACACTACGCCGAACATAACTCAATAAATAATTTGTATTGGGTTGAATATTTGCTACTAAAAATGGTACTTCAGATCTTGGATACACCCAAATTGTTAAAAAAGGAATTATAGGGTCTGGATAAGAAAACGAATCATTGCCGCCAAAAACACCAATAGAACCTGTCATATCGTCGTCTGGGTTAAGAGGGCTGTTTTCGAAGTAGTCGCATGTGCCGGCAGACTGTCCCCATCCAAAAATGGGGAAATCGCAGGCATAAAATATACCCGCAATTCCGGTTGGCAAAGGTGTCGAAGAGTAGATGCATGGCTGCCTCTGAATTGTATTGTTGCAAATAACATTACAGCCAAGAAAATCTATACAAATTCCGGCAGGCTCACAAGGAGGCATTATCAAAGAGCCGACGGCAAACTCTTGTGCAAAAAGGTTATTCACCCCCCCCCATTAAAAATTAAACTAATGCAAACAATCGCTAAAAAGCGAAAAAACGAGTTTTGGTTTTTGTTCATAAAAAATAAATGTTTTGGTTAAAAATCTGCATCATCTTAAGTTTATCTTTCTCTCAGGAAAGAGTTTATCTGGTGCATTACTTATATTATTCCTTTTCACAGAAAAAAATCAGTTTAAAATCGCACTTTTTTTCATTTTTTTTGAAAAAAAGTTTTTTTTAGCATCAAATGCCTGCTTTTCTTAACGAAAAATAATTTATCTGGGTTGCCTCACTTTGTTTAAACATAAAATGTTTCCGAAACATCCTATGTTTTTGCTGATTGTCTGAATTTGTCAATCCATATAGGTTTGGCAAAACTTTGAGGTTTTTAAAAAAGCTACCTTACAGGGTTTTCTTGCAACTGACAATTGACAATTGGCAATTAACCATTGACAATTAACATACGGTTATTCACATTCAACCCTTTCAGGTTTTTCACTTTTAGCTTTTCACTTTTCACTTTTAGTTTTTCACTTTTCACTTTTAGTTTTTCACTTTTCACTACCTAACCACCGTCACCTCCCCAGTAACTATTGCAAAAAAAAAAGATTTAGAGTAGCAAAAAGGGTTGACAATAACTTATTGCAGGGGGGCTTTAAGTCAATGCAGGGTTGCATTAACCTGTTGCAGGGGTGATTTGATTTATTGCAGGGGTGATTTAAAGCAAAGCGGAGGCACAATAACCCAATGCAGGGGTGCATGAAGTCTTTGCAGAGGTGATTTAAGGCAATGCACAGGTACATTCACCCAATGCAGGGGTGCAATAAGCCTATGCAGAGGTGATTTAAAGTATTGCAGGGATACTTAGTAGCATTGCGGAGGCACAATAACCCAATGCAGAGGCGCAATAAGATTTTGCAGACCCTAAAATTTGCGTGCACCAAACTATCACCAAGAATGTAAAGGGCAGTTCTGAATCGCCAAATTGCAGGGTGTGATTATTCAAAAGGCTCACAGGAATTATGATTACACAAGTTGGGAGACTGACTTTTAAAAAAGATAAGGTATGACTGATGAATATCAGGTTCAAAATAAAGCCGTTTTTTTGTCCTTAATTTAGAGGTCAAGTTGCTTTATTGAGGCAAAAGTTCTATCTTTGCGGCAAATTTTAAAAAAGATTATAATCAGAACCAATAAACATGGCTAAAGCAGGTAAAATTAAGCAAATTGTAGGTGCGGTCATAGATGTATCGTTTCCAAGCGGTCATTTGCCGGAGATTTTGAGTGCCTTAGAGGTAATCCGGGAAGATGGAACGAAGTTAGTATTAGAATGTCAGCAGCATTTAGGAGAAGACAGCGTTCGTACCATTGCGATGGATTCTACCGACGGTTTGATGCGGGGTTTGGAAGTAGTAGATACCGGCCAGACCATCCGAATGCCGGTAGGCAATAATATCAGAGGTCGTCTTTTCAATGTAATCGGCAATACAATTGACGGAATTGGAGCGCTCAAATCTGAGAAGCATTACCCCATTCACCGTCAGCCGCCCGCCTACGAAGACCTTTCAACCGAAGCTGAACCACTTTTTACGGGTATCAAGGTAATTGACCTGTTAGAGCCTTACCTGCGGGGAGGAAAAATCGGGTTGTTCGGTGGTGCCGGGGTAGGTAAAACGGTATTAATCATGGAGTTGATTAACAACATCGCATTAGGTTATTCCGGATTGTCTGTGTTTGCAGGTGTTGGTGAGCGTACCCGCGAAGGAAATGACCTGCTTCGCGAAATGGTCGAAGCAAATGTGGTAAAATATGGTAAAGACTTTATTCACAACCTTGAAGAAACCGGCGCATGGGATTTAAGCAAAGTTGACAACCAACTGCTCGAAGAATCCTTTATCACCATGGTTTTCGGACAAATGAACGAACCTCCCGGAGCGCGTGCCCGTGTGGCCTTGTCCGGGTTGACCGTTGCCGAATATTTCCGCGACGGAGACGAGGGCGACAGCAGCGGACGCGACATCCTTTTCTTTATTGACAATATCTTCCGCTTTACACAGGCAGGTTCCGAAGTTTCTGCACTTCTTGGACGTATGCCCTCGGCAGTAGGTTATCAGCCTACTTTGGCTACAGAAATGGGGTTGATGCAGGAGCGTATCACCTCCACCAAACGCGGTTCAATCACCTCAGTTCAGGCTGTATATGTACCTGCTGATGACTTGACCGACCCCGCACCGGCTACTACCTTTGCACACCTTGACGCTACTACGGTATTGAGCCGTAAATTAGCCGCTCTTGGTATTTATCCCGCCGTTGACCCGTTAGAGTCAACTTCACGAATTCTGACCCCCAACATTGTCGGTGAAGAACATTATCAGACTGCTCAAAGGGTAAAAGCCATTTTGCAACGCTACAAAGAACTTCAGGATATCATTGCCATCTTAGGTATGGATGAATTGAGCGAAGATGATAAATTGGTCGTACTTCGTGCCCGTCGCGTTCAGCGTTTTCTCTCTCAGCCATTCCACGTAGCCGAACAGTTTACCGGATTAAAGGGAGTGTTTGTGCCGATTGAAGAAACGATCCGCGGATTTAACATGATCATGGATGGTGAGTTAGACCAATATCCCGAAGCAGCCTTCAACTTAGTCGGTACTATTGATGATGCCATTGAAAAAGGCAAGAAATTACTTGCTGAGGCAGAAAACAATTAATCCCCTACCCGATTTTTAAAAAGATTTAACCGGCTCAAAACATGAACCTCGAATTAATAACCCCCGACCAAAAGGTATTTTCAGGCCAAGCCGACCGCGTTCAGCTTCCCGGTATTGATGGCATGTTTGAAGTGCTTGACCGGCATGCCCCCCTGATTTCAGCCCTAAAAAGCGGACGCATTAAAATTACAACCGGTAAAACCGTGAAACTCATTGACATCAGCAGCGGATTTGCCGAAGTGTTGAATAACAATGTCATTGTTTTGGCCGAATCCGCCACTGAACTATAATTTCAGCGCATATTTCGCGCGATATAATAACGGAAACCCCCGATTTGACTGCCCTTGGCAACATCGGGGGTTTTTCTGTTTCTATTAAAACAAACACGTTCTATTTTTTCTGGCAGCATTTTAAGAATTACCTATCTTTGCGCACTTAAAAAAATCCTTTATGCTGGAACTGACCGCGATACGAACCAACCCGGATGAGATTAAAAAACGACTTTCGGTAAAAAATTTCGCCCATCTGAATTTGATTGATACCGTTGTTGCTTTAGACGAAAAGCGCAAAACCATCCAACATGCTTTAGATGCCGCTTTAGGTCAAATCAATTCTTTATCAAAAGAAGTGGGAGACGCATTTAAATCCGGCAGGAAAGAAGAAGCCGAACAACTTAAAGCACAATCCACAGCCATCAAAGAAACAGTCAATCAATTAGAGCAGGAAGCCAAACAAAACGAAATTGATTTGCACGAAGCTTTGGTTCAACTCCCCAATTTGCCACACCAATCAGTGCCTGTTGGCAAAACGCCCGAAGACAACGAAGTGGTATATTCGCATGGCAACCTGCCCGATTTGCCTGAACATGCAGTTCCTCATTGGGATCTCGCCCATAAATACCGGCTCATAGATTTTGAACTCGGTGTAAAAATAACCGGTGCGGGATTTCCGGTCTATATTGGAAAGGGCGCTCAACTGCAACGGGCGCTGATCAATTTTTTCTTAAAGGAAGCCACTGCGGCCGGGTATCTGGAAATGCAGGTACCGCATGTGGTCAACGAAGACAGCGCTTATGCAACAGGACAACTGCCCGATAAAGAAGGGCAAATGTACCATGTCGGGGCAGACGGGTTTTACCTCATCCCCACTGCTGAAGTACCCCTGACCAATATTTTCAGAGACGAGATTATCAAAGAAGAAGACCTGCCGGTTAAGGTTTGCGGCTATACGCCCTGCTTCCGGCGCGAAGCCGGTTCTTATGGAAAAGACGTGCGCGGACTGAACCGCCTGCATCAGTTCGATAAAGTCGAAATCGTACAGATTCAACACCCGGACAAATCTTATGATACTTTGGAGACAATGGTGCAACATGTTTCAGGCTTGTTAAAACAACTGCAACTGCCCTTCAGAATTTTGCGGTTATGTGGAGGGGATATGTCGTTTGCCTCTGCGCTGACCTATGATTTTGAGGTGTATTCAGCCGCACAAAAACGATGGCTTGAAGTCAGTTCTGTATCTAACTTTGAAACTTTTCAGACAAACCGGTTAAAACTGCGATTTAAGGACAGTGAGACTAAAAAAAACAAACTGCTCCACAGTTTAAACGGCAGTGCACTTGCCTTGCCCCGTATTGTTGCAGCCCTGTTAGAAAACAACCAAACCCAAACCGGAATCGCCATTCCCGAAGTGCTTCGGGCTTATACCGGGTTTGACAAGATTGGAGATTAAAAAATTAGCAACTGCCTTTAAAAGACAAACAGAACATCCTGATTTTTTACTGTTCAGGTGTCTGTACTGCAAATATCGTTTGTTGCAGGAATCCCTACCATTCAGCCGATTCGTCAATTCTAAATACCTCTGTCATCTCGTCCAACAACGGGTTCAGGTATTCTGTATGATAGCCATATCGCCCGCCAAATACAGGGGTAAGTGTTTTAATGTCGGGCATTTGCAGGGCTGTCTGACCAATAACTGCCTCAATAGAAACGAGCCATTGCGTTTGAAGCGCAGCTTCGCCTATGAAAACTCCTTCCTGTTCAAGAGTTTGCTCAAACGGGCCGGGTTCAAACATCCCTAAAGCATAAGGCATCAAAACATTGAGCGAACTTTGCAGGCGCGCTTTAGCTTCTTCAGTCGAGTTGCCCAACTGCCGCACCCAGGTATTTGCATGAAGTATATGGTATTTAAGCTCCCCTATAATCTTCCCGGCCAACTGAGCAAGGGGTTTATAGGAAGATTCGGCTAAAGCGCGGTAACGCAGCATTTCAGCGTGATCAAACAAAAAATGGCGAATCAGGCTGAAATCATACTCACCGCCGGGAAGTTCCGCCAAATGACTGCATTTAAACGCTGCTTCTTTCCGGGCAAACCCGATCATGTCCGGATTCGGTTCGCCTAATGATTCGTGCAATATCGTGTATAATGCCAGGGCATGTCCTATCTGATCTTGTGCAATTGACGAAAAAGAAATGTCCTCTTCTAAAGTCGGGGCAATACCGGTCCACTCTGAGTTGCGATGTCCCAGAATTAACGCATCATCACCCATTTTATAAATCAGTTCTTTAATAGCATCTGTATTCATGAGGATATTCGGGGTTTAAGTAAGTTAATCGTTATTATCTGTTTGATCCTGTTTCCGGCTTTTTTTGTAAGCGGTGATTTTATCACTTACTTTAAATCCTCCCGGGTTGCGATATTTTTTTTCATTGTTTTCAGCAAACATATCTGCATCCTCTGTATCAAGGGCAAAAACATCGCTGGTCTTAACCACCCATAAATTATGACATTGACCGCGGCGGGCAAATTGTTCTTTGGCAAAAATCAGTGCCATATCGTGATCGGCAGCATGAAGTGAACCAACATGGGTATGGTGCCCACCTCGTTTTGCCTGAACAAACACTTCGTAAGTTTCCCAATGCTGATGTTGAGAGATGGTTTCTGCGTTTGCAGTTTTTACCAAATCTAAGCGGTTAATTCGGGGGTCTAAAGATGACATGGTAATGAAAATGGTTGTTGATTTAGTAAAAAAGGCTCAGGTCTGATATTTTTACACAAGGCTGTTTAGTCTCAAATACGTTTCAGGGAATTTCAGAAAGCCTGAAATTTGTTTTTTGTCCCTAAGGGCAACTATACCTGAACCATACCGAATGGTGTTGTTATGCCAACGGCATTTTATACATTTCGTTGGTTTTAAACAATGCTTGTCTTACCCAACGCCCGCTTTCTTCAACCCATTTGCGCACATCGAGCCGTTCTTTGTTGCAGGGACCATGTCCGTTAATGACTCTGAAAAACTCCTCCCAATCAGGTTCGGTATATTCCCACCGTCCGGTTTCGGAGTTTTTCCGCAGGTTAGGGTCGGGTACGGTAATTCCGAGCTCCCATATTTTGGGGACATATTGCTCTAAAAATTCGTTCCTCATATTGTCGTTGGTATCCATTTTAACCTGCCAGCGCATCAGTTTCTCGGTATGAACCGAAACCTTGTCGGCCGGCCCGAAAAAGTGCATAATAGGTGGCCACCAACGGTTAACCGCATCCTGCAACATGGCGCGTTGGGTCGGAGTACCGGTTGCCAGATACACAAAACCTTCATAACCCTGTTTCAGATGGAAAGATTCTTCGGCACAAATTCGCTTCAAAGCACGGCAATAAGGTGCATAAGAGCCTTTAGAGTTGGCCAGTTGGTTGATGATAGCACCCGCATCAATCAAAAATCCAATCACCGTAACATCAGCCCACGTTTTAGCGGGGTAATTAAACACATTGGAATATTTGGATTTGCCGCTCATCAGGTCGTTCAGCATCTGTTCGCGCGGTTTGCCCAAAGTTTCGGCAGCAGCATACAGCAACTGTCCATGCCCTATTTCGTCCTGTACTTTTGCAATTAACGCCATTTTGCGCTTAAATCCGGGAGCGCGGGTAATCCAGGTGCCTTCCGGCAAGGCTCCAATAATTTCGGAATGAGCATGTTGCTCAATCATTCGAATCAGTTGGCGACGATACTCAAAGGGCATCCAATCGCTCGGCTCTATTTTTTCACCGCTGTCAATCTTGGCCTCAAATTGCGCCAATTTTTCAGGGTCTTCCACAATGTTAGCCTGATCTTTCTTTTCAGGGTCATAAATATATCCTCCTCCGTACATAATAAACGTATTTTGAGGTGATGAAATTGATTAGGGTATTTGTTTTAACTGTTGTTTGATGAAACTTAGTGTTTCTTTGCCGATTGTTTGAGCAAAGGTACTGATTTCTTCGGTACTGATGTTTTGGTCGTAGTATCGGGTAAAGTAGGGTTGTAGTCCACCATATTGAATACTGCCGATTTCTCTGCTCAATCCAAAATAAATGTCGTACTGCATTGCTCCCAAACGCACAAAAAATTGGGCATTGATGTTGAATGGTTGATAGTCTTTTTTGTTAAAGCCTTGATAAAAAACTCCAAAAGAGAGACATTCTTCATCGTCTTTATTTGTGACGAGCTTCCATTGCAGCCAATTCTGACAGCCATCTGCAAGAATTCGTGCTTTTTCATCCTTAAATTGCCACTTTCCATCTTTAAGCGGTTTATAAAAATTGACTGTAACTGCTTGGTTTTGAATTGAGTCATTATCTATTGCGTAGTGGAAAGTAGTTACAAAAGTGTCTGAAAGTTGGTTTAGCTTTTCAAAACAAGCTGTAACTAAAGGAGCAAGTGTTTTTTCATAGACCATTACCTGTATTGCAAGGGTGCGAGTGGGTTTCACGGATTCCAATCCATCCATTTCTTTTTTAAAAAGTGCTACATCCTTTTCAAAATCATCAGGTTCTTCAATACTTTCGCCTTTAGCGGCTTTAATATAAATTTGTAAGGAGTGAATTAGTTGTTCTTTTAAGAGCACAATTAAAGGCGATAAATCTCCTGCATCGGCTTGGCTGAGTGCAAAGTAGTATTGATTTCTGGAGGCTTTGTCTTGTTTAATCACTATGGGTGGATAGTGATGTTGCATCAGAATTAAATTCATCAACAGTCTCGCCATTCGGCCGTTTCCGTCATCGAAGGGGTGAATTGCGGTAAACTCGTGATGAAACTTTGCCGCTATGACAATTGGATGCAACGTTTGTTTTTCGTTTTCTGCACGATACCAACTGATTAAACTAAACATTCGGGGAGCTACTTCATCAGGAGCGGCGTAGTAATGAATTTCACCGGTTGTAGTGCGCACATGGTTGGGTTGCTTTTTATACTCTCCGATGGTGATGGTTTTTAGAGTTTTTTGTCCATTATGGGTTTCCGCCTCCGATTGATAGGGTTCGACTAAGACCATGCAATGCAAGTTTCTAATATCGGTTTCAGTCAGGGTTTCTTTATTCCTGACAAACTGCATGAGCCATTCAATGGCTTGGTTATGTCCCTTAATATCCAAATGGTCTTTTAGCGGTTTGCCTTTTGCGGTGAGTCCGTATCGCAGGAAAGTTAAGGTTTCGCCATAAGTCAGCGTGTTTCCCTCTATTGCGTTGGAGTGGTAATTCCAATCTAAGCGCAACTTTTGCATGACCCGTGCTTCGGCATCGGGTGAAAAAGGGCGCAATGACTCTATTACGGCTTGAATCTTTGCTATCTCATCAAATTGTACTTGTATATTATCATCTAATTGCATTGTGATCCATGTTTTACCTGTTCAGTCCTTCCAATATTAGGTAGCTGAACTGTGCGGCCAAAGTTTCGGGGGTCAGTTCCCCATCGGGTTTGTACCAGTCGTAAATCCAGTTCAGGGCAGATAGGATGGAGAGGCTGTATAATTTTGCATCTACCGGTTTAAAAACACCTGTTGCGATGCCTTGTTCAATGAGCTGTTGAAACTCAAGGCGGTAGTACTTCCGTTTGGCTTTAAATTCCGAAAGGTAGGGTTCGGTCAAAAACCGCCACTCGTGCAGAAAAACCGCCGATCCGTCTAAGTTATTGGTCACTACTTTAACGTGTTCCTGAATGGCGAAGGTCAAGCGCAAATCAGCGCTTGCTGTTGAGTGGGTTACTTTGTTGATGGCAGTAAAAAACTCTTCGGCGCTATCATAACATATCTCCTTCAGCAGTTCTTCCTTCGATTTAATATGGTTGTATAAACTGGCTGCTTCAATTCCCACCGCAGCCGCCAAATCGCGCATAGAGGTAGCAGCATACCCCTTTTCTCTGAACATAGCCTGAGCAATCTCTCTGATTTGGTCTTTCCGACTCACCCGTTTTGAATTTTCACACAAAACTAACGATTGTTAGTGAAATAAAATAAAGTTTTACTAAAAAATTAGCTGTCTTTGCAGATTAAACCGGCAAAAATCCTTTTTGATGATTTAAAGGGGGCTTTAGTAGCTGCTAAATTGAGTATTTTTAACAAGTTTGATAGAATATTGATACAACTATTGAGCAGGAGTGCTTAAATTAACCCCGAATAAATTTGCTATTCCATCACTTTGCAAACCATGTACCTATGAAAAAGCCAACTGCACCTCGTACCCCTTTGCTGCGCATGATTCAAAAAGCGTTTAGCATTGCTATCAAATCTAATAAAGAACCGGACTTAAGCGTTTCCGAAATAGTAGAAAAAGAGCGGGAACATGCCATCACCCGCCGCAGGTTTTTAAGTACCACCGCAAAAGGTGCATTGGTTACCAGCGTTTTAGGATTGTCGTCTCTTCAAAGTACTTGTAAGAAAGATAAACAGCCTGCACGAATCGTCATTGTTGGAGCAGGTATGGCCGGGTTGCGGGCAGCCAACAGGTTTGTAAAAGCAGGGCATGTTGTTGAAATTTACGAGGCTTCCGACAGAACCGGTGGTCGAATGTTTTCGGCTAAAAATATTATGGGAAACGGGCTAACAACCGAATTGGGTGGTGAATTTATTGACACCAACCACGATGATATGCTTGAGTTAGCAAAAGAACACGATCTGACCTTGCTCGATATGCAGTTGGATAACCAACTGACCAAGGATGCTTTCTTCTTCAATGGTATTCACTATACGGTAACTCAGGTAATTGAGGCGTTCAAAGATATTGCTGTTCCGATGCAAAAAGACATTGATGCTCTGTACGCTGATTTTGACAAGGCTGCCGCAACACTCGATTATATTTCGATTGAGGAGTATTTAGATAAAATCGGAGCAAAAGGTTGGCTAAAATCCCTGTTGGTAGAGGCCTATGTAACCGAGTTCGGTCTGAATGCCGATGTTCAGTCATGTGTTAGCCTGCTCTATCTTATTTCTACCGATACTTCAAAAGGGCATTTTAATATTTTTGGTGAAAGTGATGAGCGGTTCAAAATTTTAGGAGGCAACCAAACTTTGGTTGACATTTTGGCCCAAAAAGTAAGCGGTGCCATTCAGGTAGGACATAAATTAGAAGCCGTCTATAAAACCGGGAATACCTACAAACTTAATTTTCAAAAAGGCGGTATCTCGACTAAAGAAGTTACTGCCGATTTTGTTTTAATGACTCTTCCATTTACCATGCTTCGTGAAGTAAAATTGGATGCAAGCCTCAATTTCCCTGCAGAAAAAACAAGGGCCATCAACGAGTTGGGGTATGGGGCAAATGCCAAACTGATGATGGGCTTTAACGGCCGCCCCTGGCGGGACAACGGCTATACCGGCTACCTGTTTACCGACAACGGCATTCAAACCGGTTGGGACAATAGTCAGCTTCAGCAATCAACCGATGGATCGGGCGGATATACTACCTATTCGGGCGGAACAAATGCATGGGAAGTCGGCAAAGGCACACCCGAAGAACAAGCGGCTATTTATCTGCCTAAATTAGAGCAGATTTTCCCGGGCGCACAAAAAATGCACAATGGCAAGGTAAAACGTTTTCATTGGCCAACATATCCATATACCAAAGGCAGTTACGCCTGCTATACAGTCGGACAATGGGTAAATATTGCCGGACAAGAGTTTCCACCGGTCGGCAACTTCTATTTTGCAGGAGAACATTGCAGTGAAGATTTTCAAGGTTATATGAATGGTTCTGCTGAAACCGGCCGGATCGCAGCGGATGAAATCATGACGAAACTGAAATAACCTGTTCTGTAAACCTGTCGTTACTGTTCAAGCAGTTCCCGTGCATTGGCCATTGCCATTTGGCCGGGTTGGTCGCCGCTGAGCATTTTGGCAATTTCTAAAACACGCTCTTCGGGTTTCAATAATTTGATTCCTGTATAGGTACGGTCGTTTTCCGTTTGTTTATAGACAAAATAATGGGCATTTCCCTTGCTCGCAATTTGTGGCAGGTGCGTGATGCAAATTACCTGATGACCCTTGGCGAGTTTTTGCATCACCTTGCCGACTTTTAGTGCCACCTCGCCAGAAATACCGGAATCTATTTCATCAAAAATAAGGGTAGGCAGGGCGGTGTTATCGGCCATAAGCGACTGGATACACAACATTAACCGCGACAATTCACCTCCCGAAGCTACTTTTCTCAGTTCTGAAGGAGGCAACCCTTTGTTGGCTGCAAACAGCACTTCCACATTATCAGTACCATTTAAGGTTAACCCTGTCTGACTATGCTTCATTTTCACCAATGCGTTTGGCATCCCCACTTCGGCAAGCAAACTGTTGATTTGTTGCTCAAACACCGGGAGCTGTTGTTTGCGTTGTTGCGAAATCTGCCCCGACAGATGTAAAAGTTGAGCATGTTCTTTCGCTATTTCGGATTTCAGGGTTTTTATTTCTTCATCCGACTGTTCGACCGTCCTGACCTGCCGGGATAGTTCTTCCTGTAATTCGATTAACTCGGCGATAGTATTGAGCCGGTGTTTTTTCTGAAGTTTGTAAATCACATTGAGCCGGTCATTTATCTCTGCCGCTCTTTCGGGGTCCATCACAATATCCCCTTCCAAAATCCCGAGTTCATTGCAAATATCCTGAAGTTCTATGCTTACACTCTCCATCCGTTCAAGCAATGTTTCAACTGAAGATGTAAAACGGGCGACCTCGGCGAGGAATGATTTTACTGAACGCAGTTGCTGCATGACTGATAACTCTTGTTCGTCAAGGGCAAACAAACTTTGAAGTAAGGCTTGACGGATGGATTCAGCGTGATTGAGCCGGCTGAGTTCTTTTTCCAACGCCTCTTGTTCGTTCAGGTTGTGCAATTTTGCATCTTCAAGTTCATTCAACTGAAACAGGGTAAAGTCCAGATCTTTTTGAAAGCGCTCATACTCACTTTCCAACTTTTGCAGGCTATTTAGGTTACTGCGATAGTTTTTAAACAATCCGGCATACTGGCTTAGCAACGTTGTATGATTGGCCAGGGTGTCTATAATGTGAAGATGATAACCGGTATCGTAAAGTTGCAGGGTTTGATGTTGTGCATGAAGGCTCACCAATTGTTCGCACAAAGACTGCAGAATGTCTAAGGTAACCGGCATGTCATTTACAAAAGCTCTTGATTTACCCGAAGGCAAAATCTCGCGTCGAATTATGGTTTCGTCTTCATAGTCCAACTCGTTTTCTTCAAAAAAAGCCTGTAACCTGTATGGCCCAATCAGGAAAGAGCCTTCTACGATACATTTTTCTTTGTTGTTGTTAATAGCTGCTGTGTTAACCCTTTGTCCTAAAATGAGGGATAATGCTCCTAAAATGATAGACTTTCCGGCACCTGTTTCACCGGTAATGATATTCAGGTTATCAGTCAGCGATAGTTCCAGCTCGTCAATCAGCGCATAGTTTTTAACATACAGTTTTTGAAGCATGATAATGATTAGCCCTGAAAATAGTATTCGTGTAAAAAATTTAGCAAAGATGCAAAAAATAGGGTTAACACCCCTTAATCATACAGAATATTTGTCGCCTTTAACATCAAAGGGGTTTGTCAATTGGGAAAACTTATACTTGTTCCGATCAGATGATGGTGTTCCGCAAAAAAAACGTGTATCTTGGTTTGATTTTTTATAATCGTTTTAAACCTTCAACACAAAGGCTATATGAGCCATGAACAATCATTTTTCGAACAAGTCTATGAGGTCGTAAAAGTCATTCCCTATGGAAGGATTACCACTTATGGAGCAATAGCACGATGTTTGGGGGCAGGCGGATCTTCGCGAATGGTGGGATGGGCAATGAACAATTCACACACACTTTCAACACCTATTCCGGCACATAGGGTGGTGAACAGAAAAGGTGTTTTGACCGGAAAACTTCACTTTGGTAGTCCCGATGCCATGCAACAGCTACTGGAAAGCGAAGGAATTATGGTAAAAGATGACTGTGTGCAAGATTTTGACCGTTTTTTTTGGGATCCCGCAAAAGAACTGCATCTATAAACATTGAAATGTTCTTAGCTTTACCTTCATATAACGCTTTACAATTGTAAAAACCTTACAAGTCAGAATTAAAGTTGCTACTGACCTTTTTTCAGAAATTATTGAAACACCTTCTAAACATATAGTTGCGATATGAAACAAAAGCTACTCCAGCCTGCTGCCTTTATATTGTATTTACACTTTACCACATCCTTGTTGTTTGCTGCCGATATCACATGGCAAGGGAATGTCAGCAATAACTGGGACACTCCGGGCAACTGGATAGGGGGAGTTGTGCCCGGAGCTTCAGACCGTGCTTTTATACCTGTTGTTTCGGGATCTCAGTCCTATCCGGTCATCAGCAGTGCAGCAGCAACAGTCCGTTATATAGAAATTCTAAACAACGCGCAACTTACAGTTGCTGCCGGAGGAAGCATCACCATTAATGGAACCGGATGTGGCGGAGGGTCTTGCTATGGCTTATATATTCGCAACAACTCCACTTTTACTGTGGCAATCGGTGGGGCATTCATCGTGCAAAACACCGGAAGCTACGGGATTTACAGCAACAAAGGTCATTTTGTCAATAATGGATCTGTAACTGTCAGCACTACCACCGACCGGGGTATTTTTACCACTACCAACGGAGGAACGAATACCTATAATCCGTCTTTTACCAATACCGGCATCTTGTCTCTATCTAATATCAACAGTACCGGCATCTATAACCATGTGGAAAGCGATACCCTGTTGTTCAACAATTCGGGCAGTATCAACCTCACCAATATCAACGCATCGGCTATGTACAACTACACCTACCGGAGTAATAGCCGAATGGTTTTGACCAATAACGGCAATATCAATATTTATTTATGTGCCAACAGAGGGATAGTCAATGAATGTCGCCCTGATGTGAATTCCGTTACCTCTTACTTCGTTTTTGACAATTACGGCAATATCACGGTGGACAGTACCGGTCAGCATGGCATTTACAATTACAACAACAAGGGCACATTTTACCTCTACAACCGGACAGGTGCTACTATAACCGTTAAAAAAACGGGAAACAATGCCAACCTGTATCAGCGCGGGCTTTACAACCACAACCGTCAGGACGACCTGAGTTATAACCCCTATTTTGAAGCTCATAACTGGGGAACTATTACCATCCGGCAGACCAATTCTCAGGGGCTTCGCAACGAGAGCATGAAGCATGAGCTTAACTTTACCAATCACCATATCATAAGAACCTCACGCACAGTTGATGGCGGAGTAACCAACTACTGCAACAACACTTTTTCCAAAATCAACTTTTTCAATGTCGGCAGCATCTATATAGATACCGTTGCCGTTTACGGGCTTTACAATACGGTAGCGCTCAACCAAACAGCCGATACCACTGCCATCCTCAATTTCATCAATGACGGGTTAATCCGTATTGACAGCACCACCTCTTATGGGGCATACAACAATACCGATAACGGGCAACTTTCGTTTATCAACAACGGCAATTTTGTGGTCAGACGTGCCGGAAACAGAGGCATATTCAACCGTCAAAACAAAAGCTCCGGTAATTATGCCTGTGCCTTTCAGTTCAGCAATTTTGGCACTATTGACATTGACTATGCTCAACAGCAGGGTTTTTACAGCTATAGCAACCGTCATTATATGGAGTGCAATAATTTTAACCATCTGCTTATCAACCACGTCAATCAAAGCGATGGGTTCCGATTAACCGCTGAAAACGGGGGACAGGTTTCATTTACCAACTATGGAGATGTTAATATCGCCAATATCAACCGGCAGGGCATTTATGTCAGCACCCTCACCGGAGGTTCGGTTACTTTCAATAATCAAACCCCTCTGAACATTTCAAATTGCATGATTAACGGTATTTATCTTTACGGGCTGAACGGAACCATCAATTTCACCAACAGCAGTGCCATCAATATCAGCAATATCACGGCAGACGGCATCTATAACGAGTGTATTTCCAACAGCGCCTCCTATCCCGCAATACTTAACTTTACCCATTCAAATACCGGAACCCTGAACATTTCAAATTGCAGCGATGAGGGTTGGTATGTGTATAGTCAAAACGGAACACATACTATTAACCTTTCCGGCCCGGTCAGTATTTCGAATGTAACAGATAACGGAATGTATCAAAATGCCACCACCAATGGCATTTTAACCATGAATGTCAACAATACAATAGACCTGAATAACTGCGGCACCCGCGGTATTTATAACCTGACCGACAACGGAGCCGTCATCACTTTTAACAACAATGCCCTGATTGATATTGAAAATACCGGAACTGCTGGGCTATACAACTTCAGCCGGGACGGAACCATCAACTTTAACAACTATCAGGTCATCAACCAAACCAACTCAACCGGTGAAGCGGGTTTTTACAACCTCAACCGTCAGGAAGAAGCACCTTATCCTACTACCCTGAATTTTAACAACACCGGGCAAATCAATATTAACGGAACGCTCAACCACGGATTGATTTTTAACAACGCCAACGGAACCATCAACGCCCAAAGTGCCGGCAGTATCAATATTGCCAACACCACACAGCAAGGTTTGTATTGCTATAACCGTGCAACTATCGAAGCCTTTCCCGTACTGCTCAATTTTACCAATACAGGATTTATACGTGTGGAAAATTCTAATGAACGGGGAATTTATAACTACACCTACCGGGGGCAACCGCTTACTTTTACCAATAACGGTACAATTGACATCAGCAAAACCAGATTCAGGGGAATCAATAATTTTGCTGAAAACAACAACGCTGTGCTGAACTTTGTCAATAACGGCAGCATCGCCGTTGATACCATCCGCGAAGAAGGGATTTACAATCAGGTTACCCAAACGAGTCCTTCATTATTGGCTCAACTCCATTTTACCAACAACGGTCAAATCAGCATTGACAGCACCAAACTCGACGGGTTGCAAAACTACGGCAACCGGGGCAATCTGACTTTTACCAACAGCAACACCGCTTCGCTGACCATTTCACGAACAAACGAGTATGGAATCCTCAACCAAAACCGCGAAGATCAGGCAGGGTATTCCACCGTAATGAATTTTGTCAATCAGGGGAATATTCACCTGAGCCAAACCCTTTTTGCTGCATTCTACAACTATAACGAGCGTGGAAATGCCCTGAATGTAAACAATAACGGGGTTATCAATATCCTTCAAAGTCAGCAATACGGACTGTATAACCGAAGCTATAACAGCACCCCTACTCCGCCTGATTACAGCTACGAAATCACCAATCTGAACTTTACCAACAACGGAACAATCAATATTGACGGTACAAATTTTGCCGGACTTTACAACTATGCAGATGCCGGAGACAACGTCAATTTTACCAATCTCGGCACCCTTAATATTCTCAACTCTATCGAACAAGGTATTTACAACCGGAGCCGTAAATCGGGCAGTTTTACCCCCGTCGCCACTTTCCGCAACAACGGTGGCATTGTCAATATTTCACAAACGGGGTTGTCATCTGTTTATAATTATGCCAACAACGACTCTTTGTTTTTTTTCAACAATGCTCCGCTTAATTTGCAATCCTCTGCAGCCTACGGAATTTACAATTTTGTAGAAAACAACACCAGTGTTATTCATTTCAACAATCAGACAAACGGAAACATCCATGTTCAAAATACCGCTTTAAGCGGCATCTATAACTTTACCACCCGGAGCGCTTCCACACAAAACAATGCTTTCCAGTTTATCAACAGCGGTCAACTGACAATCAGTAATATAAGCGGCCGGGGTATTCACAACTACGACTACCGCTGCAACAACTTTGCCTTTACCAACACAGCAAGCGGCAATATCCACCTGCATACACTTGGACAGGATGCGGTTTATAACGAAACGATGACTAACAGTTCTACATACCCCATGTCGCAATTGGTGTTTAACAATCAGGGAAGTTTGCTCATTGAAAACCTGACCGAAAACGCACAGGCACTATTTAACAACAACACGAACAGTCTGTTCCAGTTTACCAACAGCGGATTAATTGAAGTGTTGCAAGTTCCCAAAAACGGAATTTTGAACCAATCTATTTACACCTCAGCCGCCAGCTATTCGGCTACTGCTTTTGCTTTTACCAACCCGGGAAATATCCGCATTGAACAAACGGGCGAAGAAGGACTTCGAAACACCAATTATGGCGGTACTTTTAATTTTGGTACTACCGGAAATATTAAAGTCTTTAATACGCAGCGGGAAGGTATAGAAAATGCCGGATATGCCGATATTTTTGTGTTTACCAACAACGGAGCCATACAACTCCGGCAAAATACTTTTGACTCTTTTTACAATACCAATGGCAGTGCTACCCCACTGCAATGCACCAATCAGACCTGTGGATTCATCAGTACGGATGGAAGGTTTAAAAACAATGCCACCTGTGTTTTTACCAATAACGGTTTGATTGAAACCACATTTGGGTTTAATCATAGCAATCAGGGTAGTTTTATCAATAACGGACTTATCGAAGCCTCTTCCGGTTTCAATGCAACTCCCACTGCACTTCAAAACAACGCTCTCATTTTGCCCTACCTCGTGTTGCAGCCCCTTAGTATATGCAACTACCAACCGGTTAGTCCGGCACTCAACAATCCGGGCAATGTTTATACTATTTCGGGGTGGTTTACCTCTCCTGCGGCCACACAAAGTGCCGGAAATTTTAACGCCGCTACCAACACCTTTACCCCGGCAGCCAACCTGCCTTTCGGACAACAAACCCTCTATGTTCAGATGTCGGACAATATTACCGGATGCAACCGCCTGCGACCGATAGAAATTGACCTGATGGAATGGCCGGCAGTGAATAACCCGCTTTCGGCCGAAATCTGCTCGCACGACCTACCCGTTGAGCTGAGTGTTCTAAACGAAGGCATCAATTATGAATACAACTGGTTCAATCAGCCCTCCGGAGGCATACCGGTATATACCGGAACTGAATTTACCCCGGAGGTGGCTACCAATTTCCCAAATATCTACACTTTTTATGTCGAGGCCACTCATCTTGCAGGAGGATGCACCAATCCCGTCCGCACTCCTGTTTCGCTGACAGTTTTAGAAAGACCTGCCATTGCTGTGGCTGTTGCCGACACCATCAGCATTGACGAAGGGCAACCCATTCCGGAACTTGCAGTTCAAAATGCAGGGCCGGACATTGAATATATTTGGTATGCACAACCTGTTGATGGCACTCCGCTTGCTACCGGTCTTTCTTATACCCCCAACCCGGGTGCAGCTTTTGGCACTTTTACCTATTATGTAGAAACCTTTAGCAACCTGACCGGATGTCCTTCAAGAAGCCGAACCCCAATAACTCTCATCATTATTGATTTGCCTTACACGTTGTTCAGAGCAAAAGTAAGACTTCAAGGCCCTTACAATGCCATTACCGGCCTCATGGACACTCATCTGAAAAACGGAAACTTAGTTCCACCTTTCCAACCTTTTTATACCCTGCCCTGGGAATATCCCGGGTCTATTGAGGATGTTACTTTTCCCGAAAACGTGCCCCCTGATGCAGTGGATTGGGTGATGGTCGAAGCCCGAAGTGCCGCCAATATGAACCTGATCATTGAACAAAGGGCTGTTTTTCTTCGAAACGATGGAATATTGACCGATATTTACGGAACAGAAGGGGTTCAGTTTTTCTACCTAAACCCGAATACCGCTTATTATTTCATTGTCCGAAGCCGCAATCATTTAGACGTAATGAGCAGCTCACCTATTAATGTGCCCAATTATACGGCTTATGACTTTACGCAGCCCTCAAATGTTATGGGAGGTATCGGACAGTTAGCCGTTTTGGACGGCGGGCTGTTTGCGCTTGCCTCCGGCGATATCAACGCAGACGGGGTTATTTCGGTTGCCGATTTTAACCGTTATCAGCAACAATCCGGTATGATCAACCAATATATCGAAGCAGACTTGAATATGGATAAAAATGTAACCATTACCGACTTTAACTACCTGCAACCTAATATCAGTAAAATTGGCATCCCCCAAGTCAGGTATTAGTGTCTTTCTTGGGTTATTCAAATTGTTTTGTTTCTTAGCGAAATATATCAACAGTTAAAGGTGTGCCGGTTGTCATCCCTGATTGCCCATGCGAATGTCAAACCTCATAGTTTTGGCAAGATTATGAGGTTTTTAAAAAAGCTACCTTACAGGTTTTTTTGCCATTGACAATTGGCAATTGACAATGGCTATTCATATTCAGTACTTTCAGGTTTTTCACTTTCAGGTTTTTCACTTTTAGTTTTTAGTTTTTCACTTTTCACTTCCTAACCACCGCCACCTTACCCCGTGCCAAAACGCTGCCCGCCTGCTCAACGGAATACAAATACATCCCCTCTTGCAAATGGGCTACCGAAATGGTTTTGTCGGTTTCGCCTGCAGGCAGGGTGGTTTGCAGCACGGTCTGACCGGTGAGGGAGAGGAGTTTTATTTCCAAATCTCCTGCCCCGTTCACCCCTAAAGAGGCTGTCTAAAAAGCATCCACATTGTGGGTTAATTTAAGCTGAAAATTAAGCGGCTATGTCCCATGCACTATCAAAAATGATAAAGTGGAGTACTATTGCTTGATTTTGGTCGGTATTTGAGGGATTTTGACCGTTTTTTTGTGCATTTCCCTTCTTCTTTGCCAATTTTCTCAAGTTATGCCCTATTGCCATTAACCCAAATTCAATAGCAACCTTATCAAGCCCCCTTAATGTGAACCTTGTGAACTTGTTGTTGCTTTTCATTTGTCCGAATGCTGCTTCTACTTCTACCGGTCGTTTGCTCCGGTAGTATAACCCTTTTGGGGAAGTAAGCAGTTCTCTTGCTCTGTCTCTGTGCCGGTTCAAATTATGGCTGACTTCCATCCTTCTATTTCCGGGTGAGTTGTGGCACATTTCCCGCATCGGACACCCTTCACAATGTTTGGCTTCATAATAATGCAATTCTGATTCATAACCATTGGAACTTATCCGTTTGCCTTTTCCGGCGAACTCTATCCTTTTATCCATCGGACATACATAATAATCTTCCTGTTTGTTGTAGTATAAGTTCTGAACCAGAAATGGATTATTCTTTTGAGCCTTTTTTGCTCATGGTGGAAATAATTGTATTTCACATAAGCGGCTATTTGTTTGTTTTCCAGCATTTCGTAATTCTCTTCGCTTCCATAACCTGCATCGGCTGATATTTCTTTGCTTTGGGTTTCGTATTGTTGTTCAAAACCGTCGAGGTGCTTTTCTAAAGTCGTGGTGTCGCCAGGCGTTTGGTGGATGCTGTAATGGGTAATGAACTGATCTTCGGTACTGATTTGTGCATTGTAAGCCGGTTTCAGCTGACCGTTTTGCATGTGGTCATCTTTCAAGCGCATAAAGGTAGCATCCTCATCTGTCTTGCTGTAGCTGTTCCTCCCGCCAAGCGTTTCCAGCTGTTGCTCATATTGCTCCAATTTGGGCAGGTGTTCTTCTGCCAACTTTTTTAACTGCTTTTGGATGGTTTTGTCTTTGTCTTTTATTTCGCTGTTCAACTTTGACAGCATTTCTTTTAGCTCTTTGCTGTCAATGGCTTTGGAGGTATCCTCCCCATCCGGTTCCGATTGGTCTTCTTTAATCTGTGATTCTATTACCGACAAGATTGCCTGTATTTTCTTTTCCAATTTCGCTTTGTTTTTCTCTACACTCCCTTTCCACACAAAACGATAACGATTGGATGCCGATTCTATCTTCGTACCGTCTATGTATTGGACTTCAAGGCTGACATATTTCAACTTCTGTAACATGCGAACCACATCCCCGAACAACTGCTGAATACTCCCTTCAGCCTTTTGCCCCGAAAATAATTGATGGTTCTGTAATCGGGCAGGCTATTCCCCGAAAGCCACATAAAATGAATGTTTTCATGTAACGCTTTTTCGATTTTACGACACGAATAAATATTGTTTAAATAGGCGTAGAACAATACTTTTAACATCATGCGGGATGATAACTCGTCGTACCTCCGCCTTTATATTGCTTGATTATGTGGTCTATATCCAAACCATCCACCAATTCATTTACTAACATAACGGGATGGTTTGCCGGTATCTTGTCAAAAATGTTTTCAGGAAACAGGCTTAATACGGAAATGACATTTTAAACAGCCCAAAAGGTATTTAAGCAGATATATTGGTAACTACAGATAGATTTTACCATATCCGGTGTAATGTTATTTATTGTTTCAGTAAAGAAGTTGCTGATTAGTTCAAGGCTTGTGAAGTGTTTGTTGGTGAACTTTCTTTTGATGTGGTGCCATATTTTTTCAGCTGGATTGAGTTCGGGACTGTAAGGAGGCAGAAAGACAAGAAAAATATTTTCGGGTATTTTGAGCTTTTTTTGCCTTGTGGAAAGCCCCGTTGTCTAAAACAATGATTTTGTATTCAGCAGGAGTTTGAAGGGAAAATTCATGGAGAAACACCTGAAAGGTATTTGCACTGCAACAAGGCATTTCCAACTGAAACTGATCCCCGTTACGGGAGAAAATGCTCCGAAAAGATAAGTGTATTGAAACACCTGCTGGAAATTGCAAACCGGCTGTATGCCTTTGGCGGTCAATCCCCTCCCGTGCCTGGTATGCAGACCAAAGCGGCTCTCGTCCTGAAAGTATAAATTTATGCTGTCATAGCATGGCGGAACAGACAACGCTATTTCCGCTATTTTTGAACTAAAGTTTTTAAAAAAAACTACAGCCTCCGCATCCTTTTTCACATGACTTTTGCGTGCTGCCTTCACTTTGCTGCCAAATTTCCTGCCCGCATATTTTAGTAGCGTGTTATACTTAACTTCCTTTTTAAATTCCTGCTCTACCCATTGCTGCAACTCTATATACCCCGCCAAACCATTATTGGGATCCTTTAACTTCTCTTCTATTCTATCTTGTTCTTCTTGCGTAAACACCGAGTGTCTGCCTGTTTTTCCTTTTCTGCCATTGTGAAGCAAGGCTTCTATTCCCCCTGTTCTATAATTTTTACGCCATGTGTTAATACTTTGACCCCATACCCCTACTCGTTCCATTAACTGCTGCTTCGTAATACCTTTTTCTCCGACCTTCTTCATCTCTATCAACATCAACAGCCGTAAACGAATCATCGCAGGTGACTGACGAAGTAGTTTCCTTATTTCCTCAAAACTCTCTTTTACAGGTATATATAGTGCCTTTGACATAACTATGACTCGGTTTTAAAATGACAAAGATAAAATTAATAACACAATTACTAAATCAAGGCTAAATTGTTTTTCATTTCCGTATAACTTATTGGCGGGTATGGCTTTAAATTGTGGTTTCATTTCGCTTGTTTTTATTCCTAAAGTTACAGTTTCTTTCCCTCATAAAAAAATATTTAAATCACTTTTTTTGATTTATGAGAACTGCTTTTTGAGGGGCTTTTTAGACAGCCTCCTTTGAAGCCCGTTGAAAGGTGAGGGTGTTTTGGGTGGGGTTGGGGTAAACCTGTAAGGATTTTTCGCCCTTTAGTGGGTCGGGGGGCAATCCTACCGTGCCGCCTGCGCCGGATAGTGTTTCTATAGTGGCTTGCACTATTGAAGTGTCCTGGCATACTATTGCCGTGAGCGTAACGGTATAGTTGCCGGGAGCAGGGTAATTGTGGAACACTTCCTGAAATGATTCTGAGGGGAAGGTAACAGGAGGGCTGCCATCTCCCCAATCCCAGATATACTTGCCTCCGTCTATACTGTCGGCATATACAAAATGGCTGAGGTTGGTAAATTGAAGTGAGAAGGGGTTGATTGCATCCGCCTGCCATGAGAAAGAGGCTTGTGGCATAGGTGTAACCAAGCCCATACAGTTGGTTCGCACGACCCAAACCTTGGCACTTCCTGACGTATCTTGTCTGCCAGCTACCACAAAACCGCCATCTTGGGTAACGTCGATTCCATACCCGTAATCATGAAACCCCGGATTACCATAGCGTCGCCACCAACGTAAGTTGCCGGTAGGGGTCAGCTTAAATATGCCCATATCTGTTCGAAAATCATCCGGTGGATAATAACAGTTAGTAAATACCAACTCGCCGTTAGACAACTCTATTGCTGCACTGATACCGCAGCCATAGCTGAAATAGGTTGTTTGCCACAAAATAACGCCATCGGGCGAAAATTTGATGATGCGTTGTGTATCTCCGCCTTCGCCCGATGCCGCTATGGCTATAAAATTGCCGTCAGATAAGGGAGTTAAGACACCGGCACCATGTATGGGTGGCTCAAGAATATATATTGAGTCCCACTCCATAAATCCGTTTACATCTACTTTCGCCAGTAATAAATCGCTTGTTTGACTGCCGGCTAAAAATATATTTGCTGACCCCCAAAGCAAATACCCTCCACCGTTGGAAATGGGTGCAATGCCGCTAAATATGTTACTGTAAGTGTAATTGTCATACACCTGTTCCCATTCTGTTTGGAGGTTAGCGTTTAGTTTTACAAGGTAAAATTTCCTGTAATACGGAAATATCCATTCGTTTATTTTATGCCCTGCCATCAGATAACCGCCATCCGGTGTGCGTACCATATCCCAGATGTAGGAGGGCATAGTATCGGCAGGCTCGCCGGTATAAGTAAATTGAAGCGGGTTGCCGTTTTCGTCTGTTTTTAACAAAAAACCACGGTAGGAAAATTCATTTGAAGTAGCATGAATTACCCCAGTAAGTGCATATCCGCCTTCAATAGATATTAAATGACTAAAGTAGGTCTGCTCCCCTAAATACGGATAGGTTTTATGCCAAATACTATCACCTGTTTCACTTATCTTTAGCAAGTAACCATGTACATTTCCTCCTTGAATATTTGTGTAATTTCCACACACTATAATGCTTTTGTCAACATTTTCAATAGACCTTCTGCCATCATGTGTTCTGCCCCACCAATACGTTTTATTGAAATGTTTTCCCTGTGCCTGTGCAGCAAAAGTAAAAAAAATGGCGAACAGAATCGGAATGATTCGCCGCAAGCAATTCTCGACAGGTATGGGGTAGCAGCAACTTTTTAATAAGCAAGCATTTTGATGTTTTCGAAAATATAAACTAATTATATGGATGAAATTACCTGTTTTCATATTGTGGCATTTTATAACGGCGGTATATGGAAACAAACTGTTCCATATACCGCCGGCTAAAGGGTGAGAGATTTATTTAACTATAACAAACTTACCTTGCGCATAAGCAGTGCCATTGAGCAGTGCCTTGTAAAAATACATGCCGGACTCAAAGGTGTCGGTACGTATCTGAAAGGTTTCACCGGCTTTGGCAGAAAAAACATATATCTGTTTGCCCGTGTAGTGATACAACACCCATTCAAACTTTCCGTTTTCAAGCGATGGAAAAGTTATATTCACTTCCTCCTTTGCGGGGTTGGGATAGGTGAGGATGGTATTTCCCCCTTTAGGAGGTAAGGGGGTTACGGGGGCAGGTGGCAAACCCACCACCCAACAACCATTGTCGGGAGGACAGGGATTACCGAGGCTATCAATACGTAGTATCCAGGCATCTAGGGTGGCGGGATAAGGTGGTATGAAGGCATAACCGCACATCAAAAAACCGCCATTGGGAGTAGGTTGAAAATCCTGAAAATACTCTACGGCATTAATGGTATTTTGGTGGGAATAGGTTCTTCCCCACGTTATTTCGCCTTCGCCATTGATTTTAACCAGCCATCCATCATATTCTCCTTCGTCCAATTTCATGTTACCCATACAAATAAAAATCTCGTCTGATAGTTGCATCACCCGCTCAATACTACAGGAAAAAAACCAGTCTATGATAGTACGTTCCCATAGAATGTTACCTTCCGTATCTATTCTGAGTAAGTAAACGCCTTTGCTCATCCACCAAAATTCAATATCCGATTGTTCGCCCGCTATCAAATACCCGTCTGCTAAGGGTATAATATGG
Source organism: Sphingobacteriales bacterium (assembly GCA_016700115.1). Taxonomy (NCBI): domain Bacteria; kingdom Pseudomonadati; phylum Bacteroidota; class Sphingobacteriia; order Sphingobacteriales; species Sphingobacteriales bacterium. Next base: position 1,837,820 of record CP064999.1, on the reverse strand, counting down.
TTGCCAAGTGAAGAATAGCCGTTGCCATAAGTGCGCTCCCAAACCGGTATGCCCTGTGAATCGGTGCGCATAAGCAATATGTACTCAGTTTCTATATCGGTTTGTTGACCCATAAGCAGGTATCCGCCATCCGGGAATTGAATAACCTGTTTTGCTTTTTCGTTGATACTGTTTGTGTTGAAATGATTATCCCACTCCATATTACCTTCGTTATCGGTTTTTATAAACCAAATCTTGTTATAATTGTCCACCAGGTTTCGAGTATAACCCACTAAGGCAAAGCCTCCATCAGTTGTTTGGATTACGTCTTGAGGCGTTGCATTATTAGGACCCGCAGGATATTTGCGCACCCATAAAGTATCGCCCGACAAATTTAACTTGACAAGTCCGAAAGAATACAGCCCCGAATCGTCATGATAGTACTGAACAGCCGCTACAAAAAAATTGCTTCCCGATTGGTAATGTATTTTGGTTACGGCAAATGACTCGTTGTTCTGACCGTAAGCCGCAGTCCATACGCTGCCGCCACAAACATCCGCTCGGGCAAAATACATTTTTTTCCTGACGGGAACGATGCCGACTGTAGTTACGCTCCCTCCGAATAAATATTCGCCGTTATCGAGAGATGCCATTGAGGTGAACTCATCATTCGTTCCTATATGGTCGTACAAAACACCCTGCGTGCAGTCGTTTTGGGCAGCAATCCTAAAGAATAGGCAAAACATTATGGCAGCAAAAATTATAAGTTTCATGGCACTTTATTTAGAAACGAGCAATTTAACGGTTTGGATAGTTCCTTCAGTAAAAGTAAGTTTTGCTAAGTACAGCCCGTTACTAATGTTATCGGGCAGTAACAAGTGGGGTAATTCACTTGGGTGGTAAGCGACCACTGTTTGCCCGTACAGGTTGTAGAGGATAAGGCTTTGCCAAGGCAGAGTTGTGTGGACTGTGAAGGTTTTGGTGGCGGGGTTGGGGTATAACCATGAACCATTTCGGACTATGGAAGTATTGAACGGTTTTTTTCCGCTGATTTGAATAGGTTGAGTCTGGCGTATATACGTACTAAGAGTAGGCATAGCCAACAGCGACTGTGCATAAACAGCGGCGGGCGAGGTGCCTCGTGCTATATCTTCAAGGGCTTCGGTTTCGGCGATTTGAAGTTCATGGAGATTCCGCCCGTCTGCTATGATCTCTTCCAGAATTTTAAAAAAGTCAATGAGATAGGGGTCGGTATCGGGTTCGGCTTCCAACAGATCATAGTAGTGTCGTATTTGGGCGGTGTCGGAAAAGTCGGAAGTGCCTATAAAATTAGGTTTGATACGGAGGTCGGTTATGGTTGCAGGTTCCATATTATCGTTGTTATGGCAGGGTAAATATAACCTTTTTTAAACCCAGTCGGCATTAAAAGCACTGACAGCGTTAAACTACCGCACCACCGCCACCTTCCCCCGCGCCAACACACTGCCCGCCTGCTCGGCCACATAGAGATACATCCCAACCGGAAGGTGTGCTACCGAAATGGTTTTGACAGTTTCGCCCGCCGCAAGGGTGGTTTGCAAGGCGGTTTGTCCGGTGAGGGTGTGTAGTTTTATTTCCAAATCTCCTGCCCCGTTCACCCCTAAATCCCCTGAAGGGGACTTTGAAACCTGTTGAAAGGTGAGGGTGTTTGTGGCGGGGTTGGGGTAAACAAGCATGGTTTTTTCCCCCTTTAGGGGGTCAGTGGGTGGGATGTCGGGGGGCAATCCTACCGTGCCGCCCGCGCCGGATAGTGTTTCGATGGTGGCTTGAATGCTGCTGGTATCTTGGCAAACAATGGCGGTGAGGGTGACGGTATATGTGCCCGGAGAAGGGTAATAGTGAAATACTTCGGAAAAGGATTCTGAAGTGAAGGTAGTGCTTGGGCTGCCGTCGCCCCATTCCCAAATATATTTGCCGCCGTCTATGCTGTCGGCATATACATATTGGCTGAAGTTGTTAAATTGTACGGCTAAGGGGTTAGGTTCATTGGCTTGCCAGCTAAACGACGCCTGTGGCAAGGGAGTTACCAAACCCATACAGTTGGTTTTGACAACATACACTTCTGCCGAGCTGCTCATATCGTTGCGACCGCCTATGAGTATGCTCCCATCGGGCAGTATGAGGTGGGTGTAAAAATAATCGTGCCCTGCATCGCCATAAATGCGCTTCCACAATATATTTCCGTTTGGGCTTACTTTACTTACATATCCATTAGTGCCTCCCACAAACGAAACACCGGATATTAGTATATTCCCATCAAGAGTAGGCGTAATATAGGATGGCTGCCCTACATCTTCTCCTGCAAATGAAGACCAAACGATATTGAAAGAAGTATCTAACTTCATAATCAACTCATTATACAAATTTCTTGCTCCGGCAAGAAAAATTTGTCCGTCTTCAAATTGACAGAATGAAATAGGCGCTTCAAATTCTTCATCTACAAAATAAATTTCCTCCCATTCTACATTTCCAAGATCATCAATTTTGTAAATGAGTATATCCCCCAAGTATTCCCAACCGCCAAATGGAAGAGCAATTTGCCATCGCCCTATTGTACCAAGTACATAGTAACCGCCATCGGTAGCAGGCAAAATATCCATAAACATGTTGTGGTACGCAAAATAGTCGTAGATTTTTTCCCAATCCATGCTGCCGTCCACATTTAGTTTTACAATGTAGAGTTTGTTATGTGAGCTGGTATCCGGAATAATTAAACCGGCCATTATATATCCATTATCGAGAGTATGTAAAATCGATCTGCCCCATGATTGATATATAGTGTCACTCCCTGCAAGGCTCAAATTTAACAATTCTCCTGTATATGAAAGACGCATAAGATGAGCATTGCAACCAACTGAAGTATCGGTTTGGGGCTGACATATTGCAAGAGCATAACCATTTTGGGTTTCAACCGCATCCCATATAGTAGTGTTTCTATTTGTGTACATATATTTTTTTAGTGACAAAGTGTCACCAAATTCGTTTAAACGCATATAGAAAGGGGCACCAATAAGATTAGGAACGGACATTGAATTCCCAATAACCGTATAGGAGCCATCTTGATTTAAAAAAAAATTCCGAGCATCGCTTATGTCCTGCACTAAATAGGTTCGCTCAAAATACTTCTGCTGCGCTTCTAATATGTAATATCCCTGCAACAGTAGTGCGGTAAATAAGAATATAATTTTTTGCATGGTATTGTTTGGGAATGATACAATAATAATAACTGCCCACTATACATAAGGCATAGCAGGCAGTTAGAATGTACGGGCTTATTTCAGAAGTACCAATTTGTCTTTGATTACTATCTGCCCATTGTGTGAAATTTGATAAAAGTACATTCCTACAGGCAATTTATCAGCGCTAATGTTTAAAATATCGCCTCCCTTAGCGGTATAATTGATGATATTTTGACCCTGAAAATTGTAAATAAGGATATTGACTACGGTGCTTGATGGCAAAACGTTTGCATCATAATGAATGGCATCCTTAGCAGGATTCGGGTATAACCCATTTAATTCTAAAGGAAGTGGCTGTGTTTTAAACGATATGGCTACATTTGCCAAAGAATCCAAAGACGGGAGCGTAAGGGCATATTCTTCACCATAAAGCGATAGCAACAGGTTGCGGGCAGCAAAGGAGGATTTGGTATAACCCTGTGCTATTTGCCTTACAGTTGCTTCATCTTCCGAGTTCAGTTCCAAAAGGTGTTGCCCATTTTGCGCCATATTTTTATATATTTGGCTAATTTGCTTATAGTTACTCTCTTCAGGTTGAGTTTCGGGCAACTCATCAATTAAGGTTTGTGCATCTTCATAGCGTTCGTCATTGATGTATTGTGGTATCAGCAACCGCCGCCCCATATCTGTATTGATGCCTTCGAGCAGATTGAGTGCTGCTTCTATATCGTTTTGAAGATGCAAATAATCATCTGCTGTAATTTTAGCTTCGCGGTTGCGCAATCTTTCATCGGGTTCTGCCATAATTTCTTCATCGCTCCGCTCGCTCCGCCCTTGCATACAAAGTGGATTCTCCCCAATTGAAACCGGACTTGAACAAGATTGAGTAGTTACAGTTACTCCTTGATTAAACCTATCTTGGGGTATATAAGGTGCTGTGTTGCGGTAGTAATAGAAAAAGTTTGCGGCATTAAGGGAATAGATTTCATAAAGTGCTGAATTTACATTAAATGTGTTGTCGGCAGGAAACGGAGCTAAAGCTGTACAACTACCTTGGTCACCAAGTAATCCTGTTTCGGAGGGATAATTGGGGTCGAAGCTGACGAAATTGCCAGAGTACATAGCCATTATCGAATATTGGAAGAAGTCGTTACAAACCACGTCCGTTCCGGTATTATCGCCATACAGCCCTACACAAAGGCTATTGTTGGTAAAGGTATTGAGCCGGACGAGATTATGATCATTATTAGACAACAAGGCAGCACCGACACGCACATCAGACACCTGATTGCTTTCGACCAGAAAACTGCTGCCATATAAAAATATACCCAGATTGTTAGCTGCGGGTGGTGCAGTAGGATTGATATTGTTTTCTGTAATGCGTATATGCGTAAAGCCGCACTGAATGCCAATGGTACAGTTTTGGAAATTATTGTGTGACACATCATTGCCCAAAGCGACTGGGTTCAGAATGCCGTTGCTGATAGACACTCCAGATGTACAATCTTCGAAATCGTTGCCGCCAATCTGTAGCCCATCGGATTCTATGGCTCTTATGGCAAACTTGTTATTGTCAAAATGGTTGTGATTGGCACTGTAGGAATCATCGCCGATAACAAGATTTTTATAGCGCAAGAGTTCCACACCTGCTTCAGTAGTAACGGTTGTGCTAAGGATGTTGAACGGGAATACCAAATTAGTACTGAAAAAATCTGCGGTATAAATATAACTTTCCTCGCAAGGGAGGGTGGGGTTGAAGGGGTCAGATGACGGGTAGTCGCATTTAACATTATTGAACCAACTCAAGTTAATGCCTACCAAACAATCGTCGAACAGGGGGCGTTTTTGGATGGCCACTACCCCGCCTGCGGTTGAATGAGATAAAGTGGAGTTGGTAAAAGTATTGAGCAAGACCATTTTAATGGTAGGAGTCCAACCGCTTCCGTTGGGTATAAATATGCTATTCAGTGTAAGCAACGCACTTGCCAACGTGGGAACATCCATCAACGGTATCTCCATTCCCGAAATGCCAATAATTGCGTGTTGAATAACGGGTTGTTGTCCCGACACTTCACAATATCCATAATTTGTTATTCCCCCCACTGTTTTTTGACGCACGCCATCTATTCCGGGTCCTTGAACTTGTATGCCCTGCCAAACGGTATTGCATAGCCCTGTAAGCAGTAAGTTATCTCCGACAAGTTTGAGGCTTCCGTTCGTTTGTATAATTATTCGTCTGCTATGGGCGAATCTGATAACGAGGTCGTTGGTTAAAATCAGCGTAACTCCTGAAGGAACTACTATATCTACATCCAATAATACATCATCGCCTGAGTTGATTAAACCAAGTGTTACAAAAGGATTGCTACTTTCAGTCCATGTACCGGAAGCCGCGACATAACCAATCCTATTAGGTTGAGCAGGTTCGTAAGCAGTGGCTAATGGGCTGTCGGGGGTAAGGGTGAAGTCTGTGTCGAGCAGGCAGCAGTACATTTCGTCAACGGTGTCTATGTCAGGTAAAGGCGGCACACCGTCAATTTCACAGCAGAATGGTCGGGTTACAGTTATGATGACTTCTTTCCCAATACAATCGCCATTATCAATGATAGGATACAGTGGATTTTCCATTATATATCTTGTCAATTTATATTGAGTTGTTTGAGAAGGATTGACTGTTATTACCGTTTCTGTTTCCGGAAGTGCGATCCACAACTGCAAGCTCTCCTCCCAATAAGCCCATTCATAACCAACATCAGTAATGGCATGACAAACATCTATCCCAATATCTATGCCTATATTGGCCAATTCACATGGCAACCATACTTCTGTCGGCACGTTGCTGAAATCATCAGGCACCAACTCAATCCGATCGAGATACAAGGCTACTTTTCCATTGCAAGGTAGTTGTTCGGGATAAATATATAGGGTATTCCAATTTTGAGTAGCATTAAAACAATGAATTACTTTTGTCCAAGGTTCAGAACTGTTAATATTTTGTTCTAAACCTACTTCCTGATATTGACTGGGTGTGTTGATGTTAATCGAAGAAGTCGGCCAAGAAATGAGGGCATCGTCAGTAAATCTTGTGTGTATTAAATCAAGAATATTTGAGGTGCTTGAGCCAAATGAATTACAGGAACTACCACCTAACGGGCCGACTTCATCAGGATATTTATTATAAGATTCACGCAAGTAGGTCAAAATATAATCGTTACCTGCGGTAAGTAATGTTTCTGCTCTTACACCTTCAGTACGTTGACAACAGCCTTCACCCGTTACATTTTGAGCACTGCTAAACATACGTACTAATGTCCAATCAGTAGGCGTGTAACCTCCCGCGCCGATTAGACCCGGATAGTTATAATCAGGAGTACCGAAGATGTTCGACCATCCTTCAAAACCGGGACATTCCGTTGGATTGGCAAACACATTCAGAGCATAATCATACCCATCAAATAAATCTACATATTGATCATCACCAACATCAATTGAGCTTGCGCAGGGATCTGGTGGGCTAAAATCTGGATTGCAAATCAACATGCATGCATCTGGTGGTGGAATAGTACAAGGTATAATTTGGGCAAAGAGGCTATTCACCCCCCCCCCATTAAAAATTAAACTAATGCAAACAATCGCAACTAAGCGAAAAAACGGGTTTTGGTTTTTGTTCATAAAAAATAAATGTTTTGGTTGTTGAAGCAAATGTATCATAATCGGTTTATCATTCCGCTAAAATAGGGTTTTGGGGTGCCTTACTTATATTATTCCTTTTCACAGAAAAAAATCAGCTTAAAATCGCACTTTTTTTCATTTTTTTTGAAAAAAAGTTTTTTTAGCATCAAATGCCTGCTTTTGTTAACGAAAAATAATTTACCTGGGTTGCCTGAAACTCTTTAAACATTATGATGTTTCCGAAACATCCTATGTTTTTTCTGATTGCCTGTATTTGCCAATCCTTATAGGTTTGGCAAACCTATAAGGATTTAAAAAAAGCTATCTTACAGGGTTTTTCACTTTTCACTTTTAGTTTTTCACTTTTAGTTTTTCACTTTTCACTTTTAGTTTTTCACTTTTAGTTTTTCACTTTTCACTTTCTAACCACCGCCACCTTCCCCCGTGCCAACACACCCTCTCCCGCAGTAACCACATAAACATACACCCCCTCCGGCAGATGCGCCACCGAAACGGTTTTGTGGGTTTCGCCTGCAGGTATTTGGGTTTGCAACACCAACTGACCGGTCAGGTTGTATAGGGTAAAGCTCGTTTCGGCTCCGCTCAACGAGCCGGCGGAATGATCGGGGAGCGTGATTTGGAGCGTGTTTTGTGCGGGGTTGGGGTAAACTTGGATGAAGTTCTCCCGCTTTAGGGGGGCGGGGGGTAAAAAAGAGTCTATACCCACCGCCCACTCACAACCCTCCGGAATATAGCAGGAATTGCCGAGGCTATCGGTGCGAACTACCCATGCCGTTTGGGTAAGGGTAGTGGAATCGGCATTGAAAACAGAGGTGAAGCCTGCCATCATAAATCCTCCCTCTTCCGTTTCGCTTAAACCCCAAACATAATCATCAATAGGGATTGTGCCATTGTAGGCATAAGTATTACTCCAGATACTATCTCCCTCTGCATTTAGCTTCATCATCCATGCATCAAAATGGATTGATCCGCTTGAGTTAAATCTGTTTGAACCTATTGCAATCAAATCGTCATCAGGCAATTTAATGATGTTTGAAAATTCGGCTACGATGCCGTTTCCATAATATCTCATCCATTCCTGGCTGCCTAAAGTGTCTATTTTTAATACAAACGCATTTCCAATATTCCAAATATACGGCTGCTCTATACCCACAATCATGTAACCATCTTGATAGGGTATCATTTGTGAAGCTACCGTCCAATAACCATTTCCTAATATACGGTTCCAAAGTATATTCCCTTCGCTATCAGTTTTAAAAATCCACAAACTACTTGAACTGTTATGAACTCGTTGCGCAGCTATTGTATAAGTGCCATCTCCATTTTGAACAATTGACCTAATCGTTTCGCTTGCAGTTGCAAACCCGTAGGTCTTGCTCCACTCTGTATTTCCCTCGGAGTCGACTTTTATTAACCATGCTTGAGAATATGCGTCATTATCAGGGAAGTTGTAAGAAAATCCGCCTATCATAACACCACCATCATCAAGTGCAGTAATGCATGTTGGAGCATCTGTATAAAATCCATTGCTAAAAATTTTACTCCAAATTACATCCCCTGAATTATCAAATTTCAATGAAAGAATATCGTAGTATGGGTTTTCATATAAATTTGATGTATAGGCACAGGCTACAACAAAAGAATTTTCATCAACATAAACAATATGATAATCAGAAAAACCTGAATTAGCATAAAATATCTGTTTACGCCAAAGGATATTGCCACAAATGTTGAAATTCACAATTGTTAATTTATCTTGTATAGAGTTAGGAAGTATTCTTACTTCGCCAACAGCTACATAAGTATTGTTTGAAAGACGAATAATATCTCGAAAAATAGAACTGGAATCTATTGTTTGAATCACTAACCCTTTACAAAAATCAACGGGGTTTTGAGCAGATAATAATATGCAATACCATAAAATACAAAAACAAATAGTAATATATATCCAAAATTGCTTCATAGAATTAGTAATTTTTAGCACCTCACCTGCCCATAACATAGTTATATGCAGGTGAGGTACTTGAATAAAAATTTAGATTACCGATGGATTAGCAGCTTTTGGCGTAGAGCTTTGCCATTTTTATATTTGGCTTCAGCTATATACAACCCTGTTGATAGTTTAGAAATATCTATTTCTAAACTATTTAGCTGAGAGATGCTATGTACAACTTTACCCGATATACTGTATAAATTAAAGGCAGTTATGTTTTGAGAGTCTTTAATATATAGTATATACTGGGCAGGGTTGGGATAGCAAATTGATTGTGGTTCACTTACAGCTGGATTGGTTTTGCCCGATGAGGGAGGCTCGTGGTTACGAAACCAGGTTGTTGATTGCATATATGCCTGAACCGATTGAGCATAAATACCGGCAGTGCTGTTGGTTTGAGCTATAAAATTCAGAGTATCTGTTTCCTGTTCAGTTAAATCTGACAGGGTGCGGCTATCGGCTTTCACGTTTTGCAATAGGTTAAACAGACATGTATAATCGCTGTCAAGAGTTTGAGTTGATGACAAAGCACTTAACCGGCTTTGTGCCTTGGCAATGCTGTCTGTACCGGCAGTATAGGTTTGAATAAGCAATTTTTGGGCATATACCGTGTTTAGGTCTTCTAAAAAAACAAGTACTAAGCTGTCGGGCTGTTCGGATTTAAAATAGCTGTGCAAAACATGGTTGGTATAAACAACCTGCAAGGCAGTATCTGCTGTTCTTGCCAAAACTTGTGCTGCCAGATAACTTGGAGTTTTCCCTTCGTTTATCATACCTATAAAATCGTCATCTTCTATTTTAGGACATGAATTTGCATTGAAATCACTTTCACATGATGTTACCTGTAGTGACGTAGAATTTACAATGGGAATTGTGAGCGGGTCGGGGGCATTGGCGTAGTATATTGATGAAGAACTAACTAAAGGGTGTTTCCAAATATGGTATTGTTCCAAAGCAGGGTTGGCAGAATCATAGAACAAATTGCCAGCTGTTTGTCCAAAAGCACACCCTATACCCTGATTACCCAAATCTCCCAGAATTATCCAAGGAGCGCGAACTGTTAGACCGGAAGGGTTATTGTTAAAGTTTTGGAAGCTATTGCACAATACTGAAAGGGCTGTATTGTTTTGATTAAATTCTATACCCCAATTCATTAATAAGGAACTGTTAAGAGGCGAAAAATCATTTTGGAATATTTGTCCTCCTCCTGTTCCGCTATTATTGGTCGTTAAAACAGGACTAACGGAACCTGAAATTGCTTGTGATAAACGATTATTGGCAATAATAAAAGCCTGTGAACTCATAATTTCAATATCGGCACCGACACAATTAAATGTATTGTTTACAATATAATCGCCGAAATTACCGTCTGAACTGATTCCCACCGAACAATTTTCAAAATTGGTATTTTGTACATTCAGTTTATGGAAAAAACTGCCGGTACCATGAGCACCAATTCCTTTTCTTAAGTTTTCAAACCTGCTTTCAGAATTAGCACAAGGTATATAGGGTAGTACATAATCGGGTTGACAATTTCGCACATTCACACGAGATAAGTAGGATAAAATGCCATAAGAAGCCTCTATATCATCATTTAATGCCTGTGGCAACCCCTTGAATATACAATCTTCAAAAACAGTATTTTGCGAGTTATATAAAATGATATGTGATTTATGATAACCTAAAGGACTGAGTTCTGTATCTTTCAAAAGCTTAGTCTGTTCAAAGGTGCAACCTCTGAATATGTTGGTTTCTCCACCTGCAGCTACAAATTCTATATGCCCGAAAGAAACATGATTGTTTCTGAAAACTGTATTGACTGCAATAATTTTCCCGCCTATGCTTGCAACTGGCAGTCCGACCGAAGGATTTAACATATTGAACGAACCGGCAGCATTACGGGCAAATTCAATCACACTGTTTTCGGTATAGATATAGGCTCTTAAAGCATTAGGAGCTTGACTTAGGTGGTCGCCTTGTGAACGTATTCCGTCCCACATATCATGGCAGTTGAGTACGGTAAGTTTGGCATCAATAATGTTAAGCCGACCACCGGGGAGTACTGTTATACCGGTAGGCACACCCGTAATTTTTGTATCGGCAAATTGCAGCTCGCTGTTTTTTATACTAAGTGTAACCCCGGGTAGCACTTTAATTTGTCCGTGTACTACTTTAAACTGGTTTTCCCATGTGGTGTTTTCGTCTATGTTTTGTCCGTTAAAAATATCATATTGCTGTTCGCAACGGCAATCGTTACAACGCCCCACATAAGGAATTATACTTACAGTCGTACTTGGATTAGCATTATCAAAAACAATATCGTTTGCAGGATCAAAATTGCCATACAATAAATTAGGGTAGTATATAAGCCTGGCACCCGGTTTGACAATTAAAGTCATATCGTAAAGATGAACACAGGGTTGTATTGTTAGCCTGCTGCCGGGCTCTAAAATATAAACCGATGGCTTTACCGATATGGTTGTACCCGTGCTTAAAGTATAGGTATTATTTGGCTGATCGCTTACAACAGGCATATACCGTTGGTCAATATTATTTTTTTGGTCGCATGGAGTAGCTGCTATATCGTCTAATGTAGGAGGCAGGCCCCGTGCGGAAACAAAACTGTATCCAGATGGAAATATAAGATTATGAGCTTCTATATGTACTTCTGAGGGGTTGTAAAAAATGCGTTCACGAGGGTTTATTTGGGTAATGTCAAAGTCTCTGTCCACTATATAGGTATGTTTAATGCCCTCTTGTGGTTGCAGGTTGGTTCCATCTGGATTTGGAGAGACATATCCTAATGGTAAATTGGGGCTTGCACCATTACGCAGGTGCGCTCCAATCAGCGAATACGGAGGAGGATGCATATAAGTACAAAGCGGAGGTGTACTGGAAGTTCCATCCCAAGACAGACAGGAGAAGGCTGCACATTCAGGCGCTTCTCCAATCGGAAAATAGTTTAAATAGTTAAAACCACCGGCAGGAGGATTACCATCTGTTGTATTTATATCAATAAAAGGAACGATAGAAATATCATGTTCGGCTTCAGTTGAACTACAACTAGGATCGTTAAATTCATTGCAGTTCTTGAAAGGATAAAAACGTGCTCTCCCGCGAGTGTTATCAATCACAACATCTATGAAACTTACCGGTTCATTATTGCATAATACATATTTCCTGTGTTTTATGACGGAGTGTGGCACTATTGTTCTTCTTGATGTAGGTTCATCATTTGGTGTGCTGGTTATATTATCTTCTTCTTCTTCGGAATAAGATAGTGGATAACTTTTTGTAAACCAACTGCTTGAAAGAGCATAAAAACGTCTTTTAACAATAGGGTTTAAACTTTCGTTTATTGTCAATACCCTTTGATTGATTCCTGTTGCGGATGTTGCTGTTATTGAACGTTGAGTATTTTTGCCGAAAGGAAAAGACATTAGTTCTAACTCATTATTCCATACATTGGTTATATTGCTATAACCCGATACTAAACAGGTTGATTCGTCATCTCCTAAAGGAGGCATCCATGCGTAAAGTGTTTGATATTCTCCTACGAAGGTGCAGGGACCAAATCCTCCTCCAAAAATATCGGTTATTGCAAATTTTCTATTACGGCAAGGTTCAATGTCTATAAGATTTTCTCCTGTAAGATCGGCATAAATATCAAATACTTGCCTGCAATTCAAATTAGGGTCACAAGAATTAACAACAGGGCACGGTGGTTGAGATGAGCCACCTTGTGCAAAGAGGCTATTCACCCCCCCCCATTAAAAATTAAACTAATGCAAACAATCGCAACAAAGCGGAAAAACGGAGTTTGGTTTGTTTTCATACAAAAATAAAAGTTTTGGTTTAAAATTCTGCATCATCTTAAGTTATCTTTCTCTCAGGAAAGGGTTTATTTGGTGCATTACTATGTATATTCCTTTTCACACAAAAAAATCAACCCAAAATCGCATTTTTTTTAATTTTTTTTGAAAAAAAGTTTTTTTTAACCTCGGATACCTGCTTTCTGAAACGAAAATTTTTTAATCAGGGTTGCTTGTTTAGGTCAAACCTCATAGTTTTGGTAAAACTATGAGGTTTTTAAATACTCTACCGCTATCTTCCCTCGCACCACCACAACCCCTCCGGCAAATGGGCTATTTCACTCATTTCCGTAGTTTTTACATACTATTCATATTTAAACCTTTCAGGGTTTTCACTTTCTCATCTCCGTTTATTATTGCATAAAAACAAGATTTGGGGAAGAAAACAGGGTTGACATAAACCCAATTCAGAAGTGCAATAAGTCTTTGCAGGGGTGAATTAACCCATTGCACAGGTGAATTGATGTATTGCAGAGGTGATTTAAACCAATGCAGGGGTGCATTAACCTAATGAAGGGGCACTTTAAGCCATTGCAAGGGTGCAATAAGTATTTGCAGAGGTGAATTGAGTTATTGCAGCGGCGATTTAAAGCAATGCAGGGGTGAAATGAGTCTTTGCAGGGGTACAATAACCCATTGCAGGGGTGCATAGAGTTATTGCAGGTGGTATTCTTCGTTTTTCGGAGGTGAAAAATGGTTGATTTTGGGAATTGTCTGACGTGTGCCTTCTATTATTACCCGTTCTGAGTTTTCAACAAATCCTGAAGGGCAAACATTTCATCGCGAAGTCTTGCAGCTTCCATAAAATCGAGGTCTTTGGCAGCCTGCTGCATTTTTTTGCGGGTTTGGTCAATCAGTTTTTCAATCTGTGATTGGTTCATCAACTTCACCACCGGATCGGCGGCGATGTTTGCGGTTTCTTCGGGTTCTTTATAAGCCTTGTTTTCAGTACGGCTGTTCAGCACCGAAGATTGCTCTAAAATCTTTTCTTTGCTTTTAAATACGGTAGTAGGAACTATGCCGTGGGTTTCGTTGTAGGCAATTTGTTTGCTGCGTTTGCGGTATGTTTCATCAATCGCGCGTTGCATGGATTTGGTGATGTTGTCGGCATACATAATGACCAGTCCGTTTGCATTTCTTGCTGCTCTTCCCGAAGTTTGAATTAACGAGCGTTCATTTCTCAAAAAGCCCTCTTTATCGGCATCGAGGATTGCCACCAAAGAAACTTCGGGCAAATCCAAGCCTTCCCGCAGGAGATTGACACCGATGAGCACATCAAATTCTCCCAAACGCAGGTCGCGGATAATTTCTACTCGGTCTAAAGTATCAACTTCCGAGTGAATATAACGGCATTTAATGCTGAACCTCGTGAGGTATTTGGTGAGTTCTTCCGCCATTCGTTTAGTGAGCGTGGTTACAAGTACCCGCTCTTTTACAGCTATTCTTTGGTTGATTTCGCCGAGCAGATCGTCAATCTGGTTGAGGCTTGGCCGCACTTCGACCGGAGGGTCCAACAAACCGGTAGGCCTGACGATTTGCTCAACGACGATGCCTTCCGATTGTTCCAGTTCAAAATCGGCAGGGGTTGCCGACACATAGATGACCTGGTTAATCAGGCTTTGAAATTCCTGAAAATTAAGGGGGCGGTTGTCAATGGCCGATGGTAGCCGGAATCCATATTCTATCAAACTGAGTTTTCGGGAGCGGTCGCCGCCATACATTCCTGAAATCTGCGGAATGGTTACATGGCTTTCATCAACAATGAGCAGATAGTCGGAGGGGAAATAGTCTAACAGGCAAAACGGTCGTTGTCCGGGTTTGCGCCGGTCAAAAAAACGGGAGTAATTTTCGATACCCGAACAATATCCGAGTTCGCGTATCATTTCGAGGTCAAAATTTACCCGCTCGTTAATTCTTGCTGCTTCGAGGGGTTTGCCTACGGCATTAAAATATGCTTCATGTTCCCGTAGTTCGTCCTGAATTTCGTTGAGAATGGTAACATATTGTTCTTTGGGCATCAGGTAGAGGTTGGCCGGGTAAATGATGACCTCGTCCTGAGCACCTATCCTTTTGCCGTTATCGGGTTTGATATTGTCAATTGTCTCAATGGTATCTCCCAAAAAAGTGATTCTGAAAGCTGTTTCGGAATAAGGGGGGTAAATTTCAATCAAATCGCCGCGAACCCTGAACGTTCCCCGTTCAAAATCAGCTTCTGTCCGGCTGTACAGAATGTCCACTAATTTAAACAAAAACTGATTGCGGCTGATGGTTTGGCCAACGGTTAGATGGATAATGCTTCGTTTATATTCTTCGGGGTTTCCCATACCATAGATACAGGAAACAGAAGCCACGACTATGACATCGCGCCGCCCCGACATGAGGGAGGAGGTTGTCCTCAACCGGAGTTTTTCAATTTCATCGTTAATGGCCAGGTCTTTTTCAATATAAGTGTCAGTTACGGCAACGTAGGCTTCGGGTTGGTAATAGTCGTAATAGGATACAAAGAATTCCACCTTGTTTTCGGGGAAAAACTGCTTAAACTCGCCATACAATTGAGCAACTAAGGTTTTGTTGTGGCTGAGAATGAGGGTGGGTTTCTGAACCTGAGCAATGACATTGGCCATGGTATAGGTCTTACCCGAACCGGTAACCCCCAACAGGGTTTGGGCGCGCTCGCCGTTATTAATTCCGGCAACCAACTGACGGATGGCTTCCGGTTGGTCGCCGGTAGGCTGAAATTCTGAAATGAGGTGAAAATGCATGAATTGCGAAACAGGTTTTTGGGTTAAGTGGTTGGTTAGGCGTAAGTCATAAGATTTCCGCAAACCTTATTACCTTAGTAACAACAGGGGAACAGGCCGTTCCGCAAACCTTATTACCTTATAATCAATCATGAATCGTCCGGTTAATGAGATAATAAGGTTTCAGTGCTTCGCGATTGCCTTGTTTTTAAAACCAATGATTCCGGCGCACGCCGGAACGTAAAATCCCTGCAAATATACTTGTTTTTTTACCGGATGTACATTGCGAAACTTTACAGACTCCTTACTTTTACTAATGCAGGCAGGTGTCGGTAACATGGAAAACCATCCAATATTCGAAAATTCCTGCTTTTGAGTAAGGTAATAAAGTTCCAAACTCTTATGCCTCACCACTTACGTCTTATGCCTGAATTGAACGTGCAATTAACACGCCTCCGTCATTTCCCTTTCTATTTTTTTACAATCATCAGTTGGGCAAATTTCAGGACAATTTTCTTTTCTCCTTCGGCTTCAAAACGGATAGCCGCCATTCTTTTTTCGCCGTAGCCTTCCACATTCAGCACCTTGCCCATCCCAAACCGCTGATGAATTACTTCATCTCCGGCTTTGAGTTTAGCAGTATCGTCGGCTTTAAAGTTGTCGGGTATGTTCAGTTTTGAAGCCGGTTGTTTGTTTTGCTGTTGTTTTGCCAGCCGGATATTATCGCTGACCGAGGAATTGCTTTCTTTAAAACTTCCGTAAGCATCTGATTTTGCAAAAACTGAGGTTTTGGGTTTAACCCCAACCTGCTCGACATTGATAGATGCAATTTCATCTATAAAACGGCTGGGGTTGGTATATTGTAATTCGCCATAGCGGTAACGGCAGGCTGCCAAAGACAAATGGAGTTTGTGTTTGGCCCGTGTGATGGCCACGTAAAACAACCTTCGTTCTTCTTCCAGTTCGGTTACGCTTTTTAAAGCCGGCAAAGATGGGAACAACCCTTCTTCCATGCCGACAATATACACGCAAGGAAACTCAAGCCCCTTGGCAGTGTGTATGGTCATCAGTTTGACTTTCCCGTTTTCATCTTCATCTTTGTCCAAATCGGTAAACAGCGCAACGCCCTGAAGGTATGACCCCAAAGAGGCATCGTGAACTATGTCGGGTTCCTGCCCTTGTTTTGCTTTTTGTTCATCTACAAACTCTTTAATACTGTTTAGGAGTTCCTGCAGGTTTTCATACCGGCTGATGCCTTCAATAGTTTTGTCTTCGCTGAGTTGTTTGATGAGTCCGGTTTGAGCGCCAATGAATTTGGCCAATTCGTGCGCATCCTTTTTTGCCTGTTGATTAGAGAAAATCTGCATCATTTTGACGAAATTAGTCAGCGAATCTTTGGCATTTTTAGGCAACTCGTAGCGGTGGATTTCTTCTAAAACAGCCCAAATAGAAACCTGATGCTGATTTGCCAAAGCACTCACCTTGGTCAATGTGGTATTGCCAATCCCCCGGGTAGGGTAATTGATAATCCTGCGAAGCGCTTCTTCGTCTTGTGGATTTACAGTCAGACGAAGATAGGCAATGAGGTCTTTTACCTCTTTTCTCTGGTAAAAAGACACCCCCCCATATACCCGGCTGGGAATCCCTTTCCGGCGGAGTTCTTCTTCAAAAACCCGCGATTGCACATTGGTGCGGTATAGAATAGCGAAATCTTCGTTTTTGAAATGGAGGCGCAGTCTGTCCATATAGATATTGTCCACCACAAGTCTGGCCTCTTCCGTATCATTTGCAGCCCTCAGCAACTGAATATTATGTCCTTCGTCGTTGGTTGTCCAGATATTTTTGGTAATCTGACGGTTATTGCCTGCTATGACGCGGTTGGCTATTGCCACTATTTTTCCGGTCGAGCGGTAGTTTTGCTCCAGTTTAAAGGTTTGCGCTTCGGGGTAGTCCCGTTCAAAATTCAGAATATTGTCAATGGTAGCACCTCTGAAGGCATAAATACTTTGGGCATCATCGCCCACGACACAGACCGACCGGTGCAGTTCGGCAATTTTTTTTATGATGGCATATTGGGCGGAATTGGTATCCTGAAATTCATCTACCAACAAAAATTTAAACCGCGATTGATATTTATGTGCTATTTCCGGATGCTGGTACAGCAGTTGGTACATTTTAATCAAAAGGTCATCAAAATCCATGGCACCCGCCTGCTGACATCGCAACACATAGCGAGCATATAATTCGGGCATACGGGGAAGGTTGGAAGCCCCGTCTGCAAGGCGGATTTCTTCGCTTTGAGCATAGCTCACCGGGCTGATTAAATTGTTTTTGGCATTTGAAATTCGGTTATAGACCACATTGGGCTTGTAATTGTCCGGATTCAGGTTAAGTTCTGAAACAATGGTTTTAATCAGGTTTTTGCTGTCTTCTGTGTCATAAACCGAAAAGTTGACCGGATAACCGATAGCGGCAGATTCGATTCGAAGTATCCGCGCAAAAATTGAGTGAAAAGTCCCCATCCAAAGTTTGTCAGCCGCCGTTTCGCCGGCAATCTGTCTGATGCGCTCCTGCATTTCGCGGGCTGCTTTGTTGGTAAATGTAAGTGCAAGAATGTTTCGGGGATGAATGCCCAAACGAATGAGGTGGGCTATGCGGTAGGTAAGCACGCGGGTTTTGCCCGATCCGGGGCCGGCAATAATCATCACCGGTCCGTTAATACATTCCACAGCTTCGCGCTGTATTTGGTTTAATTCTGTTAAGTAGCTGAAATCTCCGGAACCAGAGGTGTCGCGGTTAAATATATTGGGTTGCATACTTGCAAAGTTACGCAATTACATAGATAAACCAATATATTGCAACTATCTGCGTATCTTTGCCCTCCTTTTAACACGCTGCTGTCAATAAAAGCAGGTGTGCAAACCGGCAGGTTCATTGCCTGTCTGGTTTTTTTAATTTTTGGAGCATAACGCCGCAAACAAATACATGTCCTCAAAAACGATAGCCGTCAATACCCGTTTCCTATTGAGCAAACGCCTCGAAGGCATAGGGAGGTTTACTTGTGAAACTTTGCAGCGGATTGCCATAAAACATCCTGAACACCGGTTTGTGTTTTTGTTTGACCGTCCCTACAGCAAAGAATTTATTTTTTCGGACAATGTCCTGCCAATAGTGGTTTATCCACCCGCACGGCATCCCCTGTTGTGGTATATGTGGTTTGAATGGGCTGTTCCAAGGGTATTAAAGCAGGTAAAAGCCGATGTCTTTCTGTCCACAGACGGGTATTGTTCACTTCGTTCAGAGATAAAAACAGCGATGGTGATACACGATATTGCCTTTGAACATTATCCCGACCAGATACCCCTGTTTGCCCGGAAATTCTATCAGCATTTTTCACCCCGCTATGCCCGGCGTGCTGACAGCATCGCTGCGGTTTCAGAATATACCAAACAAGATTTAGTCAACACCTACCAGCTTCCGGCATCCAAAATTGAAGTGGTTTACAATGGGGTAAACCGCATCTACCGGCCCCTGAGCGAGCCGGCTAAAGAAGCGGTAAAAGAACAATATACGCAAGGAAAAGAATATTTTCTGTTTGTTGGGGCCATTCACCCCCGAAAAAACCTCGCCAGAATACTGAGCGCATTTGACCGGCTAAAAAGTCAAGGAAATTGCGGAGCTAAGTTTTTAGTAGCCGGCCGTCAGGCATGGCAATGCAAGGAAGCTTTGGATACCTACGAAGCCATGCAACATAAAGACTCAGTGATCTTTTTGGGACATCTTCAGATAGACGAACTTTCAAAAATCATGGGGGCTGCTATAGCTTTGGTCTATGCTTCTGTTTTTGAAGGGTTTGGCATCCCGATAGTCGAAGCATTTTGTGCAGAAACTCCTGTAATAACCGGCAACACCTCTTCGATGCCCGAAGTAGCGGGAAACGCAGCCTTATTGGTCAACCCTTTTTCGGTAGAAAGTATTTATTTGGCCTTAGCCCAACTATATTACAACGTTCCGCTTCGAAGTGAAATGATTGAAAAAGGACGTTTCCAAAAAACCAAATTTGATTGGGATATATCTGCCGAAAATCTATGGAATTGCGTGGAGAAATTGTTTTAAAGGCATCTAAATATATACTTTTTTAAACAAAACTGCTTTTTGTGGAACAAAAAATTTGTTAATTGAGTTATTTATTTCTAACTTTGTTAACAAAATTTGAATCTCAATTCTGTACTGATAGCTTCATTAATCCGAATCATTCATAAACCGTACTTTTTGTCGCTATCTTCTATTTTTTATTAACCTGACATGAGTTTAGAACAACAAATCAACAACGATATCAAAGCCGCCATGCTTGCCAAAGATCAGGCAACCTTGCGCGGATTGAGAGGTATTAAAGCCGCCATTTTATTGGCCAAAACCGAAAAAGGGGCACCTGTCGAAATGACCGCCGAAACGGAAATGGCCGTACTAAATAAATTAGTCAAACAACGCCGCGATTCACTGACCATCTATCAGCAACAAAACCGCGACGATCTGGCTCAAATTGAAGCTGAAGAAATAGCTGTTATAGAACGCTACCTGCCCAAACAACTCAGCGCAGAAGAATTAAAAGCTGCCCTTCAAACCATCATCGAACAGATTGGCGCTAAATCGCCTGCCGACATGGGTAAAGTTATGGGATTAGCAACCAAACAACTTGCCGGCAAAGCCGATGGACGGGCAATTTCTGCTATGGTAAAAGAATTGCTGCAAAACTAAACACTCTGCACCTTTTGAACTTCAATTATATTTTTTAAACTTCCATTTATGAACCCCATAGACCTTGCTTTCCTTGCTGTTTTGGGTTACGGCATTTACAAAGGTGTTAAAGAAGGCTTTGTAGGTGCTGTTTGGTCCATGATTCAAATTATCCTTGCCGTAATAGTTGCACTCAGATTTAGCTATATTGCCGGAAGTATTTTTGAGCGTATTCTGAATATGAACGAAGTGTTCACCCCTATCCTCGCCTTTACTTTTGTGTTTTTATTGGCCCTGGCATTCTTTTTTGTAATCGGGCAAGGATTTACCATGTTTTTGAAAGCTACCCATATCAGCACCCTAAGCCAATCCATAGGCATCCTGATTTGGGCTGCTTTGCTCACCATCGGATTCAGTGTCGCCCTTAGTTTCAGCGACTATGCCAATATCCTTTCCAATCAGGCAAAAAGCGATTCTAAAGTATATGCTTCGGTACAACCTATATCGGGTATTCTGTTCTGCAAATTAGATTTTGTCGGACCCTCGGCCAGTAAAATTTTTCAATCCGTTGAGCAAATCGCAAAATTGGCTGCCGAAAAAGCGATTGGTGAGTGTAGCACTACCACTACGGTTACCACCGTCAAAAATGACCAACAGGAACAGGATGATTCTTCGCAGTAGTTTTACCTTCTAACTTCTGCTTTTATACCTACTTGTTGCCCGTCTTTTTTTTCAGTCAGTTTCTGACCTAAATGTCTGTCATCAGGATAACTATACAATCTGAAAAGGGGGTTATCCTCCACGCCTGGCCTAAAAAAAAACAAACATTCAACAACTTCTAAACTGCCAACTGATTGCAATGGAATTTTTAGCAAAAACTACCTTCTTTCTACTTTTTGGCATCAGTAGCCTTGCAATGTTATTTTTGCTCACCACTTCCGTAAAAATTTTGATCGCCCCTAATGGGAAAACATCGGAAGCCATTATCTCGGCATTGAGCGGTCTGATTTTTGGAACCGGTCTCTATTTTACTTATCACCTGCTTCAAAACAGCGAGCGTTATATAAAAGGTTGCACCATGTTGGGGATGACCTGGTTGGTTGCCATCTTCGTTATTTTAATCGGTTTTTTGTTTTTCAGCGGTCCTTTACGCTGGCAATAATATGAATTTTTTCATGCAGTTGTTATACTATTGCTTGTTAGCCGGAACGGCCGCAATGTCCTGCTTTTACATATTTTCCGCATTTGTTAAGCGGGCATCCGGTCAAAACCCATATTATTTGAAACAATGGTTCGGACTGGCTTCTGTTTTCGTTTTAGCAGTACTCTACAAGGCTTATGAGTCTGGGGAGATACATCAGCAATATATCACCGGTTTGTTTTTAATTACCGTTTCCTGGCTTTTCTGGGGCATCGTGCTGATGGGATTTCTTATTTTGGCAAAAATACAGGGGAGAATATAGATTCCCCAATTTCACTTCTCATCAAAATAGCATGACCACAGGTTGAGGTTCGAAGGTTTACAACACCGTAACAATGACAATGTCATATCCGGTGTCATCTCATTGTACCTTCATTAAAGTCACGCCTTGCCCGCTGACGATTTCCCCGCCTAATACAGTCCGGTTCCGGCTTTTAGTTGGAATTTGGAAGTATCTTGTCGTCAAATTAAGCGCAATGTTTGATAAATTAACAGTGATTGAATTAGCCGGGGTATTAGCCGGACCTGCTGTCGGTAAGTTTTTTACCGAATTGGGAGCAAAGGTGGTGAAAATCGAAAACAAAAACGGAACAGGTGATATTACCCGTACCAGGAGACTGCCTCAAGAGCCGACCGACAACCTGTCCGCCTATTATTGCAGTGTAAATTGGAACAAAGAAATACAATTTGTTGACTATAATATGCCTGAAGATCGCAACAGAGTGTATGATCTCCTGAAAAAGGCCGATGTGGTGATTACCAACTTTAAATCGGGCGATGATTTAAAATTCGGAATGGATTATCGAACACTACAACAACTAAACCCTCAACTCATTTATGGACAACTCACTGCTTTTGGTCCAATGTCTGACCGGGTGGGTTTTGACGTTGTGCTTCAGGCAGAATCGGGTTTTATGTTTATGAACGGAACTCCGCAGAGCGGACCCTTAAAAATGCCGGTTGCCCTGATTGATGTGTTGGCAGCTCACCAACTCAAACAGGGTATTTTGGCAGCACTATGGCAGCGCCAACAAACAAATAAGGGTTGTCTGGTTCAGGTTTCGTTGTTTGATGCCGCCGTTTCTGCATTGGCCAATCAGGCCACCAACTGGCTGATGTGCGGACATATTCCCCAACCCATGGGAACGCTTCACCCCAACATCGCTCCTTATGGCGAAGTGTTTTCCTGTGCAGACGGAAAAAGCATTGTTTTGGCAGTTGGAAGCGACAGGCAGTTTACCACATTGTGCCACGTTCTCAAAATACCGAAAATACCTGCCGATGAGCGGTTTAAACATGTTTTGCAGTAACGCCGGTGATACCGTATCAATGGCTTGACGTAAAGCAGTATCGCCTGGTAATACTTCTACCCCGTAAACCGTTTTTAAGTTCTCTGACCGAACACTGAATTGCTCCCGAAAACTACTTAACGAACTGTCTTTTAAGTGGAACATCGCAAACGATAACCCTAACATGTTGCTAAGAGAATAGCTCTGGTTGAATCTGCGAACATCTTTTATCCTCTCAAAACCAGCTCTTACTAACCTTATTAACTCGTCTATCATTGTTTAACCATTTTGAAGGCAAACTAAAGACTTTATTGCCTATATTTACAGGTAGCTTATTGTATATTATTTTTGCTAAACCGAGAATCGCTGGGTAATTGACTAATCAATAGCCATATTTTTTAGTAACAGAAGATATTGTCTGTGTAATCGGGCAAATAAGTTACTTTAATGATACAGAAGTTTATTTAACCTTGGTAAAACCCAACCTTAGTGTACCAAAATCTGATGAAATGCTGTATTCAAATTCGGGGCCTTTTAGAGCCAAATGTTTTTTATCGCTCAGCAGCCCGATGTCAAACGTGCGACCGGGCAAATTGGATTTATCTTCCTCTGTGCGTTTGCCATATACCACAAAATCGCCTGAATAACGGGTGCGTTTTAGTATGAGTTGGTTATTTTGTATGGTGAATGTGCCGTTTTCCACCATTTGGCAAGTGTTTTCGGTGCCATAAGCCACATTTTTGTAGTAATAAGTCAGTTTATAAGTGCCATTATGATTAAGGTCTAACAGATGAGCATGTCCGTTTTCCCCATATTTAATATTGCCGGAAACCACCGCCTGATAGTCGTTTCCGGTGCTGTAAGAAACGGCTTGCATCCACTGCCCCACCAAATCTTGTTGAGTAACGGGTTTTGAGTTTTGAAGGATATAATCCTGCAACTGAAAACTCTGCATATTGTATTGCCCGTTTATCATATCGGATTGAGGGTCATAGACATTGTAAAAACTATTGTTTGCCATAGAGCCATAATCGTGGGGGTTTTGTTGCTGCATACAATCGTACAATAATCCGCCTCTTCCCAATTGGTCAAACAAGGTGGGTGTGGCAGCAAAGAAGTTAATAAACAAAAATTTACCCGGGTCGCGTACAATAAATGCGGCAATTTGGTTTACCTGACCTGCTCTTATGCCCGATAACAAAACATGAAAATCGTTGTCATTGGTTGTAGTGGATGAATATGCTTGGAGGTCGGAAAATGTTTCGGCAAGGGTGGCTGTGAGCAGGTTGTTGAGTTGTCCGTTTTGGATAGGAAGGATAATAGATGCTATTACCGGCGACTGAGCCGTATTGTTTTGAACAGCCATCCAAATATAATTAGCACCGTTTTGTTGTGCGTCAATTGCCCAGCCTTTGGGGGCAAGGTAATTGGTTTTACCGGTATAGTCGGGCACTAACTCCGGTGTTTGTGCGTTGGCAAGATGTGTTAGTACAAACATAACAAGGAAGGTTAACTGTTTCATATAATATTGGGTTTGTTTTTTGGTGAATGATTTTATATGATGATTGGGGTATTTGATAGTGTAAAATTACCCCAAAAACAAAGCCGGCACAAACCAAAAAACACACAATTTGAAAGGTTAGCAGAGCAAATCAAAGATCGCAAACTCATTTTTTTAAAGGCTTTGCGCTCTTTGATTGCTAAATGCCCCAATCATTGCATAGTAAAGAATATTAGGTGACAAGAGACGGTTACTCACGTTATTGTACGATTAAACGCAGCGTTAAACTACTTCCGGCACTTCGGAGCAGCATCACGAGATAGGTGCCGGCAGGCAAGTGACTAACATCGGTGGTAACATGATGTGTAATGCCTGCATCTACCTTTCCGTTGAATATATGTATAACTTCTTGTCCGTTCAAATCATGTAAAGA
Organism: Sphingobacteriales bacterium; assembly: GCA_016700115.1. Taxonomy (NCBI): domain Bacteria; kingdom Pseudomonadati; phylum Bacteroidota; class Sphingobacteriia; order Sphingobacteriales; species Sphingobacteriales bacterium. The sequence continues at coordinate 1,813,163 of CP064999.1, read as the reverse complement.
TAACCGTACCTCCTCTGCCATATTTGTTTGGAAGGTAATGGTGGTTGCTCCTTTTGCCGGATTTGGATAAGCAAAAAGTGTAGCATTTGACATCAAAACAGCTTCTTCTTCATCTATCGTTTTGCCGGAGCTACAAGTTACCGTAATGCTTGCCGATGCCGTACAACCACCACTTCCGGTAACTGTTACGGTGTAAGTGCCAAACATGGCAGACGTAGCCGGATTGCGGTTTACGGTAGTTCCGGTAAAGGAGTAACTATTAGGTCCGCTCCATTGATAGCTGTTTCCGCCCGAGGCAATAAGCCAAATTCGGTTGCAATTGCTATTGTTCATGATGCTTGGAACAGGTGCGGGGTTAATTGTAACATTTCTGCTTGCGGTACTGATGCAGCCTGCTGCATTGGTAACAGTCACTATATAAGTACCTGCCACAGCAGGGTTTCGGGTCATAGCAGCACCAGTAAAGGTAAAACCGCCGGGTCCGCTCCATTGATAATTAACGCCCGATGTGGTGCAGGTAAGAGCAAGCGTATTGTTGGCACAAACGCCGGTAGCACCGGTAATGCTTGCCGTAGTAGGCGCATTGACCGAGACAGACCTGCTTGCAGTAGCCGTGCAGCCGCCGGAATTGGTGACGGTCACTTTGTACAGACCGGCCATTGCAGTGTTTGCCGGTGTTCGGGTTAGGCTGTTACTGCTGCCGGTGTTAGAAGTAAAACCATTGGGGCCACTCCACAAGTAACTGATTCCGCCTGCCGGCGCATTTATGGTCATCGTTCCTCCCGAGCAAACCGATGAAGTACCGCTTAAAGTAGCCGATGGTTGCGGGTGAACCGTTACCTGAACACTTGCCGTGCCGGTACAACTTGCTGCACCGCTCACCGTGACGGTATAAGTACCCGACATGGCAACCGTAGCATTATAGCGTACAATACTGCTGCCCGCAGCACTAAAGCCCGGTCCACTCCAGGCATAACTGTTTCCGCCAAAAGCTGTTAATGAAATAGTATTTCCGGTGCAAATTTGGGTATTTCCGCTAAGGGTGGGTGTAGTAGCACTCACCGTGACCAACCGGCTTGCGGTTTGGGTACAACCGTCTGCATTGGTAGCCGTAACCGTGTAAATACCCGACATTGCCGCAGTAGCAATAGTGATGGTAAAATATGGGCCGTTAAATGAAAAGCCATTAGGTCCCGACCATTCATAAGTTGCTGACATATTAGCACTTGCTTGCAAATTGATGTTACTGCCCACACAGGCACTTGAAGTACCGTTTATGTTCACCACCAACTGAGGCAACTGACTCACAATAACCTGAATGTTTTCCGAAGCAGTACAGCCATTGGCGCTAGTTACGGTTACGCTATAGCTACCCGAAGCACTCACTGTGCGTGGGTTGACGGTTGAGCCGTTTTCCCACAGGTACGAAACGCCACCAGTGGCGGTAATCTCCATGCTTGTAGCGGTACAGTTGCTGTTGGCATTGGTTTGTATGCCGGCAAATACAAGGCATACCACTGTATTTTCCTTTTCGTATGCACCCATATCAACCGAAGCCATAGACACTCTGGGATTACCGGTTATATCGGTGGTCATGCCTGCAGGGAGGTAGGCATCGTTGCCGGCATCAATAGCGGGGCTGCCCGCTTGTAAACGCAAGCCATCATCGGTAGTCCGGTGAGTGTTGTCGGGTCCTGTAATATTGGCTAAATCAACAAACATCGGGTTTTGCCCAAAAATATTACCGATGCCAAAATCAAAAGGATTATATGCGCCGATGCTGAATTGTAACAGGCTATGGTTAAACAATAGGATAGCCGTATTATTATTGTGGTAGTCGGCACCGGGTAAGTTGGGATTATTTCCTATTTGATTGTTCCAAAAAATGTTGTTGTCAAATTGGTGTTCACCTGCTTGGGCATTCACACCTCCACCTTCTTGTTGGGCTTTATTGTCGAAAAGGGTATTACTTACCAAACTTGATATTCCATTAACAAGATACAACCCGCCGCCTTGCATATTGGCTATATTGTTGGCAATAACATTGTTGATACAATTCAAAACATCGGCGTTGGAATAGACGGCTGCTCCAAAGTTGGCGGTATTGTTAACCATAGTATTGGCGGTAAATGTATGATTACCCGATTGCAGGTAAATTGCACCTCCGTTGTTTTGTGTTTCGTTTACCTCAAAGGTGTTGTCAACAGCTACTGTTGTTCCTCCGGTGGCAAAGTAAGCACCGCCTATGCCCAATGCGGTGTTAGTGGCTAATCTATTGCCGTTTAAAGAGTTGGAGCTTTGTTGACTGTAAATACCCCCGCCCGAATTGCCGGCATCGTTTCGCAAAAAGCTGTTATTGACAATGCTGTTTGTGCAGCCGGTGGAGTAAATACCGGCACCCCTAATTGCATCGTTGTCGGTTATCTCGTTGTTGTCAATATTGGCATTGCTTTCGTGCAGATAAATGCCTGCGCCTCGGTTGGCTTGATGAAAGTTAAAACGGTTGTTGCTTATATGCACATTGCCTCCATTTACATATACTCCACCTCCGAAGTTTTGGTGCAAGTCAAAGCCATTTAACGGAAGTATTTCGTTGCCATCGGCAATAGCACCACTTATATTAAAGCCATCTAGCGTTGTAACTGAATTAGCCGGAGTCCAATATGCGTTAGCATCTATATACACCACATGGTAAGCAGTTACCCCCGCATCCACATCGGGTTCTAAACGGGTAAGATTGTTTTGTGCATTTCGAACCCCGCCGCCGCTTGGGTATCCACCCAAAACAGTAAGGGCGGTTCTGATGTGGAAAGTAACATCTCGGGCATCTGCGGTGGAAATTTGCACTCCGGTTTTATCGGGTTGCATTTCGTAAGGCTTTCTGTTGGGTTTGTATGTGCCGGCAGCCACCAAAATACTGTCCACATCAGGGCAGTTCCACGCTACATAAAGGGCATCATTTAAGTTGTTGAAAGCCAAAACCCATGAAGCACCATTCCCACCGGTTGGTACATTGGCATCTACGTATAATACGTTTCCGCCACAAACCACCGGCGAAAATGCGCCTTCATAAGCACCCATATCCACAATACCGTCTGAAATGCGTACAGCACCGGTAATATCGGTAAGGGTACCTGCAAGAACGAGGGCATTATTGCCGCTATTCACCGCCGGACTACCTATTTGTAGTCTTAATCCGTCATCGTTGGTGCTGTGTATGCCATCGAGGCCGGCGGGGTTATTGGGGTTCACGAACATCGGGTTGACATTGACAGCACCTGAAAAGCCGCCTTGCACGATGGAGTGGGCTACAGTGGTTGTGCCTGCAATTTCTGTTCCGTTGCCCCATAATATGCTATTGTTAATGGTTGGCGTTGAGGTAGTACTATACATGGCTCCACCGCTATTTGAAGCATAGTTGCCCGAGAATGTACAGTTACCCAGTATCGGCGCACTGAAAAAGCTGTTAACCATACCGCCGCCATTCATAGCCAAATTGCCTATAAAAACAAGGTTGTTAAGTTCGGGCGAGGACATGTGGTTAAAAATCCCTCCACCTTCGTTATCACCTAAGTTTTGAACAAAGGTGTTGTTGCTCAAAATGAGGCTAGATTTGTTGTTATAGAGGCCGGCACCGTTATACGCTGCGTTGCCTGTAAAAGTACAATCGTTTACTTTGATTTCTGACCACATACAGTATAGTGCGCCGCCGCTGTTCCGGTATATGGTTTTCGTTTCAACGGCAATAGCACTCAATAAGGGTCCATCGGCATTGCCGCCGGTTATGGTAAAGCCGTCTAACAGAGTAGCCTCATCATCTTCTACCGATAGAACTACGTGATAGGCATTTTCTACATTTCCGTTAATAGTAAGGTTAAACCCGCTGCCGCTTATCAAATCGTTTCCGAGCAGGTCGCCGCTGAGTATAGTGGGGTTCAAAGCAGTGTTTCGGGTACCGCCTCCGTTGGGGAAGCCGCCGTAAATGTCTACACCGTTGGGCAGGTGGAAGGTAATATCGCGAGCATCGGGGGTGGTAGTTTCTTGTCCGTTAAGATAGGGTTTGCGGGTAGGTTTATAGATGCCTTGTGCCACGTTTATGGTGGTAACATCGGGGCAGTTGTGTGCTAAATACAAGGCTTCGTCAAGGGTTTTCAGGGCTGTTGCCCAGCTCAATCCATCGCCGCTCGCACCAATGCTTTGGTCCACATAAAGGGTGTCAATACAAGTATTTACCGTAATGTTGACAGTTGCCGAATTGGTGCAGCCGTTGCTTCCGGTTACGGTTACGGTGTAGTTGCCCGATGTGGTAAAGATGTTTATGGCATTATTGGGTGAATTTCCGCCGTTCCATAAGTACTGTATTCCACCGGTAGCGGTAAGTGTAGTTTGTCCGCTAAAGCTAAGCGTGTTTCCTGTAATGCCGGCAGTAACGGGCGTACAAACGCCGGGTATTGTGGTGACACTACCCATAAAACTATAGGTACTTGGGTCGGCATCGCAAATGCATCGGGTAAGAATGGTGATGGGGGTAGATTGGTTGTAAACGGGCAGGGTGCTTGTCCAGGTTGTGCCGTTATCTGTAGAATAATGTAAGGTGCTACCAGGCAGGCATGGATTAACCGAAGGTGCGCTAATGTTTCCGCCCGAAAGAGCGCAGTCCGTACAAGTGCTGTTGGTAATGATGGCCATACCGGCAACCGCACTTAAATCTGGGCAAACATTGGCAGTTTCATAAGCACCCATATCTACTGTGCCATACTGTATGCGGGAAGCACCGGTAATATCTGTAGTAATACCGGCCGAAATTAGGGTATTATTGCCCGAATTAATGGCAGGGCTGCTAGATTGGAGGGTTATTCCGTCATCGGCAGTGCGGTGTATGCCATCGGGTCCGGCAAGGTTAGCGGGGTTGGTAAACAAGGGGTTGGAATCGGTAGCACCTGCATAGCCACCCTGTACAATTGAGTGAGAAACAGTAGCCGGAGTCCCGCTGATTTGGGTGTTGTTGTTCCACAAGATACTATTGTAAATCGAAAGTGAGCCTGAAGTATTATACACAGCACCTCCGTTGGTAGTGGCAGTATTACCGGTTATGGTACAATTGCCAACTGTAGTATTGCCTGCATTACTGTTATAAATAGCACCGCCGTAGGTACCGGCAGTGTTGTTGCCAAAGGTACTGTTGTTGATTTTGAGTAAAACGGAAGCGTTGTTATGCAATGCGCCACCCTCAGATTGGGCATTGTTTTGCATAAAAGCACTATTGGTTATTATTGTAGGAATATCTACCGTGCCAAAAAAGGAAGATGTGGTAAACATAGCCCCACCCTTTTGCGCTCTGTTGCCCGATAAGGTGCAATTGATGATTACCGGTGCCGATAATTCTGTGCTGAATATAGCACCGCCGCTGTTGCCGCAGATATTGCCCATAAGGTTACACTGACTCAAATCGGGAGAAGAGAAGTAATTAAAAATTGCCCCGCCGTGATTGGTGGCAGCATTTCCCGATAGGGTGCTGTTTTTTAGTGAAGGATAAGCATAGAAATTGTTGTACAATGCGCCGCCATCGGTAGCACTGTTGCCCGAAAGAGTACAGTTTTGCAGTATAACCCAAGATGAGCAAGCCTGCATAGCACCACCGCCGTGTTGGTAAATATCTTTACCTTCCACGGTAATGCTGCCAGCAAATATGCCATTGGCATTCCCGCCGGTAATGGTAAATCCGTTCAAAAGAGTAGCATCAGAATCGGAAACCGATAATACCACGTGAAATACATTTTCGGCATTGCCGGTAATGCTTAGGGTACTGCCACTACCGGAAATTATATCATCGCCGTTCAGGTCGCCGCTGAGAATGGTAGGGTTAGCAACAATATTGCGAACGCCTCCGCCGGAGGGAAAACCGCCGTAAATGGCTACGTCATTGGGCAGGTGGAAAGTAAAATCGCGGTCATTGGGAGTGGTAATTTCCAGACCGTTTTGGTAGGGTTTCCGGGTGGGTTTGTAGGTGCCTTGGGCTACGTTTATGGTGTTTATTTCGGGGCAGTTGTGTGCAGCATACAATGCTTCGTCTAAGGTAGCAAAAGCCGTTGCCCAACTTGTGCCGTCTCCGCTTGTGCCTATGCTTTGATCCACAAAAACTACTGCGCCCGGGCAAATATAGTGTTCATAAGCACCCATATCCACTATACCGTTTTGTATGCGGGCAGCACCGGTAATATCAGTGGTTATGCCGGTGGGAATATGAGCGTTGTCGCCTGTGTTAATGGCCGGGCTGCCTGCTTGTAAGCGCAAACCATCATCGGCAGTGCGGCAGATGCCATCCGGCCCGGCGGGGTTGGCGGAGTTTACAAACATGGGGTTTACATCTATTGCACCCGCATAACCGCCTTGAACTATGGAGTTGGAAACATTTGCGGTAAAAGTACCAGCACTCACGATTTCAGTACCATTATTCCAAAATATGCAATTATTAAGCGTAGCGTTACTGTAATTATTTTTAAAAGCTGCCCCGCCACTATTGCTTTTATTATCTGAAAAAGTGCAATTGGTTATGGTAAATATGCTGCTATTACCTTCAGCAAAAATAGCACTACCATCCAAATCAGCTTCGTTATCGGAAAACACACTATTATTGACTATTATGTTTTTAAAAACACCACTATTAAGATATAAGGAACCGCCAAGTTTGGGTGTGTAATTCTGCTTAAAAATACAGTTGTTTAAGGTTAAATTTTCACTTGTATGGCAAATTGCCCCTCCTAGTGTTGTGGTATAGTTATCTGAAAAAATGCAGTTTTTTATTTCAGCATTAGTAACATCATTTCGAATTGATCCTCCATAAGATATATTGGGTGTTTGAATACCTGTCCATGAGCCAAGCGTACCGTTATTTATGAATTTGCTGTTATTTATTTGCTGTGAAGACTTTAAGCAGAAGATGCTACCGCCACCATAATAAGCCGAATTGCCTGAAAAAGTACAGCTATTTATTATTAAGGCTGAGTTAGAGCTTTGTAAAGCACCGCCGTATGAGGTTGTGCTTAAACATTCATTTTCCAAAAAAATACAACTATTAAGTGTTAAAGTAGATTGATTTGTGCTAATCGCTCCACCATTCTTTTGTGCAGTATTAGTTGAGAAACTACTGTTCATTATAGTAGGTGACGAGTTATTGTCATTCGAAAAAGCCCCTCCACTTACTCCAGCCGAGTTGCTGCCAAAAGTACAGTTGTTTAACTGGGGCGAAGAGTCATCGTTGCAAATAGCGCCGCCTTTTTCGGTAGCTTCATTGCTTGAAAAGAGCGTATTATTAATGATGGGCGAGGATTGCCGGTTTTGAAATGCACCGCCTTCTTTAGCTTTATTGTATGAAAAAGAACAGAAAACAAAGTTTGGCGAAGCAGATACGTTGCGGATTGCACCGCCTACATAACCGGCTTCATTCCCGTTGAAAGTGCAACTGTTGATGTTGGGAGTGGAACTGGAATTAAACATAGCACCGCCGTGGTTTACTGCTTTATTGGCTACAAATACGCAGTGCAGCAGTGAAGGGTCAGCGGTATGCTCGTTCATGATAGCACCGCCGTTGGTTGCTTCGTTTCGGTTAAATTTGCAAAGTTCTATTAAGGGGCTGGAAGTTATATTGCGCATGGCACCACCGCCATTGGCACTGTTGTTCTCAAAGGCACAATCGTTAATGTGAGGCGATGAGTGAATAAGGTAGATGCCGCCGCCGCCGGTTCTTGAAACCATTTCACCCTCTACGGTGATGTGACTTATGCCGTTTGCATTGCCGCCGGAAGTGGTAAATCCGTCTAATACAGTAGTAGTGGTATCAGATACGGAAAGGAGAATGTGGTAAGCATTTTCGGTATTACCGGTCATGCTGATGAGGGTACTTCCATTTACAGTAACCACATCGTTTCCGAGAATATCACCGCTGAGTATAGTGGGGTAACTTGCCACATCGCGGGCAGAACCGCCCATTTGAAAACCGCCGTAAATGCCTACGTTGTTAGGCAGGTGGAAGGTAATATCGCGGGCATCGGGGGTCATCATTTCCTGCCCGTTTTGATAGGGTTTCCGGGTGGGTTTGTAGGTGCCTTGGGCAACGTTTATGGTGGTTATACCGGGACAATTGTGGGCTGCAAAAAGGGCTTCGTCAAACGTTTTATAGGCGGTTGCCCAGCTTGTACCGTTGCCACTTGTGCCTACGCTTTGGTCCACATACAAGGTGGTACCGGCGGGGCATACAAAAGGAGGGCAGTTTTGAGTGATAGTGATACTGCCTTGTGCCGTACAGCCATTACCGCCGGTTACGGTAACGGTGTAAAGCCCTGCTGTATTGACCACAATACTTTGGACGGTGGCATTACCACCCATTACATTCCACTGATAAGCGGTATAACCCGAACCGGCGTTTAAGGTTACAAATTCGCCATCGGTACAGATATTCGTATTGCCCGATGTTGAAATAACCACAGGCGTACACGGCGATATGGTTTCGCAGTTATTGCCCTCATACCCGGGCGGACATTCACAGCCGCAAGTACTATCGGGATTTGATACAATTAGTCCACCGTTTTGACAACTGTGTGTATAACAGGGTATAGGCGTTTCGCAATTATTGCCGGTAAATCCGGGAGGACATTGGCAAGCACAGTTTTCGCCTGTTGCAAGTGGTATTCCCCCGTTTTGGCAGGTAACCCCTACACAAACTTCTATTTCACAATTATCGCCAATAAAGCCAGTGGGGCATTGGCAGCCACACTCTTCCCCTTCAGGAATGGGAATGCCTCCGTTTTGACAGGTATGACTGAAACAGGGAATTGGGGTTTCGCAGTTTGCACCCTCAAAACCGGGCGGGCATGTGCAGCCGCAGTTGCCACTTCCATCAGCCAAGGGTACACCACCATTTTGACAGGGGTGGTTGTAGCAGGGGTTGTAGTTCTCGCAATTTGCGCCGGAGTAACCGGGCGGGCAAACACAACCACAGTTTCCGCTACCATCAGCCAAGGGCACACCACCATTTTGACAGGGATGGTTGTAGCAGGGGTTGTAGTTCTCGCAGTTTGCGCCGGAGTAACCGGGCGGGCAAACACAACCACAGTTTCCGCTACCATCAGCAGTAGGTACACCACCATTTTGACAGGGATGGTTGTAGCAGGGGTTATAGTTCTCGCAGTTTGCACCGGAATAACCGGGCGGACAAACACAGCCACAGTTGCCGCTACCATCAGCAGTAGGTACGCCTCCGTTTTGGCAGGGGTGGTTGTAACAGGGGTTGTAGTTCTCACAATTTGCGCCGGAATAACCGGGCGGACAAACACAGCCACAGTTACCGCTACCATCGGCAGTAGGTACGCCTCCGTTTTGACAGGGGTGGTTGTAGCAGGGGTTGTAGTTCTCACAATTTGCGCTGGAGTAACCCGGTGGGCATTCGCATCCACAGTTACCGCTACCATCGGCAGTGGGTACGCCTCCGTTTTGGCAAATAAGGTTGTAGCAGGGGTTGTAGTTCTCGCAATTTGCTCCTGAGTAACCGGGCGGACATTCGCAACTGCAGTTATCGTTTTCGTCATAGGTGGCAGTACCTCCGTTAGAACAAATGAGGATGCAAGGAGGAGGACTTGTTTCATAAGCACCCAAATCAACTGTGGATTGCCGAATGCGGTTTGCCCCGATGATATCGGTAGTAATGCCGGCAGGAATAAGGCTGTTATCGCCGGCATTTAACGCAGGGCTGCCGGTTTGCAGGCGCAATCCATCATCGTTGGTGCGGTGAATGACATCGAGTCCGATTACGTTGTTGATGTCCTCAAACAAGGGGTTTTGGGCAAAGATATTGCCGGTAGCGGTTGCACCCAAATCGGCAGGATTGTAATCGGTAACGGTAAGTTGCAACAAATTGTGTTTAAAGGTATTGAAAGCAAAGTTGTTGAAGTAATCTGCACCGGGTGTGTTGGGGTTGGAATTAGTTTGGTTGTTCCAAAAAATGTTGTTATTTAAGGTATGGTTGCCGTCTTCGGTGTAAATACCGCTTCCCAAAAGTGCTGAGGTATTGCCGATTAGGGTATTATTCGCAAAAGTTGCAAAACCATTCACAAGGTACAGCCCCCCGCCTTGTATAGCGGCATTATTATTAGCAATAACATTGTTGATACAATCCAAGATATCGGCATTTGAGTAAATGGCTGCACCATTATCGGATAAATTACTGAGAAGGGAATTGGCGGTAAATGTGTGATTGCCCGATTCTAGGTAAGCTGCTCCGCCGTTGTTGAGTGCTTCATTTACCTCAAAAGTATTGTTAATAGCGATGGTAATGCCTTCGGTAGTAAAATAAGCTCCGCCTACGCCCAATGCCTTATTATGGGTAAATTTGTTGTTGGTTAAGGAATTAGTACTTTGGTGGCTGTAAATACCTCCACCGGAATGGTTGGCTTCGTTTCGCTGAATTTGATTGTTTACAATGCCGTTCAAACTGCCGGTTGTGTAAATGCCTGCCCCCCGTATTGCATCATTGTCAGTAACATCATTGTTGCATATAGTTGCATTACAATCATACAGGTATATAGCAGCACCACGATTGGCTTGGTTAAAGTTTAAGCGGTTGTTTCCGATAGATACGTTACCACCGTTTACATACACCCCGCCGCCGTAGTTTTGGTGTAGATCAAAGCCATTTATCGGATAGATATTGGGGCTTTGTGCCTCGGCACCGGTAATCACAAAGCCGTTGAGAGTGGTTACGTCAAAGGTAGGTGTCCAGTAGGAACTTGCATCTAAATATACGGCGTGGTAAACAGGAACACCATCTATATCGGGGGCAAGATAAGTCGGAAAAATAGCAGGGTCTCTGGGTCCGCCACCATTTGGGAAACCACCCAAAACGGATAGTCCGGTTCTGATGTGGAAGGTAGCATCGCGGGCATCGGATGTATTGATTTCTGAACCGGTTTTATTGGGCAGCATTTCGTATGGCTTTTTGGTAGGTTTATATACTCCGGATGCAACCAAAATGCTGTCCACATTGGGGCATTGCCAAGCTATTTCGAGGGCTTCGACAAGGGTTTTAAAGGCTGTGCCCCAAGTTTGTCCGTTACCACTTGTGGGAACAGATGCATCAACGTATAAGGTTACATAAGAAGGACAGTTTTGAGAAAGGGTACAGCCATCTGTAATTTCAATGCTTTGCGATGCAGTACAGCCGTTGCTGCCGGTAACTGTTACGGCGTATGTACCGGGAATAGATGCCATAATATAGGGGTCAGCTACGCCATTGTTCCACTCGTACATAATGCCACCCCACTCGGCAGTTAGTTCAATTTCGATTATGTCGCATGTGAGTTCGGTAGTGTTTGGGGAAGTGGTAATAGATGCGTCAGGTGACGTATTATTTAGGGAGATAGTGATGCCTGCATCTGCGGTACAGCCGTTGATATCGGTAACGGTTACGAAGTAATCGCCGGGAGTATTTACCTCTCTTATCGGGTTGTTAGAATCATCATCCCAAAGGTAACTAATGCCACCACTTGCTGTGAGATTGATACTAGTTATTGAGCAGTTAAGTTCGGCAGGATTAGGGAAGGTACTGATGTATGCAAATCCTGAGTAATTGCAATCGGGACCGTTTTCGTCAATACATGGATTTGGTAATACTACGGTATCAAGCGGTATATTTCCATCATTTAAACTATTGTGCAATTCATTGCCCGAACCGTTTGATCCGTCAAATACGATGTAGAAGTTATCTTGGGAGTTGGCGACACCCGGGCTATAGGTTACAACCACTTCGGTTCCGGCTTGAACCCAAAAATCGAAACAGGTCATTTCTGTTCCCGGTAAACGGGTAATATTTTCCAGGATATAAGTATCGTTTAACAAAATACTTATAGCGGCATCGTCCCAACCGTCATTGGTAAAATCGTAGAGGCAAATGGAATATAGACAGAAATTTCCTTCATCCTCTACCTCACCACATAGTTGAGTAATTGTTTCCCAATAGGGAGGCTCTTCGCCGAAGTTAGTTTGGAATATTGGGTCTGAATCTATGACCGGGGTTATGAAATAACCGTTTTCTGCGCCATCGGAGCCTGCTATGTATTCAACATGTACTATATCGCCGGGGTTAAGGATAAATGAGAAACAAGCCAAGCCGGTATCTTCAGTCAAAGTTAGATTAGACAACGCTAAATCATCATTTACCCAAACAAATAAGTACCCTCCATCCCAACCGTCGTTGGCATCATCGGTAAGGCAGATGTAGAATAAACAGGTATCTTCCTCAACAATGCCTACCTTTCCAATTGTTTCATCGGGCTTCAATAATCCTGTGATAGCCCACAAAAAACATAGTAACCAAATGTTTTTGACCAATCCGGTGATTGATTGTTTTGTATGATTAGTTTGAACAAAAAGACGAGGATAGGTTTTCATAATAGAACATTTTAGCGATATAACCAATGAATTGATTAGGCAAAAGTATCGCTACTCAAGAATGTGAGCAAACCAAAAAACTTCCATTTTGAAAGGTTAGCAGAGAAAATAAAGAAGCGCAAACCCTTTATTTAAAAGGATTTGCGCTCTTAGTTTTCTAACTGCCAGAATGACGTAAAGGAAAAGGAGAAAGGGTAGAAAAAAGCTGGTGATTGAAACAAAAAGGTTGTTTTGCAGTGTTGGTTTATTACAACTGCAACGGGTTAATTGGACGTTGCTTGGTGTTGTTCCTGCTCGTATCTTTCTCTGTAAACCTTCACCAAATCCCGCATAGGCACATTTTTCATCTTACTTTCTAGCCAAAATTGTAGGTTGAGTATTCGCAAGGCAACTTGCTCTTGTGGGTTGGCTTTTACGGTAATGGTAATTGCTTCGTGCAATTCGCGATACAGTTCAATGGTTTGTTTATGGTTGGGGGCATTCAGTACTTTTTTTGAAAAGTGCAAAAACAAACGTTCTACATCAAACAAGCGCTGCCGGTCGTACAAAAACCGATAGGTAGAGCGCAGGGCATATTCCAGCAGTTGCTCGTTACCTAGTTCTATATGAACGAGCAGGTTTAATATGCGTAGCGCTACGTAGTAATCGGCATAGTGGTTAGATTCTTTGATATTCAAGGCTTCATCAATTGTGGTAAGTGCTTCGTCAAACATGCTCAACATAAAATAAACCTTAGCAATGACAAATAAATCCGATGCTTGTCTAGGTAAAGCAATGTCTGTTCTTGCTTTCACTTGTGGTATGATGTTTAAGCATTTTTCGAGGTTCCATGTTCGGTAATAAGTGGTTAGTCTAAAGTATAGTACGTTGTTCCTATAAGCGTTTGCCTCCGCTTTGGTCAATTTTCCTTCTTCTTTGTCTAACACACCGCTCATTTTTTCTATGGATAATGCTAACGCTTTCCAATCGTGCAATAGCCCTAAAATGTTGATTTCAAAGTCTAAAAAAAGAATATAATCTTCGGTACGCTCTTGTAATACAAATGGTTGCGTTTCACAAAAATTGACGGCTTCTTGAACCATCATTAAGAGTTGTGCTTGATTATTATGAAAAATATTGTAGAATACATTTATATAGTAGTGAATGAGTTTGGTATTTGTGGTTAGTGCCATTTCTTTATTTTGTAGCATAGGATGTTGCATTAATGTTTCCCATGCTTCGGCTTGTTCTTGGCTTCTACCGCCCATACTCATTTTGTTTTGCAGTTTTTCTTTCACCACTTTCAGCAGTTCCAAACCTTCCCAAGTATGTTGCAGAAGGGCATGGCTTTGTTCGGCTTGTTCTGTTATATTGCCAAAATCTGTATTTCCGGTATCATATTGTCCATGAATGCAGGTAAATTGGAGGTATAAAAGGAAATATTGAATATCCCAAAGCTCTAAATAGGTTGCTTTTTTTTGGGCTGCCTCAATTTTTTTAAGGCAAATTTGCGGCAATCCTTTTTGGTAGAGCAGGTTAATTTCGCGCAATTGCTGCAACAGTTGGTCTATGTTGTTTTTACCCTCATTGCAAGCCAAAACACTATCCAAGACCATATTAAACAGGTAGTTTTTGGTAGCCGAAAAGTTTTTGACAAACTTTTCCTTAGCGAATTGTCTGAGCAGTTTATCTTCATCATATAAGGACTGTTTGTCTATGGCATCAAACAGTTTCATGTACGGATTGCTTTTGCTGTCTTTTTCGACGCTTTGTTGTTTGTAGCCGTATCGTTTAAAGTATGCCTTTTCGGAGGTGGTCATGCTTTTGATGAGTTCAAACAAGTCAGTGTTTTGCGCCATGCTTTAGATAGTTTAAATGTTGCAGCGTTCTTTATAGCCAATAGACTTTGGTGAAAATTATAACTGAAACAAGCTAAAATTGAACAGAATAAACCCTTACACCTTTTATAGGGTATTGTGCAAAGGTCTTGCAAAATAAGCGAAATTAACCTCCAATACCAAACAAAACTGGCACAACCTTACATTATTGGGCAAGATTGCCCGTTCAATTTGCCTATGTTTACCCTTTCGACTGAGACTTCCAAAGACTAGACAAATAATTCATTTCTGATTCACTCTAAACACAACAAAACAACCTATCAACCATAAGCTCCTCAGTCATTTATTTTGAAAAATTTTTCGTATTTGTCCAAGGTCTAAATGAGGATACTGTTGCAAATTATCCATCAAGATTTCTTACAACACCATTACACTGATATTCCCCGTACCCGATGCACTCCATTGCACCTGTATAGTCGGAGTGCCTTGCCCGCTGATGATTACCCCGCTGCTCACCGTCCATAGATAAGTTGCGCCGGCAATGGGTGGGGTGGAGTAGGTAAAATATCCGTTGATACAAGCCGTTGCTGTGCCGCTGATTACGGGAGCAGTGCCCGATATGGCATTGGACAATTGATTGAGGTAGCACTCCAAATTAGTATAGCCCGCCATTCCCGTAAGGGCAACCGACAGATTTGTGCCGTTGTGGTCGGGAACACTTAGGTTGAGACCGTTTGCGGTTTCCCATACATCGGGCATTCCGTCGTTGTCTGTATCTAACGGGGCGATGGGTGGTGAGGTAAAATCGAGGAGAAAGGCATCGTTGTAATAGTCAATGCCATTCACTGAGTTTGTCGCGATGATGCCGTTGACGAGTGGTTGCAACAATCGCCTGTCCATCTGATTTCGGCGGTCGGAACTAAAATTGTTGAATGCCCCCACATTACAAGCGAGGTAGTTGAGCAGTTCAGAAGTGGGCGTATAGCTGATACCGGGATAGTTCATCCGAGTGAGCAACAAGGTGGCAATGCCCAAATCGGTATTGGGGTGATAGAGATTAAAGTCGTTGCAACAATAAAACAACCCATAATCCGACAGGGTGGGATAGAGGTTGAAGGTATTGCCGCTGCTGAATAGTTGGTTTCCGGCTACGGATAAAAAGTTGTGGTTAAACATCGGGCCACCGTAACTGTTTCGGGCGACAGTATGGTTATTGATAAAGTTGATGCGCACTTGATGATCCGGAGCATCGGGATTAGACGGCGACATGCCCGGGTTGTACCATATTTGAATAGGCATATCCCAAAACACATTGTTCGAGAGTTCTGTGTGTTGGGGGTTCAGCAAGCAGTCTTGGTCGGCAGGTGCTTCGGCACTGATTTCACAACTCATTTCGGGCATTCGTCCTCCTATGCGATTCCAAAGGCAGTGATGAATGGTAATGCTGTCTAACCGATGATTGCTGACCGAATAATTCATCAGCATCCCGCCGAGGGGATAGTGATCACCAAGGGTTTCGGCAAGCATACTGTTTTGGATGGTAATGTTGGAAGAGCGCGAAATCTGTACTGCCTCGTCGGTCGCATTAGCCAATGAGCAATGATCAATCACCACCCTGTGGGCAGCATCCAACCGCAAAGCATCGTCCAAAATCCAACCTGTTCCGGGTCTGACGGTTGCGGTATTTGGGCGCGAGGTCAGGTGACGGATAATGATGTTTCGGGCGCTTCCTTCCGGTTCGTACCAGTCGTCTGCCACAATGCCCCGAACAATGATGCCTCCGGGCGAGGTTTGCCCTGCTAAGTAGCAATCTCCATACAAGATTTCTGCTGCACAATCTATAATGCCGCTTACTTTAAAAAGGATGTACTTAGGGCCGGGAACAGACAATGCCGCATTGAGCGAACCCGCCCCCGAACAATTCAGGTTGGTTACATAGATTACTTGTCCACCGCGTCCGCCGGAGGTCTGTAATGCGCCAAACCCCTGTGCTTCGGGAAACGCAGGTATTTGTGCCATGGCAGTTGCTATTCCAAAGATGTCAAAAGCGAGGAGTATCAACAAAGCGAAGGTGCATTTTTTCATTGTGGTTTCGGGTTTGTTTATTAGGGCTAATGCTTTATGCGAGCAATATTAGTGGTTAATATTGACATTACAGCAAGATGGCGTGCGAAACCGTTTAACAAACCCCCTATCCGTATTCCTGCTAAACGCCCCCGTTTTTTTTCAAAGACTATTATATCCGTCAGAGCAGGTGAAGCATTGATTTGACTGCAAATTGACTATCGGGCAATTCTATCAAATATTGAGCGAAGGAGTTATCTTGTTGGCAAATTAAGCGCAATGTTTGATAAATTAACAGTGATTGAATTAGCCGGAGTTTTGGCCGGACCTGCTGTCGGTATGTTTTTTGCCGAATTGGGAGCAAAGGTGGTGAAAATCGAAAACAAAAACGGAACAGGTGATATTACCCGTACATGGAGACTGCCTCAGGAGCCAACCGACAACCTGTCGGCCTATTATTGCAGCGTAAACTGGAACAAAGAAATACAATTTGTTGACTATAATATCCCTGATGATCGCAACAAAGTGTATGAACTCCTGAAAAAGGCCGATTTGGTCATTACCAACTTCAAATCGGGCGATGATCTAAAATTCGGAATGGATTATCGAACACTGCAACAACTAAACCCCCAACTCATTTATGGACAACTCACTGCATTTGGTCCAATGTCTGACCGGGTGGGTTTTGATGTCGTGCTTCAGGCAGAATCGGGTTTTATGTTTATGAACGGAACCCCGCAGAGCGGACCCTTAAAAATGCCGGTAGCCTTGATTGATGTGTTGGCAGCTCACCAACTCAAACAGGGTATTTTGGCAGCACTATGGCAGCGCCAACAAACAAATAAGGGCTGTCTGGTTCAGGTTTCATTGTTTGATGCTGCTGTTTCGGCATTGGCCAATCAGGCCACCAACTGGCTGATGTGCGGACATATTCCCCAGCCCATGGGAACGCTTCACCCCAACATTGCACCTTATGGCGAAGTGTTTTCCTGTGCAGACGGAAAAAGCATTGTTTTGGCAGTTGGAAGCGACAAGCAGTTTACCGCATTGTGCCACATACTCCAACTACCGAAAATACCTGCCGATGAGCGGTATAGCACCAACGAACAACGGGTAAAAAACAGGCAGTCACTGCAAACAGTACTGGAAAATGAAATCGGGCAGTTTCCCAACCGCGATAGTTTGCTGGATGAACTCATCCGGCAACAAGTGCCGGCTGGCGCAATTCGGAATCTGGCCGAAGTCTTTGCCTTACCTGAAGCTCAGGCACTTGTTCTTACTGAGCAAATGCCCACAGGTCAAAACACAAAACGGGTGAAAACGGCGGTGTTTGAGATGAAGACTTAACAAAACCCGTAAACCCAAAATTGTCATCTCCCCTTTGTTATTAGGGTTGTTGTAAGTAGTTAATCCTGCTAAATTGAGGACATATTCCTCATTGTTTTGTGTAAAACAAAAAACAGTTTACATTTGACCCAAACTATCAAATACGGTAAACATGGCAACATCAGGATCCCGAATGCCCGGCGGCATACCTTATATAATAGGCAATGAGTTTGCTGAGCGCTTCAGCTATTATGGAATGAAAGCCATATTGGTGGTATTTATGACTCAATATTTAACCAACTCAAGCGGTCAGGCAGATTATATGAACGAAACAGATGCTAAATACTATTACCATCTGTTTGGCGCTGCCAACTATGCCTTTCCGTTGCTTGGGGCTATTCTGGCCGATGTTTTCTGGGGAAAATACCGCACCATCATATTGTTGTCATTGGTCTATTGCTTAGGGCATTTGTTTTTAGCTGTTGACGATACCCGTATTGGTCTGTTTTTCGGATTGATGTTTATTGCTATCGGTTCGGGTGGGATTAAACCTTGTGTATCTGCCAATGTGGGCGATCAGTTTTCCGAAAAAAATAAAGACCTGCTCGATAAAATATTCGGCTACTTCTATATTTCCATCAACCTCGGAGCATTTCTGTCCATGATGCTGACCCCTCTTTTGCTCTATAAATTCGGACCAAGTATTGCATTTGGTGTGCCGGGAGTATTGATGTTTATTGCAACCCTTGTGTTTTGGTTAGGTCGAAATCGTTTTATCAGAGTGCCTCCGGTTGGAGTAAAAAAATATTTGGAAGCTCTCCGAAGCCCGCAAGGGATAAAAGCGATGGTTAATTTGATTCCTATTTACGCTTTTGTTGCCGTTTTCTGGTCTTTATTTGAACAAACCGGTTCATCGTGGCTGCTTCAGGCTCAAAAAATGAACCTCAATGTCAATCTCGGATTTGCCGAATTTAAATTGTTGGCTTCCCAAATTCAATCAGTCAACTCCCTGTTTATTTTATTTTTTGTGCCGCTGTTTGCTTTTGTGATTTATCCTTTTCTGGGTCGTTTTTTCAAACTGTCCGGTTTGCGCAAAGTAACGATCGGTATCGTATTATCTGCACTTTCATTTGTGATTTGCGCTTATGTCCAAACATTGATAGATGCCGGACATTCTCCTTCTATTTTATATCAACTGTTCGCATTTGTTCTGCTCACCGCAGCCGAGGTAATGGTGTCTGTTACTACACTGGAGTTTGCTTATACACAAGCTCCCAATCAACTCAAATCGTTTGTGATGAGTTTTTACCTGCTCTCTGTTTCAGCCGGCAATTTGATTGCCGCTTTCGTCAACGGATATATCCAAAATCCTGACGGCTCCCACAAATTTGATGATGTTACCTACTTCCTGTTTTTTGTTGGGCTTGCACTACTTTCGGCTATCGCAATTTTTATCTACTCCATGATTTATAAAGAAGAAATCTATCTGCAAAAAGTCGAAGACGTAAAGGGAGAAGAAGCAGCTCTTGGAGGGTAAACTATAATCCACGCATTTGGATTAGCAAAAACGTTCAGCATTACAAACAACAACAAAATCAAAGTTTTTCAACCGTTATACATTCGGTTGGCGACTCACTTTTTTTCGGTTCCTTTCCGAACCGTAGGTTTTTGAGTTTGTTGAAATACCAGTTATAAATGTATTTTACTCCATCAATGAATAGAGAACATCTCGGAACTCTCCTCCTCAGATGGGTTTGATGAGGGTTATTATTGAATGTATAGGGGTGTATCGGTTTAAAACGGTAAACTTACTGCATAGTGGAAGAATATAACCGCCTTTTATTGTAATTTTGACTGATAATCTTTCAGTCAAACTGCATTGTTTCAGAACTTGTTTTATTTTGACCTCTTTTTAAAAATTCAATGCGTGCATACATTATTTGTACACTCTAATCTATAATACAGTTGCTATGAAATCATCCACAGTACTCTTGTTTTTACTGAGTTTGCTTTTTTGCCGGACATTAAATGCTCAGCCTTACTCTGTTGGCACAACTACCATAACATTTTTTGATGCCTCCCGAAACCGGAATGTTCCGGCCGATATAAAATATCCTGCAAACAGTGCCGGTGCTGATGTGGCTGTCGCCGCGGGGCAGTTTCCAACTGTTGTTTTCGGACATGGTTTTCAGATTGAGGTGGGCGGGTACCCCCATATTTGGAATACCTTAGTGCCTTTAGGGTATATCGTGGTGATGTGCAATACCGAAACCTCTTTATCACCGAATCATCCTACATTCGCTGCCGATTTATCTTTTTTGGTAAATGCTATGCTGACGGAAAACACAACAGGAACATCTCTGTTTTTCAGTAAAGTAGCTCCAAAAGCTGCTGTGATGGGACACTCAATGGGAGGTGGGGCAGCTCATATTGCCGCATCGTTAGGCAACCCCAATATAACTACATTGGTCAGTCTTGCAGCAGCAGAAACGTCCGGAGTTTCGGCAATCGGAGTATCAAGTTCTATAACCATCCCTTCTCTCGTCATTGCCGGCACACAGGATTGCGTTACACCTCCCGGCACAAATCAGATACCGATGTACCAAAATCTGGCCTCTTCCTGCAAAGTGTATTACGAAATTACGGGCGGTTCACATTGTCAGTTTACCAACGGAATTGGCGTTGCATTCCTATGCTATTTCGGCGAAATTATCAGTTGCAGTGGAAGCTCTACTGTTTCTCTTTCCATTCAGCATCAAAAAATGTTCGATGCCATGATACCCTGGCTCAATACTTATTTGAAAGGCAACTGCTCATCCTGGACATCCGACTTCCAGACATTGCTCAATACAGGAACCGGCTTTACCTATCAGATAGCAGATGCCGGTTGCAGTGCTAATCTTCTGCAAGCCTACGCCGGCGAAGACCAAACTGTTTGTGCGGGAACTACTGTTACGCTTTCAGCATCCGGAGGAACTTCGTATGCCTGGAACACCGGACAAAACGGCCAAACGATACAGGTATCCCCTTTACAAACCACACTGTACAAAGTTACTGTGTCAAATGCTTTAGGGTGCAGTGCAAGCGATCAGATTCAGGTTTTTATTACTCCCGGACCTTCCGCCAATGCAGGCAATGACCAAACTATCTGCGCCGGACAACCGGCCAATCTGGTAGCAACCGGCGGCACAAGCTATTCGTGGAGTAACGGCGCTTCCGGTTCTTCAATAGTCGTCAATCCTTCGACTACTACAACCTATACCGTAACTGTATCAGATGCTTCCGGTTGTACAGCTACAGATACAGTTACAATCACTGTCAATACCTGTAGTTCCGGCGTGGTAGTATCGGTGCAGTTGATGCTACAAGGGCCTTTTAACTCTGCAACCCAATTGATGAATACCACGTTGCGAAGTTTAGGAGCAATACCGGCTTCCCAACCCTATAACGTTCTGCCCTGGTTATATACAGGAACCGAAAATGTAGGCAGTCCCCAAAATTTTCCTTCTGATATAGTGGATTGGGTGCTTTTGGAAGCCCGAAATCCGGCTACAGGTTTGATTATAGAGCGAAGAGCCGGGCTTTTAAGGGCTAACGGGCAGGTTATAGATGCCGATTTGATTACCTCTAACGGGGTGAGATTTAGTACTTTGGCTGAAAACGGGGAATATTTCTTTATAGTCAGGCACAGAAACCACCTGGCTGTCATGAACCGGCAACCCACATTAGTACCTAATACCGCATCACCTTTAGACTTCAGAGTATCGGGAAATGAGATGGGCAGCAATCAGATGGTCTTGCTCAGCGGGGCGATTTTTGGTTTGTTTGCAGGAGATGCCAATGCCAACGGAGTAATCAATATCCATGACTTTAACTATTTTTTCCTTTACAATGGCAATCCCGGTCAATATCTTCCGGGCGATTTTAATTTAGACGGAACTGTCAATTCGGGCGATTATCAGATTTACCGACCGAATGCCAAAGTTATCGGAATTAACGATATCAGGCAATAAGCCACCATTCTTCCTCACTATTCTGCCATTCGCAAATAATCAGGCGAGTGGGTGCTCCGACATTGCCGGTTTATTGGGCGAAGCAACCCCGTATTTGTGCAGTTATGGCTAAACAGTTGGTCATGTCGGCACTAATTCACGTCCGGATTGAATAATTCTATGAAAAAAAAAGACATGGTTTGAAACCATTTTACCCCCTGTTCGTAAAAGAGGATGTAACCACTTGTTTACCGCTCAACTACTTGGGGTTCAGGACTTTAATTCAAAACAGGTTTTGAACTTATTATTACCATCAAAAATTTTTCTCTTAATAGAGGGATTAGTAAGGGTGTAGCCTCCTTGAAACACAGGGAGGCTTTTTTGTTTTAGATAGTTTTAAAAACTGTTTGCTCTATGCGGTAAAAAGTTTAGCTATTTTTGAATACTGTAGCGCTAACGATTAAAGAGCGATTGATGGTAAGAACATGAATATCCGGATAAGATATTGAATGAAGTTAAACGGGTTAGAAATGAAACATGAATGAAACAAATCTTCAAAGAAGTTGGTTAAATGATTAACTGTTGCTAACTTTGCACCGCCTTAGCAAAAAGCTATAAATTCGGGATGTAGCTCAGTTGGTAGAGTACACGTCTGGGGGGCGTGTGGTCGCTGGTTCAAGTCCAGTCATCCCGACCAATAAACAAAGGGTTTCAGAAATTTTAAACTGAAACCCTTTTTCTATTTGCATACGATTTACCTAACTACTCCTTCACAAAAAAATATTTACTAGCTAATTGCATCCATTCTTTTTAGTGGTATGGTATGCATTCACAACGGTAACGGGCATCCATTAGCTTGCATGATTCAAATTTTAATGTGTTTTATATCCATCTGAAATTTTATTGAGCCGGTTTGTTAAAGTAATATATTTATTACCTTTGCATTAATGAAAAGCAGCGAACTTTTGCGGTTAATGAAAAAAGACGGGTGGTACGAAATAAGGCAAAAAGGCAGCCATGCTATAATGAAACACCCCACTAAGCTTAACATTATACCCGTTCCGTTCCATGCTTCCAAAGAAATGAAAAAAGGAACTTTGCAAGCCATTTTGAAACTTGCAGAAATAGAAACCAATAAAAGGTAGAAGAAATGGAAACTGTAAAAAAGAAACCAAAAATTAAACTTAAAATAATCAAAGAAGATTTGGGTTATACTGCTTTGGGTCAATGGAGAAACCGAAGCCTTGTAACTTGTGGGGATAATTGGGATGAGCTCCGGCAAATGATAATTGAAATGCTTAACCTTGCTTTTGAAGATTTGGGCTACACCTACATTATTGACGAAATCCAATTTGAATTTGACTTGGAAAGTTTCTTTGATTTTTATAAGGTAATCAATGCAAAGGCACTTTCTGAACGTATTGGAATGAGTCAAAGCCTTTTAGCTCAATACATCAATGGGAACAAAAAACCCTCCGCACTCCAAACCAAACGCATTTTGCTGGGCGTTCAGCAATTAGGACGTGAACTGGCTGAAGTCAGGTTTTTGCTTTAGCGTATATTTAATTGCGTTCTTTTTAACATTTCGTCTGTTTTTTATACCCAGATTCTTTTGCGGTTACTTCGCTGCAATCATCTCTACTGCTTCGGCAACAGTTACATCGTGTTGTTCGCCGGTGATCATGTTTTTTACTGCCACCCTTCCTGAAGTTATTTCGGTTTCTCCGCAAAAGACCACGAACGGAATTTGTTTGTTGTTGGCATAGTCCATCTGTTTTTTAATTTTTGCCGGCTCGGGATAAATCTCTGCCGGAATGTTTTGGCTTCTGAATCTTTGAAGGGTCTTGAATGCATATTGTTCCAGCAATTCTCCAAAGTTGACAAACATAGCTCCTGACTTTGACAGTTAAATGAGATAACCCGTTAATAATCAATGATAATAAGAAATAAGAAACCGCAATTGTAGTGGCAACTTTTTTTCTTAGGCTATTGTTTTTAAGACAATATGCTTACATTTGCGGTATGTTTGTAAAAGCCACTAAATCTAAAAACCATACGTATATTCAGTTAGTGGAATCTTTTCGTGAAGGAAAGACTACCAAGCACAAGGTAATTGCCAACTTTGGTCGCCTTGACCAGTTGCGTGATTCAGGATTCCTACTATCAGTTGGGCAGAAATTGCTGTCATTGAATAACACGCCTTGCATTGGGGCAGAGAATTTGCAGGAAACTGCACGCTTCTGTTATGGTCATTTGGTCTATAAAAAAGTATGGGAGCAACTTGGCATCGGAGAAATTATCAAAAAATGTGCTAAGGGAACAAGGATAAAGTTCGATATAGAAGAGGTGATTTTCTATTGTGTGATTCATCGTCTGTTGAAAAGCAAATCAAAACATCAAGCATTTAAAGATCAGAAATTGTTTTATGGGCAGGAAACATAATTGGGTTGCAAGAAATTTACCGAAGTTTAGATTTTTTGTGTGATAAAAAGCAGGCAATTGAGACACAACTGTTTTACCATAAAAAAGGCGTTTATGCTAAGCCCATCAGAAGTTGCTTTTTATGATGTAACGAATTATCACTTTGAGACAAACAGAGCAGATGCTTTACGCGAATTTGGGTTTAGCAAAGCTGGAAAGTTTAATGAAGTACAAGTGGTGATGGGCTTATTTATAGATAGCACAGGCAGACCGATAGGCTACGATCTTTTTCCGGGTAATACTTTTGATGGTCAGACGATGGTAGATGCGCTGAAAATGTTAGAAAAGCAGTTTAATATAAGAAAAGTCATTGTAGTAGCCGACAAAGGTCTCAACTCGAAAGAAAATTTTAATTTAATACGT
Source organism: Sphingobacteriales bacterium (assembly GCA_016700115.1). Lineage (NCBI taxonomy): Bacteria > Pseudomonadati > Bacteroidota > Sphingobacteriia > Sphingobacteriales > Sphingobacteriales bacterium. Next base: position 1,788,679 of record CP064999.1, on the reverse strand, counting down.
CAAGCGGGCTATGACTACATTGTTAGTGCCCGCTTAAAATCGATGCCCCAAAAGTTGGTACAAAAGATTTTGGCAACCAATGATATGGAGACAAAGACTGTGTGCGAGGATACGGGTGAAGTAACATTTAGCTGGAAAGTGTTGGATTACGAAACAACCTACAGCGATGCCAATACAAAGAAACAAAAATTGCAAGATAAACTCCTAATTACTTGGAGTGCCAAAAGGGCAGCCAAAGACGCAAGAGACAGGGAAAGACAAATACAAAAAGCAAAAGTCAAATTAGACAACGGAGCGGACTTGCAAAACAAAAAGGGGGCTAACCGATTCCTGAAAATGGCGGAGAGTACCAATACAAAAGCTGCTGAAATAGACCAAGAACGAATAGATGAAGATGCAAAATGGGATGGTTACTACGGCATACAGTATAGTAAAACGGATATGACGAACGAAGAAGTCTTGGCAAACTACCATCAATTATGGAAAATAGAAGAAAGTTTCCGGGTATTGAAGACCACCCTATCCACTCGACCAATTTTTCATTGGACACCCAAAAGGATAAAAGGACATTTCATGACCTGTTTTTTAGCATTCATGCTCGAACGGACGGTGGAACTAACCCTAAAGTTTGCAAACATCAACTTAAGTCCATGCAGTATTAAAGAAGAACTCAATCAAATGCAATTGTCTGAACTAACAATTGATGATAAAAAGTACTTGCTGAAAGGTGCTGACACAGCATTAACCAACAAAATCCTTTCGGCATTTCGTATCCCTCCGTTCAAAGACTTAGCTCCAGCGAACTAAATAACCCGTTTTGTAGTGGCAACTATGCCATTTTGAGGAAACTTAACTCGCTGATTATCAATGGTTTGTGAAATTTAACTGTCAAAGTCAGGAAAAAATATTTACTAGCTAATTGCATCCATTCTTTTTAGTGGTATGGTATGCATTCACAACGGTAACGGGCATCCATTAGCTTGCATGATTCAAATTTTAATGTGTTTTATATCCATCTGAAATTTTATTGAGCCGGTTTGTTAAAGTAATATATTTATTACCTTTGCATTAATGAAAAGCAGCGAACTTTTGCGGTTAATGAAAAAAGACGGGTGGTACGAAATAAGGCAAAAAGGCAGCCATGCTATAATGAAACACCCCACTAAGCTTAACATTATACCCGTTCCGTTCCATGCTTCCAAAGAAATGAAAAAAGGAACTTTGCAAGCCATTTTGAAACTTGCAGAAATAGAAACCAATAAAAGGTAGAAGAAATGGAAACTGTAAAAAAGAAACCAAAAATTAAACTTAAAATAATCAAAGAAGATTTGGGTTATACTGCTTTGGGTCAATGGAGAAACCGAAGCCTTGTAACTTGTGGGGATAATTGGGATGAGCTCCGGCAAATGATAATTGAAATGCTTAACCTTGCTTTTGAAGATTTGGGCTACACCTACATTATTGACGAAATCCAATTTGAATTTGACTTGGAAAGTTTCTTTGATTTTTATAAGGTAATCAATGCAAAGGCACTTTCTGAACGTATTGGAATGAGTCAAAGCCTTTTAGCTCAATACATCAATGGGAACAAAAAACCCTCCGCACTCCAAACCAAACGCATTTTGCTGGGCGTTCAGCAATTAGGACGTGAACTGGCTGAAGTCAGGTTTTTGCTTTAGCGTATATTTAATTGCGTTCTTTTTAACATTTCGTCTGTTTTTTATACCCAGATTCTTTTGCGGTTACTTCGCTGCAATCATCTCTACTGCTTCGGCAACAGTTACATCGTGTTGTTCGCCGGTGATCATGTTTTTTACTGCCACCCTTCCTGAAGTTATTTCGGTTTCTCCGCAAAAGACCACGAACGGAATTTGTTTGTTGTTGGCATAGTCCATCTGTTTTTTAATTTTTGCCGGCTCGGGATAAATCTCTGCCGGAATGTTTTGGCTTCTGAATCTTTGAAGGGTCTTGAATGCATATTGTTCCAGCAATTCTCCAAAGTTGACAAACATAGCTCTTACAACAAAGTCAGCCCCTTTGGGAAATCGTTGCAGTTCTTCCAAAACATCGTAAATCCGGTCTAACCCGAATGAAATTCCAACTCCCGACAGGCCTTTCAATCCAAAAGTTCCGGTCAGGTCATCATACCGGCCGCCTCCGCCCAGACTGCCTATATTTACCTCCTCGGTTTTTACCTCAAAAATGCAGCCGGTATAATAGTTCAGCCCTCGTGCAAGGGTAATGTCTAATTGAACGGGGTTGTTCAGGGCGATGCTGTTCAGGTAGTTAAACAGGGCTTGTATTTCGGCTATCCCCTTTTGACCGGTTTCGGAATCGGCAAGTTTTTCATTCAGTAGTGCCAATACGCTCAGGTTATCTCCTTCAAATTCCAAAAATGCCTGTACGGTTTTCAGGGCTTGTTCACCAATTCCTTTGGCGGTCAGTTCGGCACTTACACCTTCCAAACCGATTTTGTCGAGCTTGTCAATGGCCACGGTAAAGTCGGTAAACCTATCCGACATGCCACAAACTTTGGCAATGCCTGCCAGAATTTTCCGGTTATTGACCAAAATCCGCACTTTGACCCCCAACTGAGAATAAACGCGATCGTAAATTTGTACCAGTTCGGCTTCATTGAGCAACGAAGTAGTTCCTATGGCATCGGCATCACATTGGTAAAACTCACGGTATCGCCCTTTTTGAGGACGGTCTGCCCTCCAAACGGGTTGAATTTGATAGCGTTTAAACGGAAAAGTCAGTTTTCCCTGATTCATCACCACATACCGTGCAAAGGGAATAGTGAGGTCATATCTGAGGGCGCGCTCGGTAATTCCTTTGGTGTTTTTACCCGAAAGCACCTGATCAAAAGCCTCTAATGCTTTGGTGCGTTTATCGGGATGGTCCAATCCGTTGTTCAGGATTTTAAAAATGAGTTTGTCGCCTTCATCCCCGTATTTACCTAACAGGGTGTCGAGATTTTCCATTGAAGGCGTTTCAAGCGGCTCGTAGCCAAATTGTTCAAACGTTTGACGGATGGTTTGGATAATGTATTGGCGGCGGCGAACTTCAAAAGGGCTGAAATCGCGGGTGCCGCTTGGTAAGGATGGTTTCATAGTTCCGTTAAATGGGGTTGTAAAAAACGCTGATTACCTGTTTGAAATCCGTGTTTTTTTTTGCGGGTTTAATCTAAGTAAGCGTAGGAGTTGTATTTGTCAAGTATAGCATCGCAGGCAGGATTGAGCAGATGGTAAACTAATTCAAAGCTCTCAAGATTGCCATAATATGGGTCGGGTACCGAGCGGTTATGGTTCGGGTTCACTTCGTTCAGGATAAATTTAACCTTTTTCATCAGGTCATTCCGGTTATTTGCCAACCGTTTTACTTCTTTGTAGTTGTCTTCGTCCATCACATAGATTAACTCAAAATCAACCAAATCCTGAAATTGAATTTTGCGGGCACGAAGTGCACTGATGTCAATATTATATTCCTTCAACTTGAAAATGGCGCGATGGTCGGGTGCTTCCCCGCTATGCCATCCGCCTGTACCTGCCGAGTCTATTACCCAGTTTAGTCCGGCAGCTTTAACCTTATGTTGTAAAATGCCTTCTGCCATCGGCGAGCGGCAGATATTGCCCATGCAAACCATTAGTATTTTCATAGACACAAAGGTAATTCCTAATTTGGCATTTTTAAACTCTTACAACAGCAAACTATTTCATCTGTTCAGGCAGAACGGTAAATTTCCGGCATTAAGCCCTATCTTGCGACTTGTTAATAATCACCCATTCCGAAACAGATGGTTTACCTGAAAAATATACCCTTGGCTGGAAAACACGGCCGTCCGATTCTCTCTGATGTTTATTATCACAAGACCGGCATTGCCAAACCGGTTGTTATTTTTTCACACGGGTTCAAAGGGTTTAAAGATTGGGGAGCATGGCATATCGTAGCCCAAAGGTTTGCAGATGCCGGATTTGTTTTTGTGCTGTTTAATTTTTCATACAACGGAACAACACCGGAAAAGCCCGAAGAATTTGCAGACCTTGAAGCTTTTGGCAACAACAACTACAGCATAGAGTTGGACGATTTAGGCGTGGTCTTAGATTGGATTACGGGCAGCAGCAGCCCGGTTCCTGAACAGGAAAAAGACAACCGCAACTTGTTTTTGACCGGACATAGCAGGGGCGGCGGCATCACCATCTTAAAAGCCAACGAAGACCCACGCATTAAAGGAATTGCAACCTGGGCAGGGGTTTGCTCCTATCACCGGCATATCAGTCAGGGAAACACCATTGACCTGTGGCGCGAAAAGGGGGTTATTTATATCTCCAATGCCCGAACAAAACAGGAAATGCCCCTTTATTTCCAGTTGTACGAAAATACCGTTCAAAACATGGGAAGGTTGAATATCGAACAAGCCGCCAAAAACCTGAATTGTCCCTTGCTTATCATCCACGGCACAACCGACCCTGTTGTCTTGTTCGAAGAAGCTCAATTGTTGCATCAATGGCATACCAACAGCAGGCTGCTGCCCATTCCCAATGCCAACCACGTTTTTGGTATGAGACACCCCTGGGAAAGCACGGAACTGCCCGCCGATGCCCAAACTATGGCTGACGAAACCATCCGTTTCTTTAAAGGACTTTTAGAGTAACCCTGCTAAAAGCCAAACATGTAGCATCTGCGAAGTCTTTTCCGTTTAATACTATTTTCTGCCCTCCAATATTTCAACTTTACCCCCAAAACCGGGTATTTCGCATCTTCGCAATAACTCATTGCGCCCTTGCATTAAGTCAAAGTAACTATGCAATAAGTTAGAGTCAACCTTATTTTTTGACCCGATTTTCGTTTTTTTGCAAAAAAATGGGGAGGTTTTATTGGCGCGGGGCAAGGTGGCGGTGGGGAAGTGAAAAGTGAAAAACTAAAAGTGAAAAGCAAGAAAACCCTGAAAGGGTTGAATATGAATAGCCGTATTAGTTTAATTGAAACTTATTTAACCATGATTGCGTTATCTTTGCTTGTTGTATAAAAACAAGCAAAGCCATGACGACCAAAACAAACGAACCAAAAATTGCGGCCAATAACAAACGCGCCAACTTTGAGTACTTTCTCATTGAAAAGTACACTGCCGGAATTGTGCTGACGGGAACGGAGGTAAAATCCTGTAAGACGGGTAAAGTCAGTATGAGCGATGCCTATTGTTATTTCAGCAAAGGAGAACTTTGGTTAAAACACCTGCATATTTCAGAATACAAACAAGGGGGGGTGTATAACCACGACCCCAAGCGGGAGCGCAAACTGTTGCTTAAAAGGCGGGAGCTCAAAAAGTTAGAAGCCAAAATGAAAGAACGGGGCTATACCATTGTCCCCACTCAGGTGTTTATCAACACAGAGGGATTGATTAAGGTAGAGATCGCCTTGGCAAAAGGCAAGAAAGAGTTTAACAAAAAAGAAAGTATTAAGGAGAAAGACCAGCGCCGCGAATTAGACCGAAGTCTGAGCGGAGAATAACTCTATTGTCTGATGACATACCGCAGTGCAAATGCACCACCGGGCAGAAACCCAAATCCGTTGTCTAACCATCCGTATGCAGGTTTTGCGGTAAAAGCAAAGCTGATAGGGGCATTGCTAAAGCTGTATTCCAACCCGAAGACACCATCAGCCCCTAAACTCAATCCTCCGTCATAGCTGCCGATATGCCCACCAACACCGTATATAAAACTAAGCTCTTGGGTAAACAATTCTGCATGCCACTCTGCAAGCAAAATAGCATCAAATCCTTTTGCATAAGCGCCCCCTAAATCACCGTAATATCCCACTATGCCTTCAAAAGCAAACCGGTCGCTTAAAAATTGTTTATAGGTCAATCCGATAGGGACTCCCAAATTTACCCCTATTGCGCTTTGATATTGTTGGGCATGTATCTTATTGTCGGAAAAAACCAGGGCAATCAGGAAAAGAAGGAACAGTGAAAGTTTTTTCATAGCACAGTATTGAAGGTAAAAATTTAGAATAGGTGAACCAAAAAGTAATTAAAGAATTTTGGGGGCAAAAAGTTGAGAAAAAGGTAAAATAAAAAATAATTTACCCGCATTTCAATCCTAATTTAGCATACAGGGAAAAACTTTGTTTAATTTTTTCATTATACTAAACTGTTAATTCCAACTTTATATTTTACTATTCGTAAAAAAAATTGAATAGCCAAGAAAATAAATTTAAAACGATAGATTTGAAATGCTTATAAACAGTCAAGGAGTATTTTCAAAAACTATGCGACTATGTCGAAATCTGTTCCTGATATTTAAAATGCAATAGCCATCAGTCTTCAACCCTTATACCTGCCATTTTCCTGATAGAACTTAGGCAAAGATGGTAGGGATGTCTTACATTTGTGCTAAACATGGATGGTGAATCATTTATGGGCAATGAACATTAAAAAATGCCGGAAAGCAACAAAAACATTACCCCTAATCGCCTGGCTTTAGCCACTGCATTTATTTGCAGTGTCATTACTGTTGTGCTATCCCTCATAACCGGACTGTTGTTCGGGTTATCATTGACATGGGGGTTACTGCTTAGCGGTGTTTTTAATCTGATTATTTGCTATTGGTTGTTTTATGGTGCTTTAGAGCGATTCATTTACCGGAAGGTGAAGGTAATCTATAAAAATATACACCGATTGAAACAACCGCAGGGAACGTTGATGGACAAGCCCGATATGAACCGCAACATCATTGACGATGTGGAAACGGAAGTGATGCAGTGGGCCGGCGAGCAAACTTCTGAAATTGAGCAACTCAAAAAGATGGAAACCTATCGTCGCGAATTTTTGGGTAATGTCTCTCATGAACTGAAAACACCCCTGTTCAACATGCAGGGTTACCTCGATACCTTGTTGGACGGGGGTATTGACGACCCGAAAATCAACCGTGAATATCTGCATAAAGCCTCCAAAAATGTCGAACGATTAATCAATATCGTAAACGATTTAGACATTATCAGCCAACACGAAAGCGGGGAATTACAACTGAAATGGGAGCGGTTTAAAATTTACGACCTTGCCAAAGAGGTAATGGACTCTTTTGATATGATTGCAGATGCCAACGATGTTACCCTTACTTTTAAAGAAGGTTGTGATACCTCCATGTTGGTTTATGCCGACAAAGAAAGGATAAGGCAGGTTTTGAACAATCTCATATCCAACTCTATCAAATATGGCAAGGAAAACGGTAAAACCTCCGTCGGGATTTATGATATGGATAAAAACGCATTGATAGAAATTACCGATAACGGCATCGGAATTGAAGCCAAACATCTTCCCCGTCTGTTTGAACGGTTTTACCGCGTTGACCCCAGCCGTTCCCGAATATTGGGCGGTTCTGGTTTGGGTTTGGCAATTGTGAAACACATTATAGAGGCTTTGAATCAAACCATACATGTCAGAAGTGCTCCCGGAGTAGGTACAACTTTCGGCTTTACGTTAAAAAAAGCGTGATTTTTAAACTATTACTTGGTTTTTTCAAAAATTCTTTTTTAACTTTATTGAAATTTTATGAGGCCTCCCGGCTTCATCGTGATAGGCAAAGTAATAGTTCATCTGATAGCGCCCCACAAACTACATCAAAAGGTATTTTTCTTAGTATTTAAGACTCTATAGCAACCGTTTTCAAAGTAAGAAAATCGCTCACAGAAGTTTTCTCCTGTTTTACTTGTAACATTAGCGCCCACCGAACTTACGTTTTTTTAAAAAACTGTGTATCAACAATATTCACCTTTTACTCAGGTGAGTACTTTGTGTATATAAGCCTTTCAGACAGGCTTGGTTTATCTTAACAATTCTAAATAGTTGACTATGAAAACATGTAACCCAATCTTACAGATGTTGGCAGGGATTATCTTTGCATTTATTTTTGGACAAACTCCTCTTTTGGCAACAACTAACGTACCCAAAGGAGGTGCGGTGATAGATGTCGGAGCAGGTGGCAACAATATTCAGATTGAAATAAAAAACAATACCGGTAAAGAAGCCACCGACGTAACCGTTACGATTTATAAAGACGACAATTCGGCAGTTCCCAATATTGTTACCCTCGACATTGCCGGAAAAACAGATAATGTGGATGATAACGGCGACGGGATAAACAACCCCGGTGAAACCGACAATACCGATTCTTCGCCCGGCACCACCGGCCGCTCCATGATGTCGGGCACCGGGAACAATAAGGTTAAAAACGGGGAAACGGCTACTGTAAATATCGGTTTAAGCGGAAGCACACCCGCCGGCACTAAAATAAGAGTTCGTTTTTCGACCAAAGACAATGCCAACAGGCATTTTGATATGTGTGCCTCTTTACAAATGCGCGGATTAGGCAATTCTCATAATGTCGGTATTCCGATAGGCACTTCTTTAGCACAAATTGATGCCTGGAATGTAACGGTAAACGATGTAACAAGTTTTTCCTTACAGGTTCCTATGACAAGTGGTTTGGTGTTTAACAGCATCAATATTGCTCCACCTTATACAGGCATTGTCAATATTGTAAGCAACACTGCTACAGTTACGGTAAATCCCCCTATCATGCCTTTTGAGGCCATGAGCATGTTCATAGTGTTTAATATGCCTTATCCATTAGCTGTGAGCACGTTTGTTTCGACTACGGTAACAGGTCAGTTGCCGCACCCAAGTTGTATGAGTCCGGTGATTAATAGCGTAAACAGTTTTGCTATAGGCTCATTTTTTGATATCTTTACCACAGTCAGTTTCGATGACTCTCCCCGGCATTGTCAGGACTTTACCGTTACCAACGCCACCGGACAAGCCGCCTCCGATTTGCATATTACCTTTACCGGTACCGGCGGCTCATTAGAAACAGCCGTTATTGCCGCACCGGGATGCGGACAGGCACAAATTCCCTCAAACGGAAAAGTAACCAATACTGCCGAAATAATCTGGCCGACAGCCTGTGTTCCGGCGGGCGGAACGGTTACCATCAGGGTTTGTACAATGAACGGCCCGCTTGCTTTTGCGGGAGGTCACTGGACCAATAACAATAACAATATCGGAGCAATAGGTCCGGCAGACATTGCCGATACCGGAAACAATCAGGGTGTGCCGGGCAATAGCTATTCCCTTTTAGCAGGAGATAATTTTACCACTTTCTTTCCCGATGGCAGCGGACTTCAAACCGTCGCCTTAACCAATGCCTTTCTTCCTCCGATTCCTTACGATGTAATGATCGCCAATTCCGGAGACCCTACGTGTAACAACACCATGCCGGGCTTATTGCCTCCCGCATCCGTGCCCTGTAGTTCAATGGTAGGTACAGCCTGGCCGATGGGAGATTACCCTCGAATTGTTACAGGAATTAATAATCCGGTATCGTTTATAGACGGAGGTAACCCCGTAACAGGAATCAAGGTAACTCCTCCGGCTATGATAGACCCCATTAATAACTTTATTTGCGGAACAGATTACCGTGCCTCCTTCGTCCCGAACGGAATTAGCGTTGTCTTTTCAGGGCAGGCCCCGTTTGCGGTCGAAGTCAGCCACATGAATGGTACGATTGTGAATTATATAATTGAAGTAGGGGTTAACAGCACCGATGCCGGAGATACCGGCGGCGAGTGCAACGGAGGTAACGCCACAGAAATAGATTGCGGCATACCCGATGTAGCCGTTGTGAGCGGAACGCTTGGATTTCCTCATGCCTGGGGCGATATTGGCGAAGAAGTAGGAAACATCAACGAAGCCATAGAAGCCATCAATGCTGCATACGCTGCCAATGGAAATCAACCGGTCGAAGTAACCATAGATGCACACGGTTCTTCCGGCAGTATTGAAATAGGAGGAGAAACTTTTACCATTGATAATATAGCTGATTTTGCTGCTGCGGTTGCCGGAAAAATCAGCGCATTAAATATTTTTGGATGCAGCGTGGCCGAAGGCCCCGAAGGACTTGCCTTTATTTGTGCGCTGGAGATCGCTTTAGGTTGTAATGTGGTCGCTTCTACAGGAGTAATGTCAGACACCGGAGATGACCCTAACCGATGGTTTACCGAAGGTGAAATGATCAGTTGGGAACCTCCGACTATACCAATAATTGACTTTATTTATCCTTTTATGGCTTACCCGGGCGAGACTATACAAATTCATGGGTCGGGTTTTGGTGTATTAGACCCGGTCAATCAACTCTATATCGGCAGCTTCTTCGATATCTTTGTTGGCGATGAGTACTACTCCTTATGGACAGACAACCTCATTATCTTTACAATGCCTTGTTCGCCTGCCCCTCCCAATCCAGATTTGCTTCCTGCTCCAATACAAGTGATATTGGAAAATGGTGTAACGAGCAATTTTATGGATGTACTATACCATTCTCCGCAAAGGGCTTTCATCACCAATCCTAAAGCTGAAAGAGAGACTGTAATTCAACAAATTTTCTGGATTTATGCCACTCCACAGGGCAGCGGTCAAAACTATGAAAAAGCCGAATTTTTCTACCGGGATACCCCAAGTTCTCCCTGGAACTTTATCGGAACAGACTTAGACGGCTCATCTCCCGGCATCGGTACTTTACTGCCAATGGGCACTGGAGATGGTTGGAGTTTCCCATGGGAGCCACCGGTGTTACCCACTCAGGGAACATGGAAAGAAATAAAAGTGGTGTTTACCGACTTTTGTGGCAATGAAATAGAAGACATTAAACCCGTTTTCTGCGACCCAACACCTCTTAAACCTCTTATAGATTACAATTTTTCTAAACTATACGGAAACAGAGGGCTGGCAGAAGATAATATTAACCTGAATTTCGAAATTTTGGATGAAAACGCCAATTTGTTAACCATTACCTGGTGGCCGCTTTTGTTTGAATGGCTCAGAGTGTTGGAACCAATGGGACAGTTGGATTCGGGGATAGAAGACAAAGAAGGGGATGATGCGACCAGTATGGCCTGCGGCCCGGTAGCTGCGGCCTCCTGCCTCCGGTATTTCAAAGACCGCTTTCCGGCAATTAATGATGCCACCATAGATTCTCTGGCCAAACTCATTGCCTGCCACAGCGATTTGGACGACGAAACAGGAACCACTGTTGATGGAGTGATTGACGGAATAGGTGAAACCCTTAAAGGCTTGGGCATTGACATAGACGGATGGACAGCAGAATGGCATGATTCGGAAGGAAACGAAAAAAATATCATGGCCGATATGATTAAATGTATGACCGTTGACTCTGCCGATGTCATCCCGTTATTCTATCAAAAAGTAAACTGCGATATGAACGAAGATGGGGTTGTTGATGAAAAAGATTACGCCGGTCATTACGTTACCCTAAGTTCAAAGCACAGCGGTGTTCGAGATGAAATACTTCCTCCTATCCCTCCCGGACAACATATTATGGTTCCTACCCTCCATATTGATTTTATGGATCCGTGGACCGGAAATACTCAAATTTTTGAAGTGGACAACACCACCACACCGCCGGAATTGAAAGGAAAATTATCTTGTTATACCGGAGATACCTGTTACATTGGTAATTCCTATTTGAGAGGATACATAAAAATCAAACCACCTGCAGCAGGAGGTGGAGGCGGAGGAAATATTGTCCAACGTACTTCGGGCAATAACACCCTAAACAATGCTGCTGCTATGATGACCACGCAAACCGTTCCTTTAAGCGGACCCGGCACCTACAATATCAACCTGCCCAGCACTATGTTTGAAGTAGGAGGAAGTTTGATGACCCTTACCACCTCAGATTCAGACGGAAACGAACAAAGTTCCAATCTGTTGGTCTATGTGGGCGGTTGCAACAGTGCCGATTTCTACCACTATCAAACCTCTTCGCCGCTGACGGTTCAGTTTAACGACATTACCCAATACGACCCCAATCATCCGCCTACTGAATGGGAATGGGATTTTAACGACGACGAAGTCATTGATGCTACAACTCAAAGCCCGCAATTTACCTTCCCCGCACCGGGTAACTATATCGTAAGGATGATGGTAACAGCCGGAGGTTGCACCGATGCCGTTGCCTATACGGTGGCTGTTTCTTCTACGGTCCCACAACGGGTACATGCAAGAGCATTGTTGGAAGGGCCTTATAACGGAGGAGGAATGATGACCACTACTCTGTTGGCTGAAAATCTTATTCCTGAAACCCATCCCTTTAAAGGCGCACCCTGGTTCTATAACGGCAACGAAGGAGTTACCAACCTGCCTGCAAACATTACCGATTGGGTATTGATTGAACTCAGAAACAATGCTACGCCCGGTATTGTTGCTGCAAGCAGAGCCGGATTCTTGAGAAACGACGGTGTAATCCTCGAACTTGACGGAACACCCGGCCTGTATTTCCCCGGAGTTTCCAATGTACAAAACTTCCATATCGTTGTGCGACACCGCAACCACCTTGCCGTAATCAGTTCGGGCACGGTAATGACCAACAACAGTGTATCGCCTTACAACTTTACCTCATCGGCTGCTCAGGTGCAGGGAACCAATCAAATGAACCCGGTTAGCGGTGGTTTCTTTGCCCTTAGCGCCGGAGACTTCAACAGCGACGGTGTCGTTACCGTGTTCGACTTTAACTTCTATCAGTCCGAAGCATCTTTGATTAATCAATACCTGACTTCCGATTGCAATCTGGACAAAACCGTTTCGGTAGCAGACTTTAACCTCTATATGCCCAACTCGAGTAAAATTGGGGTCAGCTTGATCAGGTACTAACTATCTGACACTTATGTCTTTTTTTATGACCTAAGTATTTAGGATAATAAAATAATCAGCCGGCAGAGTTAAACAGCTCTGCCGGTTTTTTTTTAATCGAGGAGTCTGCTTAGTTTTATAGTAGCAACCTCTGAAAAAAACCTGCCGTAACTTAACTTGCACGGAAAAATATGCCATTTTCTCTTTTTTACCTGACAAGATGCGTTTCTTGTTGCAAGTTTCAATCTTAGCATATAGTTTTGTGTTGGTTCCATGCTAAGTTGGATTTCCTGTAAACAAATAACCTTTAAAAATTCTGCAACTAAAAAGCCGAATGGGTGTTTTAAACTGACTTTTACCAATTGCCTTTAGAAACTCCTCAAAAAGTAATTTCAATATGAAAGACATTTCCAAATGCGTGTTTTCTTGCTTTAAACTTATTTATTCTTTTGTATTAGGAGCCGGTTTAATGGTTTTTAATCCTTTTCATGGAACTGCTCAAAACATGGAACTGGAATTGATTGTGCCCTCGACCGGATGGAAGAAACCAATAGCAAACGGTGAAGAATTTTATTTCCCTGCTGCTGCCATGCAACCGCCGACGTTAAACTTTTTCATCAAAAACACCGGAACCGAAACCTTAAACATCGGCAGCTTTTACTTAGACGGAGACAATATTACCCAATTTACCATTCTGGGGTTGGTGGAATTGTCAATCAATCCGGGACAGCAAACCTCTTTTGGCATCAGCTATAACCCGCCACCCAGTTTTACCCAGCAAAGTTCTGCCTCATTTATCATAAACAACAATAGCCTGGACAACCCCATCTTTACCCTTGAAATGAGAGGCGCAGGAAGCGAATTGTACGGACCTTATTCGCCGCTTTATGGTGAGCTACAGTCCGTTTACATTGAAACTTGTCCGCAAATCAATAACTGTATCGGGCGGGAATCGGGAATAATTCAAGCCTTTTCGTTAGCTGAACAAGCGGATTTTACCGATACCTACAGAGGTACTATTGTCAATGGTGAAGGCGATTTATGGATCAGGGTTTCGTTAGATGGCGGTGAGTTTACCGAATCTGAAAATTTAAGTTTCTCGCCTTCTGAAAGCAACCTGTCGCAGGGCATATTGGTACACCGTGGAAATTCGTTTGTAAATACCACAGACGGAGATATCCCTGTATTTTTAAAATATGTCGAAACCTATACAAGACCCGATGGCTCGCCCTTAGTACTCATCGCACCCGAAACGCTCGGATTGCCCGCAGATATAGGCGGATTGGCTAAATTTGAATTTAGTACCGATTCGATAAGCTCACATAATATTATCCTTGCATCAGATTCCTATAACGGTACTTTTACCCCATTCTTAGACTACTTTGAAGCCATTCCTAACAGAACCTGTTTTAACTGCGGGCATTACAGCATATATAAACGGTTTTACTGGTTAAATATGCCGCCTGTTGTTACTGCTAATTCCCCCTTGGGGCTGAAACCCAATGAAACGGCCATCATCACCACCGATTTGTTAAATGTTCACGATTACGAAGAACTTCCTCCTCCGGCAGGAGATTTACCTTATCTGCCCAACCCCGCCAACGTGATGTTCGACTTTAACAGCACCACCCCGCTGCCCGAAGGTTCGGGTATTCTTTACCTGAACGGAACACCCGTTACCGCTACTACCACGTTTACCCTTGCCGACCTTCAGGCAGGATTGCTGACTTATGAAAACACCAATCCGGACGCAACCAACGACTCCTTTGTGTTCAGGGTTCATGACACCCGGGGGGCATTTGCCAATGATAGCGGAAATACCGTTTATACTTTTTCTATCATCATTGATGAGTTTATCGGTATCGGAGAAACAGCCCCCAATTCCGACAAAAACAACTTACAGGTTTTTACTGACCCCATCAAACAGGAAGCCCTTGCGAGGTTTGTTACCCCAAAAACAGAGAAGGTAAAATTAGCCCTCTATAATTTGTCGGGCTCCCATGTTGCAGACCTGTTTAACGGCAACACATCAGCCAATACCACCGTTGAAGTTCCTATTAATATCATGCTTTTCCCTTCGGGTATTTACCTTCTCTTGCTTCAAACAGAGCAAGGTGTTGCCGAACGGGTGAAATTTAGCATCATCAAATAAAAATCTTCAGCAAGTATTACTTAAGCACTAAGTTCCCGCAGTTTTTTGACCTTAAAAATAGGAGCAGGCTATTCTGTTGCCGAAAATTGAAAGCAAGATTACATTCATGGAAAGACATACATACAATATGCAAGTCGTAAAATGGTGTTTCACCTGTTTCCTTATTGTTGCATTAAGTTTGAGCCTGCAAGCACAATTGTACCTCAATGAGGGGAGCAACAAAAATTACCTTCGTATTGCCGATGAAAACGGAGATTATCCCGATTGGATTGAATTATACAATGCCGGCTCCGATACAGTCAGCTTGTATAACTATTCTTTGACTGATGATGAAAACCATCCTGCAAAATGGGTTTTCCCCAATGTAAGCATTCCACCTAATTCTTACAAAATCGTCTTTTGCAGTGGAAAAGACCGGAAGCCCGTTTCCGGCTTTGTCAATGTGCTCAATACAGGAACCTATAACCCCTATTTAGGCTGGAATACGCATGAGTTTACCACCCCTTTTTACTGGGATGGGGTTTCCAATATTTTGATTAGTACCTGCTCATACAGTTCAACAGGTTACACAAGCAATTCTGTCTTTAACCAATCTTTGACCCCGTTTGCATCCAGTGCATTTTCTTTTCAGGACGGAAGTGAAGCTGCCTGTTATGCTCCTTATGGCTCTCTGGCAACCATACGTCCAAATATGCGGCTAAACGGTATTGCCGTAGGAACCGGTGCAATTCAAAACTCACCCACCGATTATCCCGCACCTTATGGAAACTGGTGGTGGGGCGCAAAAAATCAAATGCTGATTTTAGCTTCCGAATTGAACGATGCCGGGCTAAATGAAGGATGGATAGAAAATCTGGCTTTTGATGTAGCCGGAACTGATCCCAATACGATCTATGACTACATAGACTTTAGTTTTAAATTGGTTTCTAAAAACAGCCTGTCTTCAGAATTTGAAACCGTTGACTTTAACAACAATCTGCACACTAACTTTAAAATAGGAAACAACGGTGAAATGGTTAGCCTGTATTCGCCTGAACAAACATTGATTAGCAGTTTGTTTGTGAACTGCAATGATTTGGACATCAGTAACGGACTTCTTCCCGACGGGTCTGACAATGTTGTTCTTTTTCAAAACACCACACCTGCAGCCACCAACAATCTCTCGGCCGGATTTTCCAGCTATTTAGTCGCTCCTGTCTTTTCGGAAACTTCCGGCATCTACAATTCTACATTTAGTGTCAGCATCACCAACCCCAATAGCGGGGATACTGAAATTTTTTTCACAACAGACGGAAGCGAACCCACTCCCTCATCCACGCTTTACACCGGACCGATACCGGTTTTTTATTCCATTGTGTTAAAAGCGCGGGCTTTCTCTGCGTCAGTTTTACCAAGCCCGGTTGCTGTATCTTCATACCTTTTGGGTGTCAGCCATACGACTCCTGTTCTTTCAGTAGTTACAGATTATTCAAACCTGTACGGACCATCCGGAATTTTTGAAAACTGGCAGTTTGATTGGCAAAGAGCAGCTTATGCTGAATATTTTGATACTACCCAACAGCTCATTTTTTCACAAAGGGCAGGTATTCAGGTTGACGGGGGTTGGGGCGGAAGCCGTTATCATGCTCAACATTCTTTCAGGGTAGAACTGGATAATGCCGTTTTAGGCGATGGCCCTATTGATTACCCTTTAATCCCGAATCGCCCTCAAAGAACAAAATACAGCAAATTCTATCTGCGCAACGGCAGCAATCAATTCCTAACACTTCCCTATAAAGATGCCTGTCAGGTAGAACTCATGGCGGGGCAAACCAATACGTATTATTCAGCGTGGAGACCGGTTACCGTTTATATCAACGGGGCTTACTTCGGGCTTTATGAAATGCGGGAAAAATTTGATTTGGAATATTTTGAAACCCTGGAAAATGCCGACCCCGATTCGACCGATATCTTATCGTTGAGTGCCTGGTATAACGGTGTTTTGCGCGCAGTCGAAGGATCGGTAGATTCTTTTTTTACCGATTACTCAGCCTTTAATCAACTCAATCCATCCGATACCACCTATTGGAATCAAGCAGACCAATACTTCGACCTCGTCTGGTACACCGATTATATCATCGGAACATCCTGGATGGGAAATGCCGATTGGCCGGGAAACAATATCAAAATTTACCGTTCAAACAGCACCGGTTTTAAATGGAGATACTGCCTGATTGACCTCGAACTTGCCCTTGCACCCAATGGTTGGACAGATTTCTATTTTGACCATATCGAATACATGCTTTCTCAAAGTTCCGGAAATCCGTTTATCAATGTGTGGTTGAAAAGTATGCAAAACGAGCGTTATAGAAACTATTTCATCAACCGGTTTGCCGATGTTATGAATACCGCCTACCTTCCCGAGCGGCTCATCAGCATCGAAAACAGCTTTTTCGACCAAACGGTCATTGAAATGCAAAACGAATATGCCCGATGGGGAAACCCGAACAATATTGTGGGACAAATGAATAATTTCTTTCAAAACCATCTGATTTTTCAAGACCAACTCCTGCAAAGAACCCCGTATGTCAGAAGCCATATCGAAACAAGATTTGATCTGCCCAATCAGGTTTTGGTCAGTTTAAACTGTTTTCCCGAAGGATCGGGAACCATTCAAATCAGCACCATAACACCCGATACCTACCCCTGGCAGGGAGTTTATTTTAACGGAGTGCCCGTCAAGATTGAAGCAAAACCGGCAGAGGGATTTCAGTTCCAACATTGGGAAAACAACGGACTGATTACCGACACCCTGATTGCCGTTTTCAGAGGAGAACTCGATGCAGCATCCATCAGTTTTAATGCTTTCTTTGAGCCGTTTATCATCACCCAAACTCAAACTCCCGAACCAAAAATTTCAGAGTTTCAGCTTTATCCAAACCCCACAGCCGACTACCTGTTTGTCAAACACCTCCACCAAACAAACAACACCGGCAACCTGACCTGCCAAATCGTTGATATGACCGGTCGTGTGCTACAACAGCAAAAACTGTCCTTAATGACCGGAACCACCCAAATCAACCTTCAACATCTACCGGCTTCTGTCTATATAGCTCAGATTTCTGATAATAACGGACAAATAGCCCAAATTCGCTTTGCTAAAATAAGCCGGTAGCCCTTTCCCGGGTTTTTAAAAAAATTTGGATAAATTAGCATCTAAGGAAAGCAGTATCCGGCTTTACGCAATGCCCGATCCTGTTTTTACATACTATTTGTCTTTATACAAACCGCCTTCTATACCCGCCTTTTGCAGGATGCCTTTGGCGTTTTGCAAGTAACGCAGGGCTTCCCGGTAAGGGGTGGGCTTCATGGCAGCTATGTATTTGGAATCAGATTTTAAGGAAATAATCTGTATATATCTTTGCGATGAACAATCCGGGCAAAGGTAGCTGTATCTTTTTCTATAAATATACCTATTCTGTAATCATCAATTTTAATCCTGTAGGCATTCTTAAAACCCTTTAGTTTTTTTAGATTTTTAATATTTGACGGTTTTTATGCTTGTTCTATTTCATCTATAATGGTAACAACCCCATTTTTAATATCTTGGATTGTTAACCTGTCTATATCTTTGGTAAATTGTTTAAGATAAACCGTTTTCATTTTTCTTTCAGCTTTTTCATTACTGTTTCTTTCTTAACTGTTTTTGTCCTGTCTGCTTTTTTCATTAACCATACCATGCCAATATCTTCTTTCTGTTCATCGGTTAATATAGTATTAGCTATATTCATCTTTTTAAATAGTACAGTAAGCATTTTAAACTCGGTTTGGTTTTTGGGAGTAATGAGTATTGTTTTCATTGCATATTGTTTTTACAAAGTTACTTCCTTTTTACCAAATAAAGCAAACAGCTTTTGATAGGTTTCATTGGGTATATAGTCGCACAAATAATCGGTATTGTGCGGGGAGAGAGGAGTTTTGATAAACACTGCCGACACCTTAGAAGAATTAAAATTGTTTAAATGCTTGAGGTGTCCGTAATTTGGCATCCTATTTTATAGTGCTGAAAATGAGCCGTTTATGTGCAGTGTTGTATAAGCACTGTTTAACAATGATTTTAGGGGTTTGTTTTGTTTTGCATAGCGGAGTTGGTAATCTTCAATATATTTCAGTTTTATACTAATTGCCTTCATTTCGCTTCAGAATCTCATCTAATGCAAGCAAAATGGCAAACTATATGCTGTAACGGATGCGGTTTTTACATAAATTATTTCGGCTTAGTCTTTACCCGCCTTTTGCAGGATGCCTTTGGCGTTTTGCAAGTAACGCAGGGCTTCCCGGTAGGAAGTATGTGTTTATGGGAACATTAACTATGGGTTAAAAGTATTTTAAACTGTGTTAATGAAATAATCTTTATGTTTTAAACAGTACCAAGTGCTGATAAAATTTTATCGCCGGTTACTATATGTGTTGCTTTCGCAGCAATTGCTAATTCAAACAAAAAATTGTCGTTTGGGTCAGGAGAATTGCCGTAAACAATTTTAGGCTTAATGTTTTTTGTTAAACTTTTGTAAAACGAGATATAGTTTATTATTGGAAGTGAAAGATACCCTGAAAATTTTTTTCTGCTTATTACTTCAGTTAGTTCCTGGGTAAGTTTTTCGGAGCGGTAAATGGTTAAATCATTATCAAGTATGAGGCGGGTTAAATCTGTAAGTCTTGCTTTAATTATGTAACTAACCCATATATTAGTGTCAAATACTACTTTCTGTATCTTCATTGTTAACACTATTTTTGCTTTTTCTCACATTTCTTGTTTCTTTCACTATGTCTTGCATCGTTACCTTGTTGGGCTTTACCGATTGATTTAGCAGTTTTGCTTTGTTTAGCAATATCTGTCTTTTCAGCCTATTAATAAGTGCCGTTTGTTGTTCGGCAGGCAGCTTTATTGCTAAATATGTAATTTGTTCTATTCGCTCTTGTTTGTTCATGGCACGAATGTGTTTTCTTCAAAATCAGTTAATATCTACCAATCAGTTGTTCTACAAAGTTACTTCCTTTTTACTAAATAACGCAAACAGCTTTTGATAGGTTTCATTGGGTATGTAGTCGCACATATAATCGGTATTTTGCGGGGAGAGAGGGGTTTTGATAAACACTGCCGACACCTTAGAAGAACTAAAATTGCCTATATGCTTGAGGTGTCGGTAATATTGTATTCTTTTTATGATGTATAACCTTTGCGAAGATTTAAGTACATACAATTTATCTTTATCGTAGGTCGGACTTGCTAAAAAGTCTTCAACCAAATTTCAGGCTTGAGAAGGGTTTACCAAATTCCCGGTTGTTTCTAAATTCCTTCCGTTTTTGGCCTCCTGATATTAGTTTTAGGGTGACTGGAAATTTTCCGCATTTAGGTTGTTGCCTTCATAAACTATAAATCCCATCCTCTTCTAAACGGCTGTAAATTTTGAATACTTGCTTCCGGTGTCAAAACAAGCTTTTTATCTTTCCAATCATTTCAGTGCATATTTTTCAGTTGATAATGCTCCGTTTTCGGTTGATAATGAGCCGTTTTCAGTTGATAATGCTCCATTTCCGGTTGATAATGCTCCGTTTCCGGTTGATAATGAACCGTTTCCGGTTGATAATGAACCGTTTCCAGTTGATAATGAACCGTTTCCAGTTGATAATGAACCATTTCCAGTTGATAATGAACCATTTCCAGTTGATAATGAACCATTTCCAGTTGATAATGAACCATTTCCAGTTGATAATGAACCATTTCCAGTTGATAATGAACCATTTCCGGTTGATAATGAACCATTTCCAGTTGATAATGAACCATTTCCAGTTGATAATGAACCATTTCCAGTTGATAATGAACCATTTCCAGTTGATAATGAACCATTTCCGGTTGATAATGAACCATTTCCAGTTGATAATGAACCATTTCCAGTTGATAATGAACCATTTCCAGTTGATAATGAACCATTTCCGGTTGATAATGAACCATTTCCGGTTGAAAACTGACTAATTCAGTTTGGAAAATTGCCTTTTTTAAGGGAGAATGCCCGGTGATTGTTCTTAAATGTGTGTTTTGACCCAAGATCAGTATTTGGTAAACAGATGTAACCTTCAAACCTATAAGGTTTTCGAAAACCTTATAGGTTTTTTAATGCGATTTACTATATTTTTTAGCTTTTTATTAAATTTGCTGTCTTTTTTTGAAACTATTTAGCAACCG
Organism: Sphingobacteriales bacterium; assembly: GCA_016700115.1. Taxonomy (NCBI): domain Bacteria; kingdom Pseudomonadati; phylum Bacteroidota; class Sphingobacteriia; order Sphingobacteriales; species Sphingobacteriales bacterium. Next base: position 1,767,595 of record CP064999.1, on the reverse strand, counting down.
TTTTTGTTTTAATGACGTTATTATACTTAAAACCACAAAAATTGATTTCATTCACCCACTAAAAACAAAATTCCATGACCGCATTTAAAATTAAACTCAGATTTGAGAAGAAAAGCGACAATAACCTGTTGGTGTTTTCTATTTTGGTGATATCGAAACTGACCGGAAATGCAGATTTTCCGACTACCTCGCCAACCCTGGCTGCTATTACCACATTGAAAGATGATTTTGAAACGGCAATAAACGCCGCCGCTAATCGGGATAAAACTGCGACTATCGCAAAAAGAGAAGCCCGCACAGCGTTAATAACCGGCTTGAAACTGCTTGCCTTAAATGTTGAACACACCTCGGCAGGTGACGAAGGAAAATTATCAACGACCGGATTTGACTATTACAGAGGTTCAAAAAGCGAAAATCCAACTCCCGGAATTCCCGTTATTTTAGATTTAGATTATGGCGTTATTTCAGGAACTGCTATTTGCCGTTGGAATAGTGCTGAGTTTGTTTCTGTTTATGAGATTCGCTATACCGAAGACCCCTTCAACCCCACAGCAAGATGGATCATGACATTGCCGGTTAAAAAGAGAAGTATGGTGTTAGAAAATCTTACTTTAGGCAGCAATATCTGGGTTCAGGTAAGGGCTGTAAACGCCGCCGGAGCAAGCAACTGGAGCGACCCTGCGCAGTTGATTTATATCCACTAAGCGTTTATCCGGCAATTTTTCGCCAAGTTTTCTGCTCAACAAAAGAGGCTGTCTGTCAAAAACAGGCAGCCTTTTAATTGAAGTGTTTCTTTTCCCGGTTTCAGCAAACCCGTAACAGTAAAGCCTTTAGGTAATTTGGTAACATTCGATTAAACCCGTAACTCTTATAGCCCAGCAAGACTTACAAAAACGGATTGTATATTCATATTCGTCCTATAGGTAGTAGAAAAGTACCTTATATTGCTTTATCAATACAATTCGAAACAAGTGCTGGAATTTTTGCAGAAAATGAAGACTTTTACCCGGTCTGAACCTGCGTTGAACAAACTTAAACTTTTGAGCATCCTAAAAAGCATTTAAACAAGAAACAGGGCATTACTTAAGAACACACTTTGGCGGGGGGTACTATTTGATTTGTGAAAGTGTATGCTCTTAAGTAACTTTATCCCCTGAAAAAAAACATTCAGGCTTCGGATTCCGCACAACTTTTAGCTGAAAAACGCAAGAGGTATGTGTAACAAAGCAATATTTTCTATCCCGCTCGCTTCGGGGAATTCAGACAAATACGAGATTGGCAAAGAAAAATGATACCAAGAATTGAAACAACAAATGAAAAGAAATTAGTCGGAAACCGGCTAACAATGAGTTTTGTAAACCACAAAGCGGGTGAACTTTGGAAGAAGTTTATGCCAAGGCGAAAAGACATAAAAAACAACTTGTCTAACGACCTGATTTCAATGGCAGTTTACAAGCCGGCACATTTTACAAACTTCAAACCGGCTAACGAATTTGAAAGGTGGGCAACAGTTGAAGTTTCCGACTTTGACCATGTGCCTTTCGGTATGGAAACTTTTGTTTTGCCAAGTGGACTCTACGCTGTTTTTGACTACAAAGGGTTAAGCACAGACCATTCGATTTTTCAATACATTTTGGGAACCTGGTTACCGGGTTCCGGCTTCGAATTGGATGACAGACCTCATTTTGAGGTATTAGGTGAGAAATACAAAAACAACGACCCAACATCCGAAGAAGAAATTTGGATACCTATAAAACGAAATAGAAAGTAACGCTATTACAACACTGCAACGAAAATCCGGCACTTATACCAAAATCAAAAACGCCAAATTTAATCGGCATATCAACGACATTCAAAAAAACGCAAAGGAGAAAAACTTTTGTAAGAGTTGACATACAAGCCGACCCAAAAGCGGTTTTAGAGTTGCTGATCAGTTCAGAAAAATATCTGAAACGGAATTCAACAATATTTAACTTTGATTGTAAAATTTTACATGGAGAATAGATATCTCTCTAATCATTACTTAACTCAAAAAGGGGGTTCAAACTATTTGTTAAGGAAGCGGAGTCAGAGTGAAGAAACGTTCCGGGTGTTGAAATGTAACAGGTGAAAGGGAGTACAAATTGATACCAACTTTCAACGTCTAAACCAACTGCACTAATACAAATAAAATTGGTGGACATTTATTTCCTTTGTTTGCTAAAAAGATGCCTTCTTTGGATAAATCATTTGTATAATTGCAAACGACTAAAAAATTAAGCTGAAAAGAAATAACCAACTAAATCAGAATATTATGGCTTACGAAATCGGTACAAAAGAAAAACCAATGGCACTAAAAACACCGCCTCCTGACTTTGACAGTTAAATTTCACAAACCATTGATAATCAGCGAGTTAAGTTTCCTCAAAATGGCATAGTTGCCACTACAAAACGGGTTATTTAGTTCGCTGGAGCTAAGTCTTTGAACGGAGGGATACGAAATGCCGAAAGGATTTTGTTGGTTAATGCTGTGTCAGCACCTTTCAGCAAGTACTTTTTATCATCAATTGTTAGTTCAGACAATTGCATTTGATTGAGTTCTTCTTTAATACTGCATGGACTTAAGTTGATGTTTGCAAACTTTAGGGTTAGTTCCACCGTCCGTTCGAGCATGAATGCTAAAAAACAGGTCATGAAATGTCCTTTTATCCTTTTGGGTGTCCAATGAAAAATTGGTCGAGTGGATAGGGTGGTCTTCAATACCTGGAAACTTTCTTCTATTTTCCATAATTGATGGTAGTTTGCCAAGACTTCTTCGTTCGTCATATCCGTTTTACTATACTGTATGCCGTAGTAACCATCCCATTTTGCATCTTCATCTATTCGTTCTTGGTCTATTTCAGCAGCTTTTGTATTGGTACTCTCCGCCATTTTCAGGAATCGGTTAGCCCCCTTTTTGTTTTGCAAGTCCGCTCCGTTGTCTAATTTGACTTTTGCTTTTTGTATTTGTCTTTCCCTGTCTCTTGCGTCTTTGGCTGCCCTTTGGCACTCCAAGTAATTAGGAGTTTATCTTGCAATTTTTGTTTCTTTGTATTGGCATCGCTGTAGGTTGTTTCGTAATCCAACACTTTCCAGCTAAATGTTACTTCACCCGTATCCTCGCACACAGTCTTTGTCTCCATATCATTGGTTGCCAAAATCTTTTGTACCAACTTTTGGGGCATCGATTTTAAGCGGGCACTAACAATGTAGTCATAGCCCGCTTGACGTATTAAATTAAAATTTTCTTTCGAGTTGAGACCTTTGTCGGCTACTACAATGACTTTTCTTATATTAAACTGCTTTTCTAACATTTTCAGCGCATCTACCATCGTCTGACCATCAAAAGTATTACCAGGAAAAAGATCGTAGCCTATCGGTCTGCCTGTGCTATCTATAAATAAGCCCATCACCACTTGTACTTCATTAAACTTTCCAGCTTTGCTAAACCCAAATTCGCGTAAAGCATCTGCTCTGTTTGTCTCAAAGTGATAATTCGTTACATCATAAAAAGCAACTTGATGGGCTTAGCATAAACGCCTTTTTATGGTAAAACAGTTGTGTCTCAATTGCCTGCTTTTTATCACACAAAAAATCTAAACTTCGGTAAATTTCTTGCAACCCAATTATGTTTCCTGCCCATAAAACAATTTCTGATCTTTAAATGCTTGATGTTTTGATTTGCTTTTCAACAGACGATGAATCACACAATAGAAAATCACCTCTTCTATATCGAACTTTATCCTTGTTCCCTTAGCACATTTTTTGATAATTTCTCCGATGCCAAGTTGCTCCCATACTTTTTTATAGACCAAATGACCATAACAGAAGCGTGCAGTTTCCTGCAAATTCTCTGCCCCAATGCAAGGCGTGTTATTCAATGACAGCAATTTCTGCCCAACTGATAGTAGGAATCCTGAATCACGCAACTGGTCAAGGCGACCAAAGTTGGCAATTACCTTGTGCTTGGTAGTCTTTCCTTCACGAAAAGATTCCACTAACTGAATATACGTATGGTTTTTAGATTTAGTGGCTTTTACAAACATACCGCAAATGTAAGCATATTGTCTTAAAAACAATAGCCTAAGAAAAAAAGTTGCCACTACAATTGCGGTTTCTTATTTCTTATTATCATTGATTATTAACGGGTTATCTCATTTAACTGTCAAAGTCAGGAAAAATTAAGCTGAAAAGAAATAACCAACTAAATCAGAATATTATGGCTTACGAAATCGGTACAAAAGAAAAACCAATGGCACTAAAAACACCGCCTTTATCAAGTGAGTTTACAATGCATGTTGACGAAAAAGATGGTAAAAAAGTGTTAGTCTGCACGGTTGGGAAAACCGTTCTGCTGTACGACATCCGATGTTTAGATGACCTTCATGCAATGCTTAAAAAACATGGCGACTGGATGGAACTTGGAAGTGCTGACGAACAAAAACCTGCAAAAGACGGAACTGTTGAAGCATGGGGTCGTTCAGAAAATAATCCGGTTGGCGGTTGGTATGGACTGAAAAAAGGACTTCGTGGTCGCTTCGGAATGTATATTCCACCACTAATGGAAGCTCTTGGACTTGCAGAAGTAACACACGAAGCAAAAGGGAATAAAATGAGGGCAAAGTAATATCAGTATAAAAACAATACCGCCAACAAGGGTAACTGTTGCACAATCACTCAAAAACCACTAAATACCCGATTTTTAAGAAATCTGCCTTCAAATCAAAGGCATTTTGCTGATTTGCAATCTATCCAATACTGAAAAATCGGGATGCTCAACTTACGTATCTATAAATTGCACATCAGTTTATCAGCACTCATACCGCTATCAGGACAGACAAGTTACCTCCGATAGGAGGGATATCCTGGTAAGTATAGGATAGTCTAAAACTGTGTACTTTTAGTCACTATTTAAAATATTATTGTATTTTTGTTACCGATTTTTTCACAGACCGGCGTTACCGGTCAGTTTTCAGTGACACCAACTATACAGAGAGTAAAAACAAAAATTACAGACGAAAAGAAATGGCGGAACAACACCAAATTTGGTTTGACAAACTCGCAAAAGACAGAGAGGACAGTGCAAAAACACTTGAAAAACCCTCTATGCGTGGAATAAAAAACAGTGTTGTTGAAAAATACAGCGACCAGGCTCATTTTATTTACGAACTTCTGCAAAATGCAAATGACGCAAAAGCGACTAAATCTTTGTTTAAATTAACATCTGACGGTTTATATTTCATACACAACGGAAAAATACTTTTTAGTGTTTCCAATCCTGAAACTGAAGATGAAGACAAAAAAAACAATACACTTGGACATATAAACTCAATTACAGCCATTGCCAACAGCAACAAGACAGAATCATCAATCGGAAAATTTGGAGTAGGTTTTAAAGCAGTTTTTCAATACACCGAAACACCATATATATACGACCCAAATTTTCAATTTAAAATAGACCGATTTATTATTCCTGTAAAATTGGAAAGCGATTTATCTGACCGACAAAAGGAGGAAACCGTTTTTTACTTTCCGTTCAACAAAGCCGAAATGTCCGAAGAAAAAGCACATTCAGACATTTTAGAGAAGTTGAAAAAATTAGTTTTTCCTACTTTGTTTTTATCCAACTTACAAGAAGTAAAATGGAACGCTGATAATGAAACAGGCGAATACACCAAAAAAGCTAACAAACAAAAACAAACTGACGACATCACTTACGAAAAAATCGAACTCTATCGGCAAATAAAATCAGAACAAACCAAAGAGAAATTATATCTATTTACTCGTTCCACAAAAGAAAATCATTCATATTCTATTGGCTTTTTTCTTGACGAAAAAGAGAGGCTAACCCCAAAACAACTTCCTGCGTTTTGTTTCTTTCCAACAAAAGAAACTACAAACCTGAATTTTATTATTCACGCCCCGTTCCTATTAACTGACAGCCGAGAAAGTATTAAACAATCTGAAAATCACAATTCTGAGATGTGCGAGTTGCTTTCGCAACTTGCTGCCGACAGCTTACTAATTCTAAAAGAATTAAAATTGATTGATGATGAAATTCTTGAGATTATTCCATACAAAAATATAAAATACGGACACGATGGATTTTTTAATGGGTTTTATGATAAAGCAAAGCAAACATTCAAAACAGAAGAAATACTACCTGCAAAAGACAATACTTTTGCCTATAAGAAAAACGCTTATTGGGCAGATTCACCCGATTTGGCAAACTTGTTTTCTAACGAACAGCTTGCAGAATTGGTCATAAATCAAAATGCTAAGTGGGTTTTCTCAACAATAGGAAGAACAAAAGACAAAGAAATCACGGATTACATAGACGGTGGTTCTGAAAGGCCTAGCAGAAAAGAACCTAATTTGATAAAATCAAGTATGGACTTTGAAAATAAAATTGCTGATTTGATAACAATTAATTTTATTAAAAACCAATCAATTGAATGGCTACATACGTTTTACGAATATTTGTCTGAAAGAAAATCTTACCAAGACAAATTCAAAACAAAACCAATTTTTAAGGATACACAAGGAAATGCGGTTGCTGCATTTGAGAGAAAAAACGGAGAATTACACAGTATTTTATTTTTGCCATTTGAGGAAGTAAATTCACATTACAAAACTATTGACCCCGAATTACTAAAAAACGAAAAGACGAAAGAATTTATTGAAATCTTTGGAATCAAGAAACCGAGTTTGAAAGATGAAATCTACAATCATATATTGCCATTATATGACACAATGGAAGGAATTGACACATTACCTCATTTTAGGAAATTTTTCAAATATTGGAAAGATGAAGGAAGACCTGAAGATTTTATTAGCTTGATAAAAGACAAATATTTTGTTCGAAATAAGACAAATGAAAGCGAAAAAATATTCAGAGGAAAACCGCAAGATTTATATTTTCCTTCTGAAGACTTACTAAAATATTTTGAAACAAAGCCTGACTCAAAATTTGTACATATAGACGATTACTACACATTTGTAACAGAAGAAAAAGAGAAACTAATTTTGAAAGAGTTCCTTTTGAAATTGGGTGTGATGGAGTTACCAAGAATTTTCACTTCAGAAATTACTGATTCGAACGAAAAAAGCAATATCAAATCAAAAAGAGGTGAGAATCTAAATTATGGAACTTCGGGTTATAATGGACAAGGAACGTTTGATAAAGTTATTGACGGTTGCAAAGAAATACTAAAAAGCATTGATAATTATAAATCATACTTGTTATGGAATATTTTGGGTAAGCTTAAGTTGACTAGCCTAGATGGAGTTCATAAGTATTTTTATTACTCTCAACAATATCAATCTTTTGAATCTACAACACTAGCTCTACTAAAAAAAAGAAAATGGCTTTTGTCTAATAGAGGTGAATTTGTAGCACCAAGCGAAATTACCGTAAATGAATTAGCTGACGGCTACGAAAAAAATGTAGAATTAGAACGTTTACTTGGGTTTAAGCCAACTGTTATTTTAACCGAAACCGAAAGAATTGCCCAAAAATTTGAAAGCGAAGAAGAAGCGGAAGAAGCAAGAAAAGCATTAGAAGAAAAAAGAGAAAAGGAAAAACGCAAGGCAGAACGTAAAACATCGAGAACAAATACAGAGGTTGATACAGACGATTTAGAAGGTGCGATTGAAAGTTTAGAAAATCTTTCAGAATCTGTATTAAAACCAAAAACTGAAATAGAAAAAACAAATACATTACCTGACTTTGACGAAGTTGAAGAACTTGCAAAAGGAATTGAAGATTTAAAAAAGCAACTTGAAATCAAAAAAAGCAGAGTTGGTTTAGCAAATAAAATCAACAACAGCGTAAAATATTCATACGATTGGTTTAAAGCGTATTTGCAGTTGCTTACTACTTACGGAGAAAAGCAAGACACACAGAAACAAAAATCAATTTCATTTCAAGAAATTAAGCCCTACAAAGCAGACAATAAATACTTTTTGCTTTGTGGTGCGAGTAGCTACATATCGCCTGAAATTGAAAATGCAGATGATTTAAAAGTTTCGCTTGTTTTTGGAAACGGCAAAAGAGAAAATTTAACCGTTGAAGGCGTTTCTAAAAAAGGACAAGATTTGTTGATTTATTGCCGTGAACCATTGTCGAGCAATACGCTTTCCCGTCTTTCAAACATTTTTAAAGTTGAAATCATCTTTACACCAATTATTGACCTGCTTGAAAGATTATACAAATCGTTCACAAATAACAAATACATTGATGAGTGGCAAGACATTCAAGAAGCAATGCCTTCTTTGAATTTCATCTATGGACCACCGGGAACAGGTAAAACAACAACACTTTGCAATAATATAAACGACATTTTAGCTGAAAACTCAAATGCAAAATTTTTGGTGCTTACACCAACCAACAAAGCAGCAGACGTAGTTTGTAAGAAATTGCAAGACATTAATCCTGATATTTACACTGTTCGTTTAAGTCGCCCAACCGACCCTGAATTAGAAGAAAGTGGTATTTATGTTGACACATTAGACAACAAATCACTACTCAACATAAACGTCGTTACTTCAACAATTCATCGTTTACCCTACTTTGAAATCAATGGCGAAAAAGACGGAGAAAATTTTGAATACAAACTTTTTAAACACAGAAGCTTTGATTATGTAATTTTTGATGAAGCCTCAATGACAGGATTGCATTACATCACATTTGCAATAATGGCTTTATTCAAAACAAATCCAAACACAAATTTCATCATTGCTGGCGACCCGAAACAAATTCCACCTGTTATTGAAATTGACGAAAAAGAATTGGAAAATTTTGATTTTCAAGACGAAAACATTTACAAAATGATGAACCTTGAAAGTTTTGATCCCGAAGAACAGACAATTAGAAAAAATGATACAATTCAAAATTTGGATACGCAATTCCGCAGTATTCCACAAATCGGACAACTTTTTAGCGAACTTTCCTATTCAAGCCTATTAAAACACGACAGAAAAACGAACAGAAAAGAAAGCAAACAATTACCAGAAAAATTTAAAAGCTTGATTTCGGAAAACGTAACATTTGTTGATATTCCGCTAAATCAAGACAATTCTATTTACAAATTAAACAAGTTATTTTACAGTTCATATCATACTTATTGTGCAATTTTAGTTTCTGAAATTGTCAGATATTTTGACGCAATCAATGAATACGAACAATGGACAATCGGATTAATTGCACCATACAAAGCACAAGCAATTTTGCTCAATAAATTGATAACATCTTACGGTATTTCTGAAAATGTAAAAGTGCTTTCCGACACGGTTCACGGTTTTCAAGGCGATGAATGTGATATTGTGTTTTTTGTTTGTAACCCGAACAACTATTTTTATTCAGGACACGAAAAAGCACTTTTGTCAAAAGAATACATTTACAATGTTGCTATCAGCAGAGCAAAGGACTATTTGATTGTTTTGCACCCATATACGACTATTCAAAACAACAATTTCATCAACAAAATTGGACTTTCGTATAAAAACAACTTTGGCAACGCAAAAATTTTAAACGCAAAAGACATTGAAAAGACGTTATTTAATGACGAAAACTACATAGAAAACAACAGCTATGTTTCAGGACACGACAACGTAAACGTTTTTGGGCTTTCTGAAATGAAATATTTTATCAAATCCAACGACACAGCAATAGACATACAGTTAAGAGAATTAAAAGAACACAAAACAAACGGATTGACAGTTGAAAGCGATTTTAAACAAACGGAACTTGTCAAACAAAACGATTGACTAAAAATTGTAGGACAAATAGATTTGAGTAAACTTGAAAAGTAATAAGAAGAAATAAACCTACCGCTATTATCGGTAACTGTTGCACAACTACCCAAAAACCACTAAATACCCAACCTTTAAAAAATCTGCCTTCAAATCAAAGGCATTTTGCTGATTTGCAATTTACCCAATACTGAAAATTCGGGAAGCTCTGCAAAAGCAAGGTTTTCAAATGACAAAGAGCTTTTCAGAAAACTGTCCGATGAAATTTGGGAGTTTAGAACACTGTTTAATAAAACCCATTATAGACTATTTGCTTTTTGGGACAAATCAGAAAAGACCGACACTGTTGTAATATCAACACACGGACTGATAAAGAAAATAGATAAAACGCCTCAAAGTGATTTGGACAAAGCAGAACGTTTAAGAAAAAAGTATTTTAAACTTAAAGACAAGAAAAAATGAAAAAGCAAGGATTAAAAACTTACAGTTTAGATGAGATTACAGAAAAACACATCGGAAAACGCGGGACACTAAAGAGAGAATCTTTTGAAAACGAGTTAAGACTTGACTTGCTTGGTGAAGCAATAAGACAAGCACGTTTAGAACGTAACTTGACACAAGAAGAACTTGGACGACTTGTAGGTGTTCAAAAAGCCCAAATTTCAAAACTTGAAAACAGTCTGACCGACGCAAGATTTGAAACAATCATAAAAGTATTTAAAGCACTTAACGCAAAGATAAGTTTCAATGTGGAGTTGCATAACCAAACAGTAAAGCTCGCTTGACGACAAGATGAAAACCTACCGCTATCATCTGTAACTGTTGCACAACTACTCAAAAACAGTAATCCCCGATTTTAAAAAATCTGCCTTCAAATCAAAGGCATTTTGCTGATTTGCAATTTACCCAATATTGATGAGCAAAAAAGTCCTAAAACCGCTGCTTATTGTAAAGCAATGAACAAAAATCAGAGAACATTGAACCGCCTTCCTCTATAACCGCCACTTTCCTTTTCACAATAACGCTTCTGAAAGTGGCATCAGAAACCTGAAAGTTAAACAGAAAATCTCCGGTCAGATCAAGTCCGCAAAAGTTGCTTATGCGATGTTGCGCTCCATTTTTGATACCACCATCAAGCAGGGTAACTGTATCTTGAAAGCTTTTCAGGCATTCGCTTTTTTGCCTAATCCTGAATTAACTGTTTATACTCAACCCGAGTAGTTGCTTTTTTATATTATATTTGACCCCATTCCATAACTTGTAAAATAATTTCATTTATGACTCCGGTTTCGCTTGGTATCGGTTCTCGGGTAAAACACACACAGTTTGGTATTGGAGTGATTACTCGAGTTTCTCCGACAACTTATCAGGTTACATTTATTCAACACGGCAATATTGAACTGCCCAATTCAACTGAGTTTGACATCATAGAAGCCGTCGAACCGCCCAAAGACATGGTTTCTTTGCGCGATATGGAACGGTTGATCGGCAATATGCTGGAAAAATGGGGAGGTTTACAGGAAGTTGTCGAATTGGGCGACAGATGGAAAGGGGGTAAAGTCATTATACAGCCTGCTGATAACTCTTTGCAGTCGAAAGAAGTGCCGATTGAGGTGTTTTTTCATAAAATTGTGATGGCTCGCGACAGGCTTCGGGTAATGGAACAGCAGATTAACGGTAATTCTAAACTCAGCGATGAGGAAAAGGTTAGCTTACAACAATATATTACCCGGATTTATGGTTCTTTCACCACGTTTAACCTTTTGTTTAAAAACAAAAATCATCAGTTTAAAGGAGAATCGTCCAACTGATGCCCTTCCCAAAACATACGGACTAAACCTTAAAAAATTAGATTAATATATATGGAACATCTGCCCGAATTTTCAAAATTTCAACTTGCCCTCAGAAACGGACATGACAGAGATGAAATTTGGGTGGCTTACAAGGGCATTATTTACGACCTTACCGGTAGCAGTTTGTGGAGGTATGGGATGCATTACGAACATTTTGCAGGACAAGATCTGACCGAAGAAATTGAACGTGCCCCTCACACCGAATGGGTTTTTGAAAGGTTTAAACAAGTCGGAAGGCTTAAAATTGTTTCTACCTGATTGTGTTGTTGTTTTTCCAATCCGGATTTCTTCAGATTTTCAATATGAACAAATTTGTCTTGACTAATTCCGGCAACAAAAAAGCAGGGTTATTTGCTCGTTGGGCGTTTTATTTTCGGGTTTGGCTTTTTACATTGGCTTTGCTCCTGCCGGCTATTGAGTTGCAGATTTTGGGTTTGTCGCCTTCTTACGAACTGCCAAATGCCTCCCCGTCAGTTTCCGGTTCGGCAGCGTTCAACTCTCAGGAACTGAAAAGCCTGAAAATCATTTCCTGGAATTTGTACAATTTCGGAAGCAGCAAAAACGAAGCACATCTGAAGTTTGTCGCCAACGTGGTTAAAAGCTATGACCTTGTGGCTTTACAGGAAATTTCTACTTCTTTTAGCGGGCCGCAAGCAGTTGCAAGACTAAGCGAAGAACTCAACAGACTTGGTGAAAAATGGGATTACCTGATTAGCAACCCTACTTCCGGTGAGGGTTCAGAAAGGTATGCCTTTTTGTTCAAAACCAAATCCATTCGTTTGTTGGGCAGAGGTTGGCTGTTGAATGACCTTAAGATGGACGAAAAAATTGCCCGCGAACCCTACCTTGCAAGGTTCAAAATAAATGAGAAAAGCCTGCTGATTGCCAATTTTCATGCTATACCTGTAACGAAACGACCGGCTGCCGAAATTTTATTGTTAGAAGTTTTGCCCGATTTATATCCCAATGACAACTTGTTATTGTTGGGCGATTTTAACCTGAGTGAAAAAAACGAAGTTTTTGACGGGCTGAAATGCAAAGGAATTCATCCTGTTTTGAAAAACCAAAAAACAAGTTTAAAAAGGAAACCGGATGCGAAAGGGAGATATTTGTATTCAGAATATGACAATATTTTCTATAAATCAACAACGTTGGGTTTGATAAAAAGCGGAGTGGTTGATTTTGTGCCGGATTTTGAGAACCTTGAATCGGCCAGAAAAATTTCAGACCACCTTCCGGTTTGGTGCGAGATTTTTTGGAAAAAATAAAACTCATAACTCCACTCTATCCCGGGATTTCAATAAAAACATAGGGCAGGTTTAATGCCTGACAAGATATTTGGATGGCAAGATAATAGGGTTCCCAACTTTGGTGGAGGTGGTGGTTTTTGGCAAAATACAACACTTCGGATGCCTGAAACTGTTTCAGTTGTTTTTTGATGGTTGCTGTTAGTGGTCGCCATGTTTCTAAGGTCAACACTTCATCGTACCAGGGAATTGGTTCTTCTGCAAAAATCAACCCGTATTTACCGGATAAAATGCCGAAACTTGCAGGTTTTGAAAGACTAAGCGAATAGATTTCGCTGATCCTTGGGTCAGTATAGCGCAAGATTGCCGGAATCAACCCCAAATCTGTGGTTTTTTCTTTGCAACACGGGGTAATAAAAAGCGGCAGGTTACCCTGAAATTGAAATTGTTCCAAAACCTGGTTGTTAAAGCAGATTCATTTGTCGGCGGTCGTGTCCGTAAACATCAGGAGCAAGACGAAGTTTTCCGTTTTCGTCTGTCAAAGTGGTGATATAAAAAATGGTTACACTGACGGGTTGAGGCAGTTTTGCATATTGCTCTTTTCCGCTGTACATGGCTTTGGTTATACCCCCTTCGTTCCAGTTGCTGCCTTCAAGCATCTTTAAAGCCAACTTTTTAGGTTCCTGTACCCTGACGCAGCCATGACTTTGAGCGCGGTTAACTCCACCAAAATCCACTTTGTTAGGGGTGTCATGGATATAGATTCCATAGTTGTTAGAAAACGGAAATTTGACCAGCCCCATGCTGTTGGTCAGTTTAGGTCGCTGTCGCATCTTCACCCGTTTTTTAGAAATCGTTGACCAGTCCACCTCTCTCGGGTCAGTCAGTTTGCCGTCAATAAAAACATCCACATCTGCAACAATCAGAACCGCCGGGTTTTGTATAATATATTCCATTTCTTCCCATCCTATACTGCTCGGAATTGTCCAGGTCGGACTAAACACCACATTGCTCATGGGTTTATCTACCAAAACCGGAGTGGCATGTTTCAACTCACCAACCACCACCACAATTTGGTCTGTTTCTTTGTGATTGTCAAAAACCCGCATTTTATATTCGGGAATATTGACCCAAACACGGCGGGCGCTCATTGAATCCGGATGAGGCAACCAACGATAGCGTTCCATATTGAGTGCTATTTTCTTTGCCATTTCTTCATAAGTCAGGTTAAAGCCGGGAACTTTTGAAGCCGGCGTTTTTTCTGCTTCTTTACTAAATTCAGCCAATAGTTGTTGTAAGCTTTTGTATTCCTTGTATGCCGGGGCCGACTGTTCAATAAGTTGATCTATGCTGTTGTTTTGAACGGTTTGTAAGAGTTGTTGAGCTAAGGGTGGCTTTTTTTCGGGAATATCCCAGTTGCCTTTTGGCGTTACATAACCCAATGATAAATCGGACGTATAAGCCAGGGCAGATACACTGAGTAAAGCATCTAAATGGGCTTTTTCATCTAATAAAGTATCATAAGGAGCTGTTTCAGAAAGCCTTAAATGGTCGAATGCATTCGAAAGAAGGGAATATTGGTATTTTTCGGGATTAAGTGCGTGTTGGCCGGCATTCTTCAAAGCCTGAATATATTGTGCAGCAGCAGGCAAAGGATGCCCGTTTTCCGGATTCAGCCAAACAGGTTTATGTTGGGTCTTGGCATATAGTACCTCCAGCTCCTGCCCCAAAAAAGCTGCATTTTTGGGTTTATACAATTTGGCTATGCTATCGGCAGGATAATTTTTTTTCAACAATTGCCCGATGTTAACCTGCATCAGCGAGTCGGCAACTACTTTGCGTCTTGCCAGCTTATCTTCTTCCGAAGTAAGCAAACCCTGACATCCTGAAAGGAATAAAGCGAAAAGTAAAGCCCCAAAAAAGGCGGTAGTCTGAAACATTCGTCGAATCATAGAGGCAGGAAGTTTTACCTGTTCAAAAACCAATAATTCCACAAACATAAGAAAAAAGGCATCGGCAAACAATTGGAACCTGCTGTTTCGTTCGAGAGAATGATTTATACAAGAGGATTTCAGAAAATAGATTGTAATTCCGACAAGTTATTGACAACAAAATCGGGAGATGCACTTAGTAGTTGTTTGTAGGTATGAGCGCCTGTGGTAATGCCGATTGTCAGTCCGCAACCTGCTTGTTTCCCTTCTTCAATGTCAACAATCGAATCTCCAATTTTCGCAATCTGCCGCGTATCTGTAAGGTGAAATCTTTTTTTAGCCAACAAAATCATATCGGGATACGGTCGGCCGTTCTTCACCTGACTTGCGGTGATTAAATCGTCAAAATCTTCTCCAGGCTTCCAACCTAATTTGTTAATTAACCCCTCTGCGGTTTCCTGATTATAGCCGGTGTTGAGTAATACCAGAATGCCTTTGCTTTTTAGATACCTGAATATATCTTCAGCCCCCGGTTGAGGACGAACTTCCAGATTGCGGTAAGCTGCCTCTAAACCATGCAAAAAGTTTTGAAACAGCCGGTTAATTACCGTTTCATCTGAATCGGTCTGCATTTGTTTTAACACATCAACAATAGCTTGTCGTTTTTCTTTGCCCGCACCTTGTTCCAAAACCAGCTCTAAGCTACACGGATATCCTCCTTCGTTAATAATACGATGCAAGGTTTTATAGACTACATTGTCTTCGTCAATCGTAGTTCCGGCCATGTCAAACACGACCATTTTAATTATGTTATTCATAAATTCTATTGATATTTGACTGTGAATAACCGGGTGAAGCAGTCATTCCTTTTCCACCAATGCCCGTTATGATATGTACTTTGTTGTTGATGGTCTTTTCAAAAACATCGGACTGCTTGCATTGCGGGTAAAAACCGGCCCATTGAGTATCTATATGCCAGTGTTCCAAATCAAATATCTTGCTTCCTTCGCTGATAAAATACGCATTTATATCTTGACGGATATAAAAATCAATTCGGTCTTTGTTGCAAGCATCGGCATATTCGTGCGAGTCTCCCAAAATAATGCTGCCGTCCGCCTCCTGTTTGAACAAGATATGCACCCCCCATTTTTTCCAAAAAGCCGTTTGGTCTTCCCGGGCTTTTATCCTTGCATACGAAGGACATTCGCGAAAACTTTCGTACCGGCGGATGGACAAGCCTGTTAAAATATTACCGGGCATTTTTATTGATGTCTGAGGCTGAAGGCGCAACATTTGGAGTTTTACGATTTCCAGTTCACTCTGATCAAACAGCTCGGGATACAAAATCTCAAACTCACTGCCACAACATAAAATAACCTTTTCGGCAGTATAAACCAGGTCTTTGTGGTCGGTTACCTTACACCGGCTTCCTTCAGAATCTATTTCTTTAATCAACGTTTGAGGCCGGTAGTTAAAATTGGGTTGATGTTGTAAAAATGAAATCAAACGATGAATGATAAACCGGGGGTCTGCCGAAATTTCGTCCGGATAAAACAATCCTGCTTTGCAGTAATCTTTCCGCAGGTTGGGGTATTTTTTGCGACAATCAGCAGCACTCAACAACTGCGAAGGGTAGTTATTGTCAACATTAATTTGATGCAACTCTTCAATCAGTTGAAGTTCTTCTTCGTCTGAAGCGAGGTAAATGCTGCCATTTTGCGAAATTTTAAGGTCAACCTGCTGCTGAATGGTTTGGTAAATTTTGAGACTTTCACGTCCAAAGGCTTGCCACTTCAGGTTCATTCCTGACGGCACAATTTGTCCGAAATTGCGCACAGTTGCCCCTTGCGGCTGCCTGTGCCTTTCAAACAAAGTTACTTTTAGCCCTTTTTGAAGAGCATGATAGGCATGAAAAACGCCCAAAATTCCTCCGCCAATTACAATCAGGTCGCTATGGTTTGTTTTCATTAAAAGAGGATATCAATCAGGGTTTTTAAATTGTTGAGTTAACGGACTTGTTTTAAACTGCAAAACAACTGAAATTGAAAGGGTTATACATTTTCGCAATGAGTTTGCCTGAAACTTACTGCATTCTAACCTAAATCAAACCGAAGCATATCATTGCACAAAATTAGTCTTCAACACTAAATGGAGTATCATTTTTAAAGCGGCTTTTGTTTTGCCACTTACCCGGATCATAGTTTTAAAAAAATGGCTCAATCTTTTTTAGTTTATTCCAATAGAATAATTTTGATGAGAAAAAGGGGTAATTTTACCAATTCTATAAGCCGTTTATAAAAATAAGTTTTCCACTCTTTTACTATGTCTGCACTTACAATTGAAGACTTAAAAAAGGTAATTGCGCTAAAAGATTTGCCGGACGAACATCTGCAATGGATATTGGAACGCTCTGAATATTTCGAAAATGAAGATGGAACGATAATATCAAAACACGGAGATCCTGCAGATTATTTGTGGATTACTTTAGAAGGCAAATATGCTTTTTACATGGTGGTAAACGGCAAACAGGTTTACTATCATACGTTTGAAAATAATGAACAGAATGGAGGAATAAGCGGCATGTTGCCTTACTCAAGGATGAAGTTTATGCCCGGTAATGCTTATGCGGTAGGAACTATAAAGTATCTCCGGTTACACAAAAAGTATTTTACTGAACTCGAACAGCTCAATCCCGATTTTATCCAAAAGCTCATCGGTTATATGACCGAAAGAGCAAGATCTTTTGCCACCACTCAATTACAACTCGAAAAGGTAAATGCCTTAGGCAATCTTGCCGCAGGAATTGCCCATGAACTCAACAATCCGGCAGCCGCTATCAACAGAATTTCTACTGAATTGAACAAAAGGCTAACTCTGAATTACGAACTGACCGAAAAAATGCTGCACGGCAAAATCAGTGCTCATCATATTGAGCAAATCAAAGCAATGGTGAGAGAAAAGGAAACTGAAACAGAGCAGAAATCAAAAATTTCCACCCTTCAACGCCTGCAAAATCAGGACGACCTGGAAGAATGGCTGGAAAACATTGGAATATTCGACCGGCAAGCAGCAGAAACATTTTCAGAGTACGGTTTTTCAACAGCCGGATTTGAAAAAATCTTGAATGAATTAGGAAAAGAAGTTTTCATTGAAATAGTCCCCTGGCTTGAAAACTTAATCAGCTCACAAAAAATAATAAAAGATCTGGCCGAGGCATCAAGCCGGATTTCCAAATTAGTAGGGGCCATCAAAAGCCATGTACAGATGGATCGCACCAACGACCTGCACGACACCAATATTCATGAAGACATTGAAAACACGCTAACTCTGTTAGGTTTTAAACTTCGCGAAAAAAGCATTACCGTTACCAGAAAATATTGTAGTGACTTGTCTGTTGTTCCGGCTTATGTTGGTGAGTTAAATCAGGTTTGGACCAATTTAATTGACAATGCCATCTATGCACTTCCAAAAAACGGAGAACTTATCATTGAAACTTCCTGCGATGTCAGACATGTAAAGGTATGTGTAATAGATAATGGACCGGGCATCCCTAAAGAAATAATATCCCGTATTTTTGATCCGTTCTTTACCACCAAAAAAGTAGGTGAAGGAACAGGAATCGGGTTGGATTTAGTAACCCGGATTGTAAAACATCATCATGGAGAAATAAAAGTAAACTCCGTACCCGGAAGAACTCAATTTTCAGTTTACATTCCAAAAACACATAATCGGGAACCCGGCTAATAAACTCCAAAAATACACCTCCAAATGAAACTGCCTTACATCATTATTGTTGACGATGACCCGCAAGTGTTGCGGGCCATCCAACGCGACATTCGCAGTAAATATCGCGACGAATACAAAGTTGCTGCTACCGAATCGGCTATTGAAGCCATTGATTTGATTAAAGAGTTGAAATTGAAAAATGAAGCCGTGGCTTTGTTTATTTCCGACCAACGAATGCCGGAAATGGAAGGCATTGTTTTTTTGGAAAAAGCCAACGAAATCTTCCCGGATACAAAGAAAATTCTACTCACTGCATATTCTGATATTGATGCTGCGATAAAAGCAATCAATCAGGTTAAACTGGATTACTATTTGCTGAAACCCTGGCATCCGCCCGAAGAAAAATTATTTCCTATTGTAGATGATTTGCTTGACGACTGGCATGCTTTTTTCAAACCCGACTTCAGCCATTCGAATTATTGGTTTTCAATGGTCGCCAAAATCACATGTTCTTAAACAGTTTCTATCCGGAAATCTTATTCCATACATTTGGATGGATAGTGAAGACAACGAGGAAGCAGAAAAATTTTTAACGAGTGCTAATGTAAGCAAAGCTGTTTTGCCGTTGGTGATACTGAAAGATGGCACTTTGATGATTGATCCCTCCCTGCCTGATTTAGCATCTAAAATAGGACTTCAGCAAACGGCAACCATGGAAATGTATGATGTGCTCATTATAGGGGCCGGACCTGCCGGACTTGCAGCATCCGTTTATGGTTCCTGTGAAGGGCTTAAAACGGTAATGATTGAAAAAAATAGTCCCGGTGGGCAAGCCGGAAACAGTTCGCGAATAGAAAATTATCTCGGTTTCCCGACCGGCCTTTCGGGTGGTGAATTAACCCGAAGGGCACTTTCCCAGACGCTTCGTTTTGGAACAGAAATTCTCACTCCAAAACAAGTAAAAAGCATTATCGTTAAGGATGGTTACAAAATTACATTAATGACAGACGGCACAGAGGTTCATAGCAAATCCATTGTGATTGCAACAGGTGCCGACTATGCAAAACTTGAACTACCCGGCTTGGGAGACTTTACAGGTGCCGGAGTTTATTATGGTTCTGCTTCTGTTGAAGCACATGCCTGCCGTAACGAAACGGTTTATATTATTGGCGGTGGCAATTCCGCCTGTCAGGCAGCCATGTATTTAAGCAAGTTCGCCAGGGAAGTAAACATCGTCATAAGGCGCGATAAGCTTTCACAAACTGCCGCTAATTATCTGGTGGAAAACATCGGCAATACTCCAAACATCAAAGTGCTGACCAACACAGATGTAGTTTCCGGTTCAGGTACCAATGTTTTAGAAAATATTACCCTTCGCAACGCTAAGACCGGTGAAGAAAAAACAGTACCCGCAAAAGCATTATTTATTTATATTGGAACTAAACCGGGAACAGATTGGCTGAATGATATTATTCTTAAAAACGAAAAAGGATTTATACTTACCGGAAGTGATTTAATGAAAGAAAAATCCTTTCATACTTTTTGGAAACTGAATAGAGAACCCTTTCTAAACGAAACCAGTGTTCCCGGAATTTTTGCTGCCGGTGATGTCAGAGCCGGAGCACTTGCCGGTATTTCTGCTGCTGTGGGGGAAGGCGCTTTAGCAATCCGGTTTGTGCGAAAATATTTGCAGGAAGTTTAACGGAACCGGATATGCTCGATTATATTATTTGCAGAAGATGTAGAATCCATAAGAATTTTATTATGCAGCAAACAGGATAAAACCAAAGGCATTCTAAACAGCTCTTTCTGACCATTGAAAACATATTTTCATTAAGTCCCCTCAAAACTGTATGAGTTTATAGCTAATTTTGCCCTTGTTGCAGATCCTATTTTAATTGAAACAGCACACATTAAAAAGAGAGGAGCGGTTAAAAAGCCGGAAAACTATCGCGCGGCTATTTGCCAATGAAGGGAAATCTTTTGTCAGTTTTCCTTTTAAAGTGGTATGGTTGGCTGTTCAGGTGGATGAACCTCCGGTTTATCCGGCACAAATGTCCGTAAGTGTTCCTTCAAGAAATTTCCCCAAAGCAACCGACCGCAATTTGGTGAAAAGGCGAATAAAAGAAGCTTACCGGTTACAAAAATCAATACTGTACTACCCTCTTTGCCAAACCTCCGAAAAACCGGATGAGCCTGCTTTTGTTATTGCGTTAATGTTTGTCTATCTCGGCAAAGAAATTCTGCCCTATAAACTGATTGAACAAAAAGTACAGATTTGCCTCAAACAATTAATCAGGCAAATAAAGCCGGCCAATTCTGTTTTGCCGGATAAGTAGTTGCAATAACTCTGATACACCTAAACTTAAATACAAAGGCATTACCATTCTCCGGCATAAATCAAAGGACGGTCAGACCAAAGTCCGAGCAAGTCATATTTTAACTTGGTAATTTGCCGGATATGCAAAAAGTCATGTGCCACCCAATTGGTCAGAAACAATCCGGCAGAAAGCGGGCCAAACTGCAGATGCAAATAAGCATTGTTCCAAAGTGGGTTTTGTAAAGAATTGAGCCACTTTACCGAATTTTCCCTTTCTGTTAAAAAGTTTTGTAACACTTCCCCATAATTCTGATTGTAATAATCCCTTTTTTTGACCCAACCCTCCGGATCAATTGGTGGAAGGGGTAAGTCCGGGGTTTCCAAAACGTGCTTGGTTCTAGCTCTGAAATCTTCGGTTTCTTCGTCATACAAATGGCAAACGATTTCCAGCAAGCACCATTTTTTGGGAGTAGGCTTCCAACGATATACTTCCTCGGGCAGACCGGAAAGTAAAATCTCAAAAACGGGAAGGTTCTGCTGTAATTGATTGATTAGTTTTTTGTCTTGCATTGGTTGAAGTTAAGCTGATAGTCTTAGGTTCATTTTTTCAAATTAAAGTACAATAGGGTAAAGTTACCTTTTAAAGTATAAAAAAACAACCCCTTTTTCATGATTAAAACTAGATAGTGTGATTATTCAATCGGTCAGATTTGGTAAATATACCCTTTTACCGATACAAAAAAGAGTTGAGTCAGCTACCATCTAAATAGTTATGAATTTGTTCATTAAACAAAGACTATTGAGTACATTTGTCAACTTTTAACGTTTTTAAAAGTTTCCGCCGGTTAATCCGGTAACTGAGCGAAAGCGTGAATTGCTATTTCATATAACGCATAAAAAAACAACAAAGTCGAACTATGTCCAAAAAAAAGCCAATGCGTTTCAATCTGGGCGATAAAGTCAAGCTCATTTTTTCGGATGAGACCGGTAAGGTTGCTAAAATCATTGACTCAGAATCGGTAATGGTTCGACTGATGGATGGAGATGTAATCCCTGTTTTTAACGAACATTTAGAGTTGTTGGAATCTATGGAATCTCAGTTAAAATCCGGTAACCCTCAAAACAAACAATCTGGACATGATAAACTTCAACTCCCACTTTCTGCCGAAAAACAGAATAAACAAAAAGAAGAGGCTGCCAAAAAAATGCGGCAGATGGGTTTACATTTATATGAAGACACCGGCCCTGACTTAGGAATTCACCTTGCCTTACAACCCTTTTATCAGACTTCGGGCATCATTGATTACTTTCTGGTGCATCTTATCAACAATACTCCTCGTGCTATTTCTTTTTCCTATACCACCTTTTTGAACGATGAAGAGCGATTTTCTATTTCCAAAACCCTTCCAAGCCGGGAACCCATTATTCTGAATGATTTGCAGTTTGACTGGCTCAATGAAAACCTCTGTCTCGAAATTTGGGGAGAAATCAAAAAACATCCTGAAGACGAAGGTCCGCCACAGCTTTTTGATAGAGTAATCTCACCAAAAGCCAAAATGTTGCGCAATCCGCCTCAGTCCGTTCAGTTGTTGCCGCCCAATACAGTTGCCTATAATTTTGTGGTTTTGAATAAAATCAGTCTAAAGTCCGAAACTGTGAACCCGCCAAAGGAAGCAGTAGTGGTAGATCCTGCCGAGTTAAAAATAAATATGCTGATTTCCAACAAAGAAAGTACAAACACCAACTACAATCAGGTAACGCTTAACGCAGAAGAAAGGGTAATAGACCTTCATATCGAAAAATTACAACCCTCTTATAAGCATCTAACCAATTCCGAAATTATCAATATACAGTTAAGGGCATTTGAAAGAAGCCTGTTGGATGCCATCAAAAACAAAGAAAAAACAATGGTAGTCATTCACGGCAAAGGGAAAGGAAAACTGAAAACCGAAGTGTTTAATCTTTTGCGCAGTTACCCTCAGGCAGTAAATTATACCAACGATTATCACCACAAATACGAGTTTGGAGCTACAATCATTACCTTTGAATATGACTAAAACATCTATACCCTCTGCTTCGTCTAAATTTGAGTCAACAATATGATGAAAGCCGAACTACCTAACTCAATGCAGGGCAAAACAGTAGTGATAACAGGTGCCAATTCCGGAATAGGAAAAGCTGCTTGTATGGCTTTAGCAAAACAAGGCGCACAAATTGTAATGGTATGCCGAAATCAAGAAAAAGGAGAACTTGCCCGTAAGGACATAATAGCCTGTAGCAGTAACCAACAAATAGACTTGTTTATCTGCGATCTGGCTTCACAACAGCAAATACGAAGGCTTGCAGTGGAATTGACCACAAAATTCGACCGGATTGATGTTTTAATCAATAATGCCGGTATTCTGATGCCTGACAGACAACTAAGTGAAGACGTGATTGAACTGACTTTTGCCACCAACCATTTAGCTTATTTCCTGTTGACCAGACTGTTGTTGAAAACACTAAACAACACTCCCTTTTCAAGGATAATAAATATGGCATCCGGAGCACATCAAATCATTCGTCAGGTGGATTTTGACAATTTGCAGGGAGAAAAATCTTACAATCAGTGGCAAGCTTATGGACTTTCTAAATTGGCCAATATCTTATTTACCTACGAATTGTCGCGCAGGCAGCCCCAATATGGGGCTACTGTAAATTGTATGCACCCCGGAGTAGTCAGTACGAATTTCGGTCAAAAGAAATTTAACGCCGGATGGATAAAGCTGGGATTTAAAATTCTGAAACCCTTTATCAGAACAGCCGAACAGGGTGCCGAAACTTGTGTTTTTCTTGCTTCTTCGTCCGAGGTCAAGGGCATTAGTGGTAAATATTTCGATACCTGTAAAGCTGTACGGTCATCTGCCATTTCTTATGAACCTCATATTGCAACCCGTTTTTGGGAAATCAGCGAACAACTTACCGGGCTAAATCAACCCGAACCTTTATTCACCCGTAAATTACAACAATAAATAACGGATATAGCCTTTTATCATTATCACTAAATCATTCATTTTACCCCATTAACTACGCTCATGATTGTTCTAAGGTATTTGTATTCTTTTTGGTCTGGACTTATCTTTTTTATATTGCTGTTAGTTGCTGTTGTGGTCTATACATTCGCCTCTATGCTTGGCAGAAAGGGGTTTAAATATATGTTGGGCTATAACAAAGTGTGGGTAAACACCTGGGCTGTTCTGTCAGGCGTTAAGTTTGTAATTCACGACAATCCCAAAGTTTTGAAAACGCAGCCCTATGTGTTTGTTGTCAATCACACCTCAATGGGTGATGCGGTTTTGGTCAATGCAGCCATTAAACACAATAACTTTACCCCTTTAGCCAAAGCAGAGTTAAAAAAGATGCCCTTGATGGGGTATGTTTTTAGCAAGGTATCCGTTTTTGTGGAACGGGACAATCCCGAAAGTCGGCGTAAAAGCATGGACCAAATGTTGGAACATGCCAAACATGGGATTTCGGTGATGATTTTTCCGGAGGGAACCCGCAACAAAAAAATGGAAAAACCTCTGTTGCCCTTTCATGCCGGAGCTTTCCGGATAGCTATTGAAATGCAGATACCGGTTGCCCCTTTTGTCATAATCGGAGCAAATGATTTGTTGCCCAACGAAAAATTGCCCATGCACCCCTGTACTATGCACGCATATTTTGCCGACCCGGTCGAAACGAAAGGCATGACCGAAGCAGATGTACCGGCATTACAACAAAAAGTGTATGGCATTATGGAAAACCTTTTGCAGACCTATCATCCAAAGTTTAAAATATCCTGAGCCTTCCGGTAAATCAGGCGTTTTGTTAATGGATTTCCGGAAAAACAAGGAGGCTGTCTAAAAAGTCTTTATTTTGCACACATATAATTCAGAAGCAAGTGTATAATAGCTTTATTTAGACACATACACATATTGAAGGTCTATATGTGAGTAGATTCTCGACTTTTTAGACAGCCTCCTAAAAAGTTATCTAATCAGTATTATTCTGCCGTACTGCTATAAAGTCGAACCTCTATTCCTGAATAGGACGAAGCCCGAATTTTCCCATATATTTTCGATAGAGTGCTTTCTGTTTGTTGTCCAAATCAATCTGTCGTCCCTGTACAAAAGCAAGCTCCACCAAATTAGTACGCATATCTAAAATATCGCCTTTTGAAACAAAAAGGGTGGCATCTTTACCGGTTTCAAGTGAGCCGGTTGTTTTATCTATTCCCAGAATTTTAGCAGCATTTAAAGTAATCGCACTCAGCGCCTGTTCTTTGGTAAGTCCGAATGTCGCTGCAGTTCCTGCTTGAAAAGGCAGGTTGCGTTGTTGCCAGTAACCATCGAATCCGGCTCCAACGGTAATGCAATATTGTATGCCTGCATTGTGCATCAGTTTTGGAAGTTTATAAGGCATATCAAAATCTTCGTCTTCGCGATTAGGAAGGTTATGTGTTTGGTTAATGATAACCGCTACTTTATTTTCTTTAAGCAGGTCGGCAACTTTCCACGCATCAGAACCTCCTGACAACACCAACTGAACGCCAAAACTTTTTGCGAAATTAACCACATCCACAATCTCCTTCACATAGTTCACATTGACATACAGTTTTTTTTCGCCGGAAAACAACCCGCACATCGCTTCCATCTTCAGGTTAGCTTCCTGATGTTTTTTGGCTTGACAATAGGCTTTAGCTTCTTCAAAAAAAGATTTGATTTGCTGAGTCTGTTCTCCGTATTTTTCATTGGGTTTGATTCCTCCCTGCTCTGCCCACCAGCCTTCGAAGGTAAACATTTGAGACCAGTTCAGCCAAATGCCGTCGTCTGCCTTTAAAGTTGCATCTTCCCAGTTCCATGCATCGAGATGAACAATAGAAGATTGCCCACTGATGATGCCTCCTTGTGGAGCAATTTGCGCCATTAACAAACCATTGGTACGCAAAGTAGGTATGATTTCCGAGTCAGTATTATAGGCGATGATGGAGCGTATGTTGGGGTTAAATTCTCCGGTTTCGTTCCGGTCTTGTGTAGCACGTACAGCCGCGATTTCACTCAACCCCAGGGCAGTTGAAGCTGCAATCAAACCGGGATAAACATGTTTGCCGCTGATATCAAAAATGGTGGCATTAGCTGCATCGGCCTTAACTGTTCGTCCGTCTCCGATAGCAGTTATCTTACCTCCTTCCAACACAATGACACTGTTGTCAATTACCTGTCCATTGCCAACATGTGCAACCCCACCGGTCAGAACTATTTTTTGCCCCTGTGCAGGTGCAGGAACAGGAACAGCAGGAGCTTGTGCAAATGCATATCCTGTAAAAATAAAAAACAAGAAAAAGCAAGCAATGAAATTTTGAATATGATTCATGTCTGTTTTTTTTAAGTGCATGTTAATGTGTGTTTACTTCCTGATGATAAAAATCAACATGTTCGTGGTCGTCCAGATCATCACAGTGGTAAAGTCTTTTTTTGGCAGGCATAGGTTTTTGGGTGTCACCACCTTTGGCTTTTTCGGCCAACATTTTCTGTATAAGCCGGTTTCGCTCTTCTCCAATTTTGGTTCGGAGCTGGCTGTCTTGTTCAAGATCAAAATACTTAACTCCATCTACATAGGTCTGAACAGGCTGGGCATAAATAGATAGCGGATGGTCGTTCCACAACACCACATCGGCATCTTTACCTTTTTTAATGCTGCCCACACGGTTGTCAATACGAAGCATTTTGGCAGGGTTGAGGGTAACAAATTTCCAGGCCTCCTCTTCGCTGATTCCTCCGTATTTTACAGCCTTGGCTGCTTCCTGATTTAGGCGGCGCGCCATTTCTGCATCATCTGAATTAAAACCTGTAACTACGCCCATACTGCTCAAGATAGCGCCATTGTGTGGTATGGCATCTTTGACTTCAAATTTATATGCCCACCAATCGGAAAAACTTGAGGCTGCAACTCCATGTTGCTTCATTTTATCAGCTACTTTATAGCCTTCCAGAATATGGGTGAAGGTATTTATTTTAAACCCGAAATGTTCAGCTACTCGCATAAGCATGGTGATTTCAGACTGCACATAAGAATGACAAGTGATAAATCTTTTGCTTTCCAAGATTTCAAGCAGCGTTTCCAGTTCCAGATCACGTCTGATAGGTTTCGCACCCGGGTCTTTTTTGGAAGTTGAAGCAGCTTTAAGGGCAATGCCATATTCTTTGGCGCGGGTAAAAGCATCCATATAGACTTGTTCAACGCCCATGCGCGATTGAGGGAAGCGGGTGGTATTAAAATCGCCCCAGTTGCTTTGCTTCACATTTTCTCCCAATGCAAACTTGATAAACCCGGGGCTACCTTCAAACTTCAGACTTTCGGGGTTTAGCCCCCAACGAAGTTTGATTAAAGAAGATTGACCACCAATTGGATTGGCAGAGCCGTGAAGTTGTTGAATTGTCGTAACTCCTCCGGCGAGGTGTCGGTAAATATTGATATCCTCTGAATTTACAACCGTTGCAATGCTTACCTCGGCGCTGCTTGCCTGTGTGCCCTCGTTTACTCCCCGGCTGATGGCAATATGCGAATGTTCGTCAATAATACCACAAGTCAGGTGTTTACCGGTAGCATCCACAACATTCCCATCAGAAGGAACAGACAAATTTTTCCCAATTCCTGCGATTTTTCCATTTTGAACCAACACGTCTGTATTTTGCAAAATACCCTCGTTTTCGTTCGTCCATACCGTAGCATTCTTAAATAATACTGTTTGGGCTTTCGGACGTTCGGTCCAACCATAAGCGGTAAAAGGATAGGTAACAAGTCCTAATTCTTCGGGCTTTTCAGGTTTTTTGGGGTCTTTTCCGTCTGCTGTTTTATCCTTTTGAACAGCAGTGGAATCATTAGGTGTTTTGTCTTTGTTTGCTTCTTCTTTTTTAGGTGCATCCCCGGTTCGGGTAGCTTTCCATTCTACCCAGTTACCGTTGGCATCGGTTCCACTTCCTTTCCATGATTTGTCTTCGGGAATGACCCAGCCGCTAAGACGTACTACCCCTTTCCCGAGTTTACTTTGATTGATGCTGTCGTTGTCTGTACTAAAATAGAAAGAAATGCCCAAATCCTGAAGCGTATGTTTAGGTTCAATTTTTTTAGTAGTATCCGACAGTTCAAAACTCATTTTTGGAGATTCGGGAGTGCCGCTAACTAAGAGCTTGTATGTTATATTTGCAATATTTAACTGGTAAGTTCCGGTTATATCGGTCAAGTCTGAAGACTTCACTACATATCTTTTCCCGTAAATCCAGTTTTCGTGAAGGATGGTTTTTTCATCAAAAACAGGCTTGCCACAAATGATGAAATTTGCCAACTTGCCTTTTTCAAGACTTCCAACAGTATTGTAAACACCCAACATATTGGCAGGATTATAGGTGAGCGCTTTAAGCGCTTCTTCTTCACTCAACCCTCTTTTGATGGCTTTTCGCAGGTTTTTACTAAATTGCCCTAAATCTTTAAGACCATTCGTGGTAAATGAAATCGAAATTCCTGCCTTGACCAACATCAAAGGGTTAGAAGGCGCGAGTTCCCAATGTTTCATTTTTGAAAGTTCCACATTCATGGCATCAAAAGGGTTTTCCACATCATAAGGATCCGGGAAATTTAACGGAAGAATAAACCCTGCACCGGTTGCTTTTAATTCTTCGATTCGCTGATATTCATTGCCGGAGCCTGCAAACAAGTATTGTTTGCCAAATTCATCGCCGATTTTATCGGCTCTTAGTGCTTCAAGTTTATCACCGACATCAAAAATCTGAGGAAGAGATTGCAATTTGTTCCAAGCTTCGAGTGACAGATTGAGTTCTGTTTGTCCTGGTTGTGCCTTGGCATACCATATCGCATCATAATAGGTCTGTCGAAGCAAGGCAATTACTCCCATTTGCGAACTTGGGTAGTCCTGTCGGGAACTTCCTTTTGAAAACGAATAATGCGCCGAAGTTTTATCTTTTATGAACAGTTCTTGTGGTTTTCCATCTCCCAAAATTACCATTGCTCCGCTTCCTCTGGCGATACCATCAGCTTGATGGGTCAGTACGGCTCCAAAACCGGCATCTCTCAACTCTTTTGCCCGTTTGGCATCAGGGTTAAAATTGTCGCAAGCGTTAAATTCAGGTTTGATGGACTGATTCCAGTTAAAAGCACCTTTGGTTTCGCTGTCAGGTTGTGGGCCAAACTCCCTTCTTCCACCGCCACCTTCGCGTTTTGGAGCTTCGGGCATCCCGTAGCTGGTGTAGGGGTCAATAAAAGACGGGTATATAAATTTACCCTTGGCATCAACAACCACAGCCCCTTCGGGTATGTTCAGATTTGCCCCCACTGCTTCCACCAATCCTTTCCGGATAATCAGAGTTGCATTTTCAATTTTCTGATTATAGTGGGTAAACACTGTTGCGCCGGTAATGGCATACAAACCTTCGCGCTCGTCACGAACGCCATTGAAATTTTGAGTAAAAGTCGGCTGAGCTGTAGCCATCATAAACTTGGCAAGCAACAAAGCAAACATGAATAAAAATGTAAAGAGTGATTTCATATATAGTATTTTGTGTAAGATGCGTCAAGTTTAAAACAACTTTTATCATCCGGAATTCAAAAAATCCGGACGGTATAAATTTAATCGCTCATCTAAAAAAATGATGATTTAGCAGCCAAACCGCAAAAATAAAGACTGGCAGAAATATTTGAAGATAAAATACACCATATTTAGGTCAGTAACAGACTATTTTAGTCTTTTTTAACTAAACCGGTTGATTGTATGTAGCAGGACTAATGTTAAGTGCATTCATAAATAGTTCAATTCTTATAAAACCGGTATCCCCAATTCCGAGAAATGAAATTTAAACAAAAAGAAGCGTTACCCTATAATCTTAACAAACGTAAAATCATTATTAAGAACTCTCAGAGTAAAAATCAACGACAGAAAGGGACTTCTTTAAGATTCCAAAAACCCTCTTAACTTTGGTTTATATGACTTTTAACCACTGAATTACATAATCTGAAGCTAATGCGCTAATAACTATTTATATCTTGGTGCGTTTTAATGACTATCATTTCCTTTTTTTTAGGATTCATATTTTTTCATATTATGCTTACTATTACACCCGGAACAATTCCGACCTCAGAATTACATCAATATTTATTAGGGGCAGTAGCTCCCCGCCCTATATGTTTTGCGAGCACGATGGACCTTGAAGGCAACCCCAATCTTGCGCCATATAGTTTTTTCAATGTGTTTAGTTCTAATCCGCCAATTGCTGTATTTTCATCCAACAGGAGAGTGGGTAACAATACTACCAAAGACACTTTGTCCAATGTTATAGCCACGCGTGAAGTGGTCATCAATGTTGTTACTTATTCGATAGTGCGTCAGATGGCATTATGCAGTATTGACTATCCTCACGAGGTAAGTGAGTTCGACAAAGCCGGGTTTACCCCGCTTGATTCAGAGTTAATACGGCCATTTCGGGTCAAAGAATCTCCTGTACAAATGGAATGTAAGGTAAATGATATCATTTCGCTTGGTGAGAGCGGTGGTGCCGGCAATTTGATTGTCTGTGAGGTGTTGCGGATGCATATAGATGAAGCCGTATTAGACGACCAACAACGCATTGACCCAAACAAAATAGACCTGATGGCGCGAATGGGAAGAGCCTTCTACTGCCGCGCATCAGGCAATGCTATTCATCAAATTTATCAGCCTTTTGACAAAATAGGCATTGGATTTGACCGTCTTCCGCCCCAAATCCGTCATAGCAGGATACTAACCGGCAATCACTTGGCACAGTTGGCTGCTTTAACCCAACTGCCAACCAATGAAGAAATCGTTGCAGCAGCAGCATTGCCCGAAGTTCAGGATTTACTCATCCGACATGCTCAATATCCTGCCGGACTTTTAGATGCCTTGCATGAGTATGCCATGTTGCTGATAGACAACAAACAGGCTGAACTCGCTTTTGCCATTTTAATGACCCAAAATGTCTGATTATTCACGCTAAAATATGCGGTTACACTATTGCACAATGAACTGAGAGAAGACAATCAGGAGTTTTGTTTCGAATAAAAGAGGTATTGAAATAAAAACATTAACATCAGAGAAACCAATGCACTGATTCCGATTTTAGCTATTGTGGTCAGCAACATAGAAAAGGTATAGGCTTCTATAAAGAAAAAAACAGTATGATGGATCAGCACTAATAGTCCGGCATATCCCAAAAACCATTGAGAACCAAGACTGCTTATTGTGGGGCGATGTCCGGGTTCATAATCTCCTACCGGACGATTGATATTGACTACATATTCTCTGACAAACGCCATCAGAACCAATGCAGAAGCATGAAGGCCGGGAGTATCGGTAAACATATCTACAAACAAACCTGAAAAAAAGGCAATCAACAAGAGCAACCACCTCGCTGTTTCAAATGGAAACATGAGGATTCCCAACGGATAAATATACGGGTTAACAAACCCATGCAGTTTAATCTGATTGAGCAACAATACCTGAAAAAGCAGGAATGCAATCAGTCGGAAAATGCTGTTGTAAATAGTACCTCTCATTACTTGTTTTGGTGAAATGCCCCATCAGACTACCTCTCACCTGCTTTTAACCAAAAGGAACCACCATTCGGGAAAACAGAAAACTGGAAGAATAGTAAAGGCAGGCACTTCTATTTCATTTATTTTGCAGAATTGGTTTCAAGTGTGTTTTTTTCAAATTTATTGAGATAATCAATAACATACACATACTTCAGGTTGTAAAAATCGGTGCTAAGACGGACATGTATGGTGTAAAAATTGCTTCCCTCCGACAAAGTCCATTTTTCAACAATGCCGATTAAAATATCGGGCGGAAAAAAATCAGAATATCCGGTAGTTATAATGGTATCCCCCACATGCACGCTTGCATGTTTGGGCACTTCATATAAGATTGTTCTTAATGGGTCTAATTCCGCCCACTGAAGAGAGCCTTTAAAATTATTGCGTTTTATTTTGGCACTGACTCTCAGGCTTTTGTTAATGACCGGAACGACTATGGAAAAATTGGGGGAAACCTGTGAAACAACACCTACAATTCCTGCACCACTAACTACACCCATTTCAGGACGGATATCGTTGTTTGTTCCTTTGTTAATGGTAATCAGGTTGGTCGCTTTGTTGACCGAACTGTTGATGACCATAGCGGGGCGGCAATTGTACAGCAATTTGCCAGACACGGTATCTTTGGCAAGCATAACGACCGAATCGGGAAGGCAATTGTTTCCAATGGACTGAAGTCCTAATTGTTCCTGCATAGAGGTAACCTCTGCAAACAACCGGGCATTGATATTGACTAAACTGTCATTGATTTCTTTAAGATGGAGGTAGTTTTGTGTTTCGGTAGCTTTAAGGAGTAAAGTTCCAGACACATAGTTGGCAGAGTTGACAATGGCTGCACGTTGGTAATTGTTATATCTGATAATCAATACCCAACTTGCAATCTGCAAAATGATAAAGGTCAGGATGGCATTGTATCGAAGCAGGAAATAAAGCAGATTTCGCATACAGCATTGCCGGAATTAGGAGATAAATAGCTTT
This sequence comes from Sphingobacteriales bacterium, assembly GCA_016700115.1. NCBI lineage: Bacteria > Pseudomonadati > Bacteroidota > Sphingobacteriia > Sphingobacteriales > Sphingobacteriales bacterium. The sequence continues at coordinate 1,735,125 of CP064999.1, read as the reverse complement.
ACAACCGGAATAGAAGCAAAACAAAAATGGTTTTACCCTAAATTGCCTTGTTGTAATTATTTGCTCATCAAAAACGGATATTTTGAGATATTTTTGAGTGCAAGAGCAGTACCTCTCACAACTGCACGAAGGGGGTCTTCGGCAACATGCACTATGAGGTTAGTTTTTTTAGAAATTCGTTTGTCTAACCCTCTCAGCAAAGCGCCCCCACCGGTCAGGTAAATACCGGTTTTGTATATATCGGCAGCCAATTCGGGAGGAGTGATTTCAAGCGTTTTCATCACTGCCTCTTCAATTTTGGCTATAGATTTATCCAGACATCCGGCAATTTCGGCATAATTTACGGTTACTTGCTTCGGAATACCAGTAATCAGGTCTCTCCCATTTACGGGGTAATCCTCAGGTGGATTGTCAATATCGGTCAGTGCCGCACCAACGTTGATTTTGATGTTTTCGGCGGTTCTTTCCCCTATAAGCATATTGTGTTCGCGCCGCAAATAATCCACTATATTATTGGTAAATTCATCACCTGCTACCCGGATAGACTGGTCGCAAACAATCCCCATCAAAGCAATAACTGCAATTTCGGTAGTACCCCCTCCAATGTCTATAATCATATTCCCAACCGGCTCACTCACATCAATACCAATACCCAATGCAGCGGCCATAGGTTCGTGAATCAGATAGCGTTCTTTTGCACCGGCCGCTTCGGCAGAATTAAAAACCGCCTTTTTCTCTACTTCCGTAATGCCGGAAGGAATACAAATTACCATCCGGTATTGAGGGGTAAACCATCTTTTGTTGGGGTATAACATTTTAATCATTTCGCGAATCATAGCTTCGGCAGCTTCAAAATTGGCAATGACTCCATCTTTCAGCGGACGGATGGTTTTGATATTGTCGTGCGTTTTCTCATGCATCTGCATGGCCCGTTTACCAACGGCAATAACTTTCGAATTGGTTTTATCTCTTGCAACAATTGAGGGTTCATCTACCACCACCCTATCTTTATATGCGATTAGTGTATTGGCGGTGCCTAAGTCTATGGCGATATCGTGAGTAAGGTCAAAAAAGCTGAAAAGTCCCATGAGTAGAATATTGTCCGGTTGTATCAGGTAGTCAGTTAAAATTAAATGATAAGGCACACAAAGAAGCCGCAAAGAAGCTAAAAATTGCAAAAAAGCAATTTCCGACAATAATTCGGTTAACAAGCAAAACTGAAAACCGGCGGTTTTGTTACAAAGATATGACTTAGGGCGGCAAAGATACGCAGTTTAACATTGCCGGATAGTCCTATTTTCTAAAAAAATTTAGCGGCGTTCGTATAAAAGACGGTAAATTTGTCCGTCTGAATATAATCCAACTCTATGTCTGCTTCTTATGTTTCAAAACACATCCTCTATTTGTCGTATGATGGTATGACCGATGCGTTGGGACAATCACAGGTGCTTCCTTATTTATGCGGGCTTAGCCAATTGGGTTATCAGTTCACCATCATCAGCTTTGAAAAAACCGATAAGTTTGAGCAGTTTAGTCAACATATCGCCGGTTTATGCCGGAAATACGGCATTAAGTGGATACCTATGACCTATACCAAACGTCCCCCCGTATTTTCTTCTATTTACGATTTGGTAAAAGGCTATTTTATGGCCGTTAAACTTCACCGGCTAACCCCTTTTTCTATTGTTCATTGCCGCAGTTATATGGTGTCGTTAATTGGACTTCGCCTGAAACGCCGTTTTGGATTGAAGTTTATTTTTGACATGCGGGGCTTTTGGGCAGACGAAAGGGTCGAAGGAAAGTTGTGGAATCTTAAAAATCCACTGTACCGCCTGATTTACCGCTTTTTTAAACAACGTGAATCCGTTTTTTTGAACGAAGCCGATGCGACTCTCTGTCTTACTCACAGAGCAGTCAATGAGATGAAAACCCGGGAAAATTTAAATCCAAGTAAAATCAGTTTTACCGTCATTCCTTGTTGTACCGACATGGAATTGTTTAATCCAGAAAAAATTGAAGAAACACACAAAAAGGAATTAAGGTCAGCTTTAGGGATTGACGCAGATGATTTTGTACTGACCTATACCGGTAGTTTAGGCACCTGGTACCTGTTGCCCGAAATGCTCGATTTCTTTTTGGTGTTGAAAACCCGTCACCCAAAATCAAAAATGTTGTTTGTCAACGGCAACCTACCGGAGCAGGCACTTATCAGAATTGAAGCAGAAAAGCGAGGCTTAACATCAAGTGTGATTGTAACACAATCGCCCTACACACGAATGCCGTTATACATTTCAATCAGCAACTGGGCAATTTTTTTTATTCTCCCTTCCTTTTCAAAAATCGCCTCTTCACCTGTAAAACAAGGAGAACTCATGTCCATGGGAATCCCCGTTTTTTGTAATCAGGGAATCGGCGATTCGGACCATATTGTTCTACAATCCAAAGCCGGTATTGTGGTTCAAGGGTTTACCACAGAACACTACCTGACAGCAATTAATGAGGCATTGAACATGAACCCACCCCCTGACCACAAAGAGATCTGCTTGAAAGCAGAACTGTATTTTTCCTTAGAGGAGGGCATTCGTCAATATGCTTCTGTTTACCAATCTGTCCTGTCATGAAAACTGTCAAAATCCTGTTTCTGTCCATTCACCGCCCTGACCGCTCCCCTTCGCAGCGATACCGTGTGGAATGTTATGCCGACTACTGGCAACAGGAAGGCTATGAGTTGCATCAGCGTTATCTGATTGACCCGAAAGACGACCGCATAATGTATTCACAAGGCAATTTGTTTTTCAAATCCATTGTGTTGTTAAAAAGCCTGAGCCGCCGGATATTTCACCTGCTTGCCGCCCAACGGTATGAGCTTATCATCATCCAAAGAGAGGCTTTTTACCTCGGATTCACCTTTTTTGAAACCTGTATCCGATATTGTACTTCTGCTAAAATCATTTTTGATTTTGACGATGCTATCTGGCTGCCCAATGTGTCAGAAGGCAACAAACAATGGGCTTTTTTGAAAAACCCGAACAAGACTTCCACACTTATCCGACAGGCCGATGCTGTGGTGGCCGGCAACAGTTATCTGGCAGATTATGCCCTGCAATTCAACTCCAAAACCTTCATTATTCCTTCCGCAATTGATCTGCGCATGTATCACCCCGCTCTTCAAAAGCCAAAAAAAGATTCAAATACAATAAATATTGGCTGGAGCGGCAGCCCGACTACAGTTCCTCATTTTGAAACTGCACTCGAAGCCTTGCAAATCATCTCTCATAAATATGGGGCAAAGGTGCGATTTACACTTATAGGCGATTCGACTTATCAAAATCAAGGGCTTCCTGTAACGGCAAAAGCATGGAACCCCCAAACAGAGGCGGAAGATATTGCGGAGTTTGATATAGGCATCATGCCGCTCCCGCACAATGAATGGGTAAAAGGCAAATGCGCCATGAAAGGGCTACAATATATGGCAGCAGGCGTTCCGGCTATATTGGAACGAATAGGGGCAAACGCAGAGGTAGTTCAGGATGGCGAAAATGGATTATTAGCTGAAACCCCCCAAGAATGGGTCGAGAAAATTTCGCTCCTCATTGAGCATCCCGATTTGCGCTTTCGTTTAGGCAACGCAGGAAGACAAACCGTAGAACAATTTTATTCGGTACAGGGGTTATATAAAAAATGGATTCATCTTTTTGACGAGTTACTCCATACCACCGTCCGATCTACTTAATCACCCTTTTAATAAATGTTGTTGTTTATGGATTTTGTGCAGATTGTACAGCATCTGAAAATCAGATTGCAGGAACCGCTGCCGGGTGATGAAGTTCGGCATATCATGTCGCCAAGCCTGCGATTTTCAGGCAACTGGAAACTGCCGGATCCGGAAAAAGCCAATTATGCAGGCGTGCTGCTTATGTTATACCCTCATCAGGATACTGTCTATACTTCGCTCATGCAACGCAACACAGACGGACATGCACATAGCGGGCAAATCAGTCTGCCGGGGGGAAAGCAAGAACCTGACGACAATCACCTCATTGCCACCGCCCTTCGGGAAACCCGCGAAGAATTTGGTATCAACGACTCCGAAATTCAGATTTTGGGCAGCCTTAGCCGTCTGTATATTCCGGCAAGCAATTTTTGGGTGCTTCCTTCTGTCGGATACCTAAATAGCCGACCTCAATTTAACCCGGACCGGCGCGAAGTAGCAGCCGTTATAGAAGTCCCCCTCCAATTGCTACAGGATGAACGAATTATCAAAACAACCACCATTAAAAATTCGAGGGGGGTTGTCATTGAAGCGCCCTACTACGACATCGAAGGGCATATTGTATGGGGAGCAACCGCCATGATTATCAGTGAGTTTTTGTATTTGTTGAAGGGGTGAATTTGCAGCAAATTCGTATTTTTTGACAACTGTTCGATTGGATTAGATATGACAATCAATCATTGTTGTTTTTGCGATGGTATTGGTGGTAGATTGTAGAGACAAGGCATGCCTTGTCTCTACAGTCAAAATCACAACTCAAAACCCTACCATCACAATAATTCTCCAAGGCAGCTCTAAAATTACGGGGTATAAAATTTGTCCTTTTCCCAATTCTGTGGATTGGACTCTATGTAATCATTGATGCGTTGGTATTCATCATCGTTTCTGATGATATGGTCGTGAAATCTTTCTTGCCAACCGTTTGTTAAACCCATCCTGTTGGCATGTTTGGTAACTGCCGATTTGTAGGATCCTAAAATGGCAGAAACCGTGTTCTTACCCTGATTTTGAAATCGTTTTTCACCAGGTGTTTGGGGCGGTATATGGTTTTGTTTTTTCTGTTGTGGTGATGGATTGTAGAGACAAGGCATGCCTTGTCTCTACAGTCAAAATCACAACAATAAACCCAACCATCACAATAATTCCCCAAGGCACCTCTGAAATTACGGGGTATAAAATTTATCCTTTTCCCAATTCTGTGGATTAGACTCTATGTAATCATTAATGCGTTGATATTCATCATCGTTTCTGATGATATGGTCGTGAAATCTTTCTTGCCAACCGTTTGATAAACCCATCCTGTTGGCATGTTTGGTATCTGCCGATTTGTAGGATCCTAAAATGGCAGAAACCGTGTTTTTACCCTGATTTTGAAATCGTTTTTCACCAGGTGTTTGGGGTGGTATTTGGTTTTGTTTTTTCTGTTGTGGTGATAGATTCAGAGACAAGGCATGCCTTGTCTCTACAGTCAAAATCACAACAATAAACCCAACCATCACAATAATTCTCCAAGGCACCTCTGAAATTACGGGGTATAAAATTTGTCCTTTTCCCAATTCTGTGGATTGGACTCTATGTAATCATTGATGCGTTGGTATTCATCATCGTTTCTGATGATATGGTCGTGAAATCTTTCTTGCCAACCGTTTGATAAACCCATCCTGTTGGCATGTTTGGTAACTGCCGATTTGTAGGACCCTAAAATGGCAGAAACCGTATTTTTACCCTGATTTTGAAATCGTTTTTCACCAGGTGTTTGGGGTGGTATTTGGTTTTGTTTTTTCTGTTGTGGTGATAGATTTAGTGACAAGGCATGCCTTGTCTCTACGCTTTCATTACCATCATTATTTTTAATTGCATCGCAGGTTAATATTAAAATACCGTGAATGTGATTGGGCATGACTACAAACGCCCCCAATTCCACATTAACTGCATGATTAAGAATTTCATGCCAAAACACATCAGCCAACACACCTACATGAGACAACTGCATTATACCTTTTTCAATCTCCCCAAAATAATGGTTTTTTTTAGCAGTACAAATCGTTATAAAATAAGCCCCCGCCCAACCATAATCCCACCATCCGGCACGGGCTGTAGCTATCCGGTATTTGTTTTTGAATTTGTCGGACATTTAGCTTTGCTGATTATGTGTTTCAAATATTGGCTTTCCTTTTTGTTTTCTAACAGGTTTTTATGTTGAATGGAAACTGTGTGTTTATTGGGGTTGTTGCTGTATATTGGGTTGCTGATAGTAGAGACAAGGCACGCCTTGTCTCTACTATGGCACTAACAAGAGGCGGAAACCAAGATCGTTGCTACGATCCTCAGGGGTATTGTAGCGATGCACAACCCGGCATCCCTGCGAAGAGGTGTGCCATCCGCCGCCACGGAGAACACTCCTCGAACCGGTATAATCATTAACCCCACTGCTTCCCGGATATCCCTTGAACCAGTCCTGACACCATTCCCAGACATTGCCGCTCATATCATACAATCCCAACTCGTTAGGGGCTTTAGTGCCTACCGGGTGAGTGGTATTCTCCGTGCCATAGCTATTGGGTTTATTGTTATCCTTGTACCAGGCAACTTTATCTATATCATTACTGCCGGAGTATTTAAACCCGTTACTTTTATTGCCTCCACCGGCAGCAAATTCCCATTCGGCTTCGGTAGGCAGGCGGTACTTTTTGTCTGTTTTATGGTTCAGTTTGGATAAAAACTCGGGTATTTCGTTCCAACTTACCCTTTCAACCGGACATTGGTCACAGCCGCGATTATACAGTTCCGGTGAGTCGCTGCCCATCACCGCACGCCATTGGGCTTGGGTTACCTCATATTTACTGATATAAAAACTGTTTACCGTTTTTGAATGTGGAGGGAATTCTGCTGCCTGACAATTGATATCAAATAAACTACTGCAACCCATCGTAAATGTTCCGCCTTCTACAAAAATCATATCGCCGGCAAAGGGGTCTTTGGGGGGGCTCAATCTTTGATAAACCAAAAAGATAATTATCAAAGTTGCTGCAACAGCCATCAGCTTAATCATATTTTTCCATTCCGGAGGAACTTTTGGAGGCTTTGGCGGATCAATTGTAGTTTTGTCTTCTGATGCTTTGATGTATTGCAGGAGATTTGCTGCACTTTGCACGCGGTCTGAAGCTTTTCGTACCAAACAACTCAAAATAATACCATTAAAAGGAGCCGGCAATAATTTTATCTCTTTATCGGGAATAGGCTTGTCTAATATATTTCCAATAATTTGTCCCTGTGTGCTTCCCTCGCTACGTTTGCCAAACAGCGATTTTTGCATAAAATAATCGCATAAAATAACCCCCAACGCCCAAAGGTCGGTGTTGGCGTGTATATGGTTATCTATCCCGTACTTTGTGATAGATTTAACTGCTCAGGAGCCATGTATTCATAGGTGCCGACCATACTCACACTGCTCTCTAAATTGTTGCTCACTTCTTTGGCTACATTAAAATCGGCTATCTTTGGGATATGTTGTCCTGCACTGTTTTTAAACATCAGTATATTTCCCGGTTTGATATCGCGGTGAATGATGATGCCTTTGTCGGTGGTGGGGTCGGCGGTATGCAGATATTTCAATCCTTCTAAAATACCTGTAACTACATTGAGCAAATCTTCATTTTTGGGTTTTGTTTTCAGATAATCTGCCAAGTCACCTCCTTCCACCAATTCCATCACCCCGTATTGGGTTTCGTGAGTACCGCCGTCTTCAAATTTCCTTTCAACCGTAAAAAAATCGTAAGCCCTGACTATATTGCCATGAGCAAAGTGGATAGATTTTTGAAATTCCTGTTGAATACTATATTTCACACTTTCGGTAGTGGGGTGAAACACTTTGAGGGCTACAAAGCATTTCCTTTGCCGGTCAAAAGCTTTATAGACTTCAGCAAGTCCTCCCCTTCCAATCAAGTCTGCAACAGGGTCAAATTCGTAGCGATGATTTAACAGCATAAGACAAAAACATAAAAATTTCAACTTACAAAAATAGAAATTTGTTTCTGTTTGGCAAGCAACTATTTTAGTAATTCATTAAATCAAAATGAATGTGGTTTGCTATTTGTGAAGAGTTGCTATTAATTTTATGCTGTTAAATACCTGTTGAATTGCAGGCATCAACAAAGCTTTAACCTGATGTGTTTGTTGAAATTACAGCCAGCCCTGTTCATTATTTTTCGAAAACCAATCATTATCGCTTTGATTTAGTAAATGAACTCAAAGGATTCAACAAAGAACACAGGTTCTTTAATTTTAAGTTTATAATTTACCGCAAAAAAAATGTCATTACCCAGCCTGCAGCCTACCGGATTTATTGACAGCGACCATCCGCTAATCATAGAATTTGCTCAACGCACCACCCTACACTGTTCGGACGAAACAGAAAAAGCCGTTGCCGTTTACCTCGCAGTTCGGGACGGTATCCTGTACGACCCCTACCATATTGACCTTCGCCCGGAAGCCATCCGAGCCTCAGTTACCTTGCAACGAGGCAGCGGGTATTGTATTGAAAAAGCCCTGGTGATGGCAGCAGCACTTAGGGCTTTGGGCATCCCCAACCGGCTTGGTTTTGCGAATGTGCGCAATCATCTGGCAACCGAAAAATTTATCCGCGCCCTGCGCACCGATGTTTTTGTGTTTCATGGTTATGTGTCGGTATTGTTAAACGGTGTTTGGGTCAAGGCAACACCTGCTTTTAACAAAACCCTTTGCGACAAATTCGGCGTAGCTCCCCTTGAATTTGACGGGAAATCTGATTCTATTTTTCAGGAATACGACCAAAACGGCCACCAATACATGGAGTATTTACAATATCACGGCGAGTTTGACGATTTCCCGTTTGCGTTGTTTGTTCAGGAACTCCGGGCACACTATCCCCATTTTTTTGAGCAGGGAAATGAACACAACCCTCATTTGCTCGCTCAGGAGTTGAAATAGTTGCTTTTACGGCAATTAGTTAAAGAGTTGAACTTTTACTTTGAACACATAAAAATACTAAAACCCCCATCCTATGCTAAGGACAGGGGCTTTTAAGAAAAGTCTAACCAGAATTAAGAGGTCAGGATAAGTTTAAGGGCAAACTTGATTGTTAAATTTGATTTTTAGTACCCTTACTGCACATTCATCACACTAAACTCACCGTTGGTTACCGACACCGTTTGACTGTCCTGTTGTCTGCCTCCGGTAAATGAAAAACGCCCTTTCACCTTTGTGCCATCCCAATAGTCAATATGGAGGGTTCCTGTTGCACTTGCGTTGTTGCTTGGGGCACTGAAGCTATTATCGTTGGCATCTTCATAAGTTAACCCCACAATATTGGAACTACCGGTAACAGACGTTGCAAAAGAGCCGGTTTGTTGGTTCCAAAGGTTGACCGAAAGGGTAAAAGTTGAATTGTCGGCACTTGTGCCCGATATTGCGAGCGAATTTACCCCAATGGTTTGGACATAAAGTCCGAGTATGGTGGTTTGGTCGGCAGACCAGGCAACTCCGCCAACGGAAGCAGTAATAGCGGTTGTTGTCGGTGCCTGATTATTGTTGTTGTTATTGTTATTATCGTCATCGTCATCCTCTTTTTTACAGGCTGAAACACCGGCAACTAAGGACAAAATGAGCAACAAATTCAGGACAGAAAAAAGGAACTTTAGTCGTTTCATGGAAAAAGGTTTTGTAATTAATTGATTTTATATTTACTTTAAGCGCAAAAGTAGGCACAGACTAAGTTTGAAAAAAGGAAACTTTTTGAGGTTTGTGATAAAATGTACCGGGTAGGGAGTTAACAAAAAGTCTGTATGAAAAACAATACCATCAGGTTGGTTCAACTGATGTCGGACAAAGAACTGGCGGGCTTTCGGCAGCATCTTGCCTTACTGAAAAGAAGCAGTATGTTGAAGTTGTTTGACGAAATTCAACAACCATCCAATTTGGAATATGACAAAGAAAAAGTTTTTGAAACTGTGTTTTTATCAAAATACAGCGAAAAGAAAGATTACCTGTTGCGCAATGAGTTCCGGTTGTTATCTGCCGAGTTAAAAAAATTTGTCGCTATTGAAAAAATGAAAGAACGGGCTGAAGAAGATTCTGTTTTTCAAAATTCTTTTTTTATTGAATGGTTATCACAAAAAAATGAATTTGATACGGAAGAAAAAGAAATTGAAAAGTTGATAGCCGAAGCAAACCAAGCCGGAGATTATTATATGGCCTCCGAAGTTCAAAAGCAATACATTGACCGTTATGTCAATCAAAAAGAAATTACCGAATCCAACTACCTGTTTTTAATAAAAAACATAAAAGAATTTTACCAAACTGCCAACAAATACTACCGGTACCGCATAGCCGATATACAGATTAAACAGGCATTTGCAGAGCGCACTTTAAAGGGGTTAAATCCAATGTTTGAGGCGCAGAACATTATTCCATACCGGCAGGCTGAAAAAGAAAAAGACACTTATCTGATTTTTGCAGATTTGCTTGTTCAGGCTTATTGTTTAGACGGCAAACCGAAAATTGAACTACTGAATCAGGCTCTGATGCTTTGCGACAGCATTGTAAAAAAAGGATTTAAAGCTTCTGCTTCAAAAAGGAGTCTTTGCGCTATGATTGCCTTAGAATATTTTCTTTCCGGCGACTATACCAATTCCATTTCTTATCACAAAAAAGCACTTCAGGAAAAGGAAGATACTACTGTTCAGGAAATCATTTCATATATTTACAACTATATCAGCACGTTGCTCAGAATAGAAAAATATGAAGAATCTATCCGGGTTATTAACGATAATGAAGCAGTCTGGAACAAAATACCGAGAGTAAACGACCATTTTCTTTGCCTTAAAGCGATGAGTTATATTTTTTTAGGCAATCCCGATGAAGCCTGGAAATGTATTCCGCATAACCGAAAACGTTCCGGCATAGAACTTTACTATTACTATCGTTTCATTCAAATCATCATTTACCTGATTAGAAACGATTACCTGCCTGCAATTTCCGAAGCCGAAACGTTTATACATACTATCCGAAACAACGACAAAAATGTAAATTACCTGCAATTGGCCATCCTGCTGAAAAAGTACATCGTCCTGTTGTCTGAAAAAAATACATTGTCCCGAAAAACATTCACCGGCAAATCAAACACTATTTTGCAAACCTTGAAAAAAAGACAAAAAGAAAATGAAACAGCCAATCACGCCTTGTTATATCGTTGGCTGCTTCGGTTAATAGCAAAAAATTTAACAAGCGTTTAGGGTAATTTGTATTTCAACAAATTCTGCCGCACCTCTGCAATACATCTGCTTTAACAGATATGTTCTTTTTAACTGACCTGAATTGAATTGTTTTTTTAACGCAAAGTGCACAAAGTAGGACGTAGAGTTTCACTGAGTTTTTAGAACATACCCCTTTGATTTAACCTAAAAACAGGGATTGCCAAGGTCTTTTTGCAGAGGAGCATGATTATCCCCGCAGATTAGGCAGATTTTTGCAGAATTTTTAACGGCGCAAAGTCTTGTTGCAGGGGCGCATAAAGTCAATGCAGGGGTGCAATAAGTCATTGCAGAGGCGATTAAATCCGTTGCAGAGGCGCAATGACCTTTTGTAAAGGCATAAGAAGTTATTGCAGGGGTGCGATAAGTCATTGCAGGGGCGATTTAATCCGTTGCAGAGGCGCAATGACCTTTTGCAGGGGTACATGAAGTCAATGCAGGGGTGCAATGACCTTTTGCAGGGGCACATTGAAACAATGCAGAGGTGCAACAAAGCTTTGCAGGGGTGCAATGCTCGAATGTAAACCCCGGAATCGCTCCGAAGTATTTGTGGCAAAAAGTGCAGACCCTAAAAAATGCGGCCTTGCAGATTTGATTTAAAAAGTTCCCGGGTTCTCTTGAAATTGGTTTGCCGTTTACCGGATATTAGCGGCTTGAATATTTTTAGCGGGGAGCGCATATTTTATCATTTCCTCATACACATCCCGCCATCCTTCCCAACCGTGGGTGTTGCTCAATGAGTGGTTGTGCCAAATAGGGATAAATACCCCGTCCACCTCCCTGACGGTGTCAATGATTTGTTTCAGTTTTACCAAACCTTCGGCTGGGGCGAGTTTATGGTAATGTTGCAGTGTTACATCCATCACGGCAAAGGGGAAAACGCGCAAGGTGGTTTTGATTTCCAGGCTCAGATCGTAAAAGTAAAATGACGAAGTGGTGCCTGCTCTGAACCCTGCCTGAGAAGCATAGCCCATCGTATAATCGTCCTGAATATCGCTCTCTATCAGATTTTGGTAGGTTTCCGGCATTTGCAACTTGATAAAATGCTGCCTGTTTTTGCGGATCTCTTTTTTGAGCAGTCTTGACAGAATGGTCAATTCCATGGTAAACTTAATGGGTTCGGAATTGGACGCAAAAGAGGGATGAATGCCGACTTCGTACCAATCGCCCAAAGATTGGATCAACTCCTGATAGGCAATGGAGGTGATGGAAATGTTTTTGTCATAAGGTCCGTACTCTCCCAATAAAAAAAAATAAATGGGTTTGAGGTCATACCGGGAATGAAGGGCAAACTGCCAGTCGAAGGTGTCGTAAGGGTCGGGCTGCAATCCCAATAATACTTTAATGCGCTCTATGGCTAATTCTTTGTTGAGTTTGAACAAGGCTGCGGCAAATCCACCCAGATTGCGCAAAATTCCCTTGTTTTTATAGGCATAGGCCAGGTCAATATCATAGGTCGGCACAAAACGGTATTTCCTTTTGCTGAACTGCAGGTCGGGGAAAAGTTGCAGAAGCGTGTTGTGCAAACAGGTTCACCCACATATCAATAACCGGCAGGTGTAAAAAATCATTTTTAAAGGCCACACTGTTTTCGGGTTTAAAGCGTCCATATTTGTCTTTTTCAGAAGGCAGATATTCTTCATACCGGCTGATGAGGAAAAAGGAGGCTGCAAACGGGTCGAAAGGCAGATGCGAATTGTTTTTGCCTATAAAAAAGATTTTAGTGCCTTCGTAGTCTTCGATTTTCAGTCGCTGTTGTTTGATGCCGCGTTCAAATAGCAAAGGTGAGGCATAAAAAAACAATTCTTCGTCAAACCGGCGGCTGCTATAGTTCAGTTTTGCTCCTTCAAAAGCCAAAAACTCTTCTTTATCGGTGGTTATGCTCATGTTAATACCGAGCAGGTTTTTGAAAATATGCTCAAAAATATACCTGACCCGATTGGTAATTTTGTTTGTATAAACAAGGAGCATGGTATTTTTTTAGTGTTTTTTTGACAGGTGGTAACGCGATTTCAGCAGCGGACATGCCTTATAACGTTCATCGTGTGTATCTGCATACAAATCGGTCAGTAATCGGTAAACATGTTCAATACCTATTTTTTTGAGCCATTCAAAAGGGCCATAGGGGTAATTGACCCCTAATTTCATTGACAAATCAATGTCTTCTTCGCTTGCAGTTCCTTCCTGAAGGGTATAGAATGCTTCGTTGATAATCATACAAACAATTCTTGGGGTAACCAAACCAATACGGTCATTCACCACCCTGCATTCAATACCCAAAGGTTTTAATCTTTGGGTCAGCAGCTCTTTGGTTTCCTCTTTCAGAACCGATACTTCCCAAAGGGGACGGTTGATAAAGGTCGGTAAAGAGTTGAAGGCCGCAAAATGACAGGCAGGCGGGGATGTCCAATACCAGTGTAAGGCAGACAATTGACCTCTGACCATGCCTAACAGAACTAATTTGTTTTCTAAATGTGAATAATTGTTTGAAATTTCCCAATAGCTGAATGGCTCGGTCAGGCTCTCAAAACGGGTGTCAATAATGACATCAAAATGGCTGAAATCAAAAATCTCTTCTTCGGGTTTCAGGTATTGAATGGGAAGGTTATTGCCTAATTTCTGTTGTATTTCTTCGGTTGCCGGTCTATCGCCAATAAATAATGCGCTCATCGTTGAATTTGATGGTAGGAAGATGGGGTAAAAAGGATGCTAAAGTAGGAGAAATTAAATATTTTGCACAAAATAAATGAAAAACAGGTCAAAAACAAAACCTGATGGTGTGCCAATTATAGAAAACTGCTACATTTGCTCCATCACAAACCGCTGCTAAACCGGCAGCTTTTTTTTCGTCAAAGATATGGCAAAACAAGTTATTTTTACCGAAAACGCACCCTCTCCCATCGGGCCTTACAGTCAGGCTGTATGGGGTGGTAATTTGCTGTTTATTTCCGGGCAGATTGCCATTAACCCTGAAACCGGTGAATTGCTGACCGAAGAAGGTATTGAAGAAGAAACCCGTCAGGTAATGGAAAACCTGAAAGCCATTTTGGCCGCCGCCGGGCTTACTTTTGAAAATGTGGTGAAAACTTCTATTTTTTTGGAAGACATGGGCAATTTCAACCGCGTCAATGAGCTTTACAGTCAGTATTTTGACAACGATACCGCTCCGGCGCGCGAAACTGTAGAGGTATCTGGTTTGCCCAAAGATGTCAATGTCGAAATTTCGATGATCGCTGTAAAGCCCTGACGGGTTTAGCAAACGATTGAACAGTCTTCCGGTATTTCATCCTCACATTCAGGCGGTAGTCCTGCTCCAATCAACTCATTTTTAACCAACAACAAATTTGTTCCCGGGTTCGGGAATTGCCTTTTTATCGGCATTGTTAATTCTAACCTTTATACAGATTTTACCGAAATACAAGAAAGGGCGAACCAATTTTGTCATGGAAGGCAGGCAATCTCATCTGCCCTCCGCAACATCTACCCTGATACAAACCAAAATTTCAACTGTTTACTTCAAAAGCATAACCTCTCAAAAGTCTAACTTACACAAACATATTTTAATTATATTTGTGGCCATTGCTATTAAATGGTCTTTGTGAAACGAATCACCGGTGCAACCGGCAGGTAAACATTTACCAACATAGCTTGTTAAGCAAAGATATTTTTCGAAAATTTTCAAGACCATACCGACCAATAACCAATTTTTAAAAAGACCGCACTATGCGCCACCTCTTACTAATCGTACTCTTACTCCGGGCTTGTCTGCCACTTGTTGCCCAGGATTTTATGATGCAAGGTTGGTATTGGGATTACCCAAAAACTGCCAACGGCTTTAACTGGGCTGACACGCTTAAAAATAAAGCTGCCGGATTAGGCAATGCAGGGTTTACCCAACTTTGGCTCCCACCCTTGTCTAACAGCAGTTTTGGCAACAACAGCAATGGGTACGACCCCAGAGATTTGTATGACCTCGGTGAATTTGGAGGGCCTACCGGATTTGGCACCCGAACCGGTTTGGACAATTGTATTGCCGAACTCAGTGCCAACGGGATTGAAGCGGTTGCAGATGTGGTCTATAATCACCGGGACGGAGGCTTATCAGAAGAAAACACCGCCGTGGAGGGTTGGATTGAAAACTACAACTGTACCAAAAGAAACAGTGGCGACAACCCATACCCTTCCGACCGGTTTCAATGTATTTTGCCGCTTGGAGGCGCTTCGTTAAACGGCGCAGGTATTTATTATTTTAAAATTGCTTCTGCTTCCAAACATCCCGATTTTTATGGCAATAAATACAAAATCTACGCATGGACAAATGCCACAGGTTATCAGGGACTTCCCCCGCAAACCGAACAGGAGCCGAATGGCGGCAGCGATTGCAGTGAATCTTCAAACCCTTCCTTTCTTCAATTAGGACGGGATATGGAAGCCTATATTGACAATGTGGGCAATTGTGCCGGCAGTTGCGGTGTGGATGAATTCGGGTTAATCATCAATCCGGGAAATTTTAATGCCTCCGGCGATACCCTTCGGATTGTTTTGAGCAATGTGCAAAGCGGTTATTCCGACCATTTTATTTACGGGCTTTGGAGTGTAGCCCGAAGTCAGGACATTCAGTCCGAACTGAAATATAATACTTATACCAATTTTAACAACCTTCCAAGTGGTCGGGGCGGGATGGACTGGAGTTATTTTAAACCCAACGGCAACCCAACCCAACTCAGTGGCGATCTCGATTTTATGTGGTTCTTTTATGACTACGACCAGGGGCAACAAAAATTGCGCGATACCCTGAAAACATGGACAGGCTGGCTATGGGATGAAGTGGGTATTCGCGGACTGCGAATGGATGCTGTCAAACATTTTCCGCCCTCTTTTACCGGCGACATGATGAACTATCTCCATGCCACCAACCGAATACCCAAAATGGTTGTCGGAGAGTTTTTTGACGGCAACCCCGGGCTGCTCAACAACTGGATCAATGAGGTTTATGCCTCTATGAATCCCGGTGCGCAAAGTGCCATAAAACTGCGTCTGTTTGATTTTAATCTGCGGCAATCGCTCAAAGATGCCTGCGATTCATTTGGTTACGATGTGCGCAATGTGTTCAATTCGGGCATGGTGCGCGCTGCCGGCAGCAGCCCTTACAATGTAGTAACCTTTGTCAATAATCACGACTTCCGGGATGCCGGACAGCCCGTTCAAAACGACCCGATACTAACCTATGCCTATATTTTAACCAACAATCAGATTGGGCAGCCCTGCGTTTTTTACCCCGATTATTTCGGCACCTCCATTCCAAATGCTCCAAATTTCGCCCTGAAACCTCAGATTGACAAATTGATGGACATTCACAAAAAAAACATTTTCGGAGCTACCTCCATTGACTACCTCAGCCGCTTTTCTACCCCTTATATTCAGTCCTTTTTTGGCGGTTTTGCCAACACCACCTTAGTTTATCAGTTGGGCGGAACGCCTTCCGGTAACAATGTGATTGTCGCCATTAACTTCGCCGGTGGCTCGGATGTTTTGCGGGTGGACCACGGTGTTAATACTTCGGGCGGCTCATTCAACCTCACTCAGGGCTCAATTCTGATGGATGTGTTAAAACGCTCCGCCTATCCTTATGCCGTGGTAGATTTTCTGGGACGTATTTATATCGAATTGCAGCCCCGCGACTATTCAGTCTGGGTAGCCTGTAACATACCCGAACAACCCGCCAATGCGGTCAGTCAAAGTATCTGTCAGGGCGATGTACTTTCTGCGCCGCTTTCTGTAGAACCTGTTGCCGGTTACACCTATCGCTGGTACGAAACAGCTACGGGCGAAGCGAGCCTCATTTTTGAAGGGGTAAATACCTATTCACCTCCCATTCCACCTGCGCCCGGTGTTTATGAATACTGGGTTGAAGCAGTAAATCCTCAAGCCTGTTACAGCCTCACCCGGACTCTGGTTACCCTGACCATCCACCCTAACCCGGGCTTAACGGTCAGCAGCTTTCAAAACGCTTCATGTCTGGGCAGCGATGACGGACAAGCCACCCTGTCGGCAACTTCAGGCACACCCCCCTATTCCTATTTTTGGTCCGATGGGTTTAATACCGGCAGTGCTACCCGCTTAAATATTCCCGCCGGAAATTACAATATCACGGTATCAGACAACTATGGATGTACCGGCACAACAGCCCTTACAATCAATCAACCTCCTTTTATCAACAATCCGGTTTTTGTCAGGATAAAGGTTTTTCTCCAAGCCCCTTACAATACCGGAGGTGGATTGATGAGCACACAACTACTGACCAATGGCTATTTGCCTGTAGCACAACCCTACCATGTTGCTCCCTGGAACTACAACGGAACGGAATGTGTGCAAAGCCTGCCTCCCAACACAGTTGACTGGGTTTTGGTAGAAGTACGTCAAAGCCCCAACAGTTCAGTTATTGTAGAGCGCCGGGCTGCTTTATTGCGCAATGACGGAATCATAACCGACCTGAACGGAACAGAAGGGGTGGCATTTGGAAACCTTACCGGAGGGATGTCATATTATGTATCGGTAAAACACCGGAACCATATCGGGCTGATGAGCGCCAATCCTTTAATTTTGCCCAATCCAACTACATTAAATCTGTCTGAATTCGTTTCTATTGAACAGGCGGCAACTCAGGCAGCCCTGCTAAATGGCGCTGTTTATGGCATGTTTGCAGGCGATTTGAACGGAAACGGGGTGATTACTTATGCCGACTTTAACCTGTTTATCATTACTCCACCCGGTTTAAGCACTTATACACAAGCAGATGCCAATTTAGACGGAACTTTAGACCTCAATGATTTTTTCTGGTATCAAACCAACGCCGGTAAAACAGGGATTAATTTAGTCAGATACTGACATTACTCCCTAAGACCGTAATTTCAGTTTTAACGGGAGTGCAGATTCCTTAATTGATGATCCTCCATACAAACATTATTATGCCATTAAACTCCCCTCAGCTCAAACAATTGTATATCAACGGATATATCCTTTCCTATTCCGGATGGTATTTCAACCACGTTGTAATTGCCGGACAATTGAGCAATTCTGTTCACGAACAGGTGCTGGAGGAATGTGAAAAACTGATTGAATGGATTAAAGGCCAAAGCGAATGGTTTATGCAAAACATCCCCCATGTAAACCATACTGCCGAAATTTGCGGATTACAAGTACCTCAGGTGCCGGTTCAACCGGACGATTATTTCAAATGGGCTGAAATTTCTTACAACGCATTTTACAACTTGTTTCCAACTGCATCGGCCGAACAGTTAGCCTTCAATCTGGGCTTCAATCTCGGCAATATCAGTTGCACGCTGGAGTTACTCAAAACCTTCCTGTTCCTCAACCTCAAGCTATCCGGGTTTTTAAACTATAACATACAGTTGGACCATTTGATTGCCGACATTCATAATTCACGGGAACGCCTCAACCTGATTGGTACTTTGTTCGGTTCTTTACCCGATACCGAATTTGTACAGCAGACCTGGCAGACACTTGAAAAAGATGTTGGGCAAATTCTTAGTCTGTATCCCGAACAGCCTGATGCACAACAACATTTAGAACTGTACCAATTATTGATCGAGCTATTACCCAATTTTCACCACACCTGGACATCCCTGTTAAACAACTTTTAGCCCCTTACAGAACTTTTTAGAACCCGGGAACGCTTATGTTGACAATTAACAACCATTCTTTCAATCAGATGGACAATATCAGGTGATAATAAATACCACAGTTTGGTTATTTTCCGTTTATGCTTTTACTTTGTTCCCCAATATAAAACCCTACTCCTATGAAAAAGCAACACCTTGTTTACATCCTGATGCTCGCATTGACAGGTCTCGGTTTCTTCAACATCACCGATTGTTTTGCACAAAGAACCCCCGTTCCTTCGAAAAATTCTGCACCATCCGACAGCGAAAATGACGATGGCAATAAAACTACAGTAGGCAAATTTGACCGAAGCCGGTTTTTTGTAGAAGGAAATATCGGCTTCAATTTTGGCAATGGATTTGGATTTATTTCTGCTTCCCCAACTTTAGGTTATTGGTTTACCAACCGGTTTTCGGCCGGTGCCGGCCCTATCTTTGAATATTACCGGTGGAGTTCTTACAAAGGCCGGGTACTTGGCGGTCGCACTTTTGCCCGCTATCAGGTGTTTAACAATCTGTTTAACTCAGGGGGCAATCTTTTTGTACACGGACAATACGATTTTTTGACTTACAAAGACAATTATCTGTACGAAAACAAAAGGGCAATTGCCCACCGCCTTCCGATAGGTGCAGGATTTAGCCAGCCTATGGGGCGGGTGGCGCGGTTTAACCTGATGGTGTTGTATGATGTTTTGTACAATAAAAATAAAAACCGCGATATCCCTATTTATAACAACGGATATATTTACAATGGATTTATAATTCAGGGAGGAATAAATTTTGGCTTTTAACAAGACTAAATTGCCCTTGACCGTTTTTTCGCATCTAACACCCTTAACCGGCAATTCCGGCGGGGATTTTTCATTCATTCAACAACCAACACACGCTTTTTTAAAATGGCACAGCATTTAAGTGAGCAGGAAATTGAAAGGCGCAAAGCGCTGGAAGAACTGCAATCTTTGGGAATAGAAGCCTATCCGGCTGCCGAATTTGAAGTAAATACTACCGCTGCCGACATACAGAAACATTATCACCCGGAATCCGGAAATTTTCAGAACGTGCAAATTGCCGGCCGCCTGATGACCAAACGCATCATGGGAAAGGCTTCCTTTGCCGTGTTGCAGGATGCATCCGGTAAAATCCAACTCTATATCAGCCGCGATGATATTTGCCCCACCGAAGACAAAACCCAATACAATACGGTGTTTAAACGTCTGTTGGACATCGGCGATTTTGTGGGTGTACATGGCTATGTGTTTATTACTCAAACCGGGGAAATTACCATTCATGTAACCCAACTTCAACTGTTAAGCAAATCGCTAAAACCACTTCCGGTTGTAAAAACCGAGAAAGACGGAACCGTTCACGATGCGGTCATTGACCCCGAATTCAGATACCGTCAACGTTATGTGGATTTAACCATCAATCCTGCAACAAAAGAGGTCTTCATCAAACGCTCGCAACTGATCAACAGTATGCGCCGTTTTATGGCCGAATCCGGATATCTCGAAGTCGAAACCCCCATCCTTCAGTCTATTTACGGAGGTGCTGCTGCCCGCCCGTTCAAAACCCATCACAATGCGCTCGATATCCCGTTTTACCTGCGCATTGCAAACGAATTGTACCTGAAACGATTAATTGCAGGGGGATTTGAAGGTGTGTTTGAATTTGCCAAAGACTTCAGAAATGAAGGGATGAGCCGCTTTCATAACCCGGAGTTTACCATGCTCGAAGTCTATGTAGCCTACAAAGACTACCTGTGGATGATGAATTTTACGGAAGCCATGATTGAACGGGCTGCTATGGACCTGCACGGTACCACAGAGTTGATGGTCGGTGAAAATCTAATTAGTTTTAAACGGCCATGGAAACGCTATACCATGTATGAGGCAATTGAGCAATTTACCGGCGTGGACATCAGCACAATGGATGAACATCAACTGCGTGAGGTCTGTAACCGGTTCAACATCGAAACCGACAGCTCGATGGGAAGAGCAAAACTAATTGATGAAATATTTGGTGAAAAATGTGAACCGCTACTCATACAACCTACCTTTATCACCGACTATCCGGTTGAAATGTCGCCCTTGGCTAAAAAACACCGGACTAAACCCGGGTTGGTCGAAAGGTTTGAAGCCATCTGTAACAGCAAAGAAATATGCAACGCTTTTTCAGAACTGAACGACCCTTTAGACCAGCGACAACGATTTGAAGAGCAGTTGGAACTCGGAAAACGGGGTGATTTTGAAGCCATGATGCTCGACGACGATTACCTCCGTGCCCTCGAATATGGAATGCCTCCAACTGCCGGACTCGGTATCGGGATAGACCGCCTCACTATGATTATGACCAATCAGGCATCCATTCAGGATGTTTTATTATTCCCACAGATGAAACCCGAAAAATTTGACCTGTAACCCCCTGAATTTTTTATTCCAGACTCTGACCAATATGATTGTAAGCGCTCAAACAGATGGCATACAGGTAAGTGTAGAAACTAATTACTATCCCGAAGGCTCCAACCCGCAGTACAGTTTTTATTTGTTCGCTTACCATATTACCATTCACAACTTGACCCGTTTTACGGTACAATTGCTTCGCCGGCATTGGTATATCTGGGATGGAGACGGCTCAAAAAGAGAAGTTGAAGGGGAGGGAGTTGTCGGAGTTCAGCCCGTTTTAGAACCGGGTACCTCCTACCAATATACTTCGGCCTGCAACCTCCAAACCGAGTTTGGGCACATGTACGGCTCATTCCTGATGGTGAGATTACAAGACAATCATCAGTTTTGGGTGCAAATACCCGATTTTAAGATGGCAGTACCTTACCGGTTGAATTAGTACGAGCGATGTCCAATTTTTTTTACTGCAATTTCGTTAAACCATTAACAGAAAATTCTGTCCGAATAGATTTTAGCAATACCCATTTTTCTAATCTTTCTGTCCTTTCACAAAAATCAAGAACTTTTTAAAAAATGAAACAAATTCTCCTCTCATTTGCCCTTGTGTTCTCGCTCTTGTCTTTAAATTCCTTTACTTTACCGAACAGTGCCGGCAAACCGAAAGGCGAAAAGGTAAATTGGGTATCTATTATCGAAGCCATTGAACTCGCTAAAACAGACCCCAAAAAAATCATCATAGATGTATATGCAGACTGGTGCGGTTGGTGTAAAAAAATGGATAAAACCACGTTCCAACATCCCGAAATTGCAGAATATATCAATGATAAATACTACGCTGTAAAATTTGACTCAGAATCCAAAGAAACCATCACCGTTGGCAATGATGTTTTCCGATTTCGTTCAGACTCTCGGGGCGGAGTACACGAATTGGCACTCACCCTGCTCGATGGCCAAATAAACCTGCCCTCTGTTGTGGTTTTAGACCACCAACTCAGCAAACTGACCATCATCCCCGGATATATGGAACCCCGCGATATGGATAAAGCCCTGCGTTATTTTGGAGACGGCTACTACGATAAAAACATCAAATGGGGCGTGTTTGAAAAAAACTTTCGCTCCGGAATAGGCCGGTAATAAATTGCAGGTGATTAAAATTAAAAAACGAAGGCTGAACTCAAATTAGCCTTCGTTTTTTTTTGAACTGGTTATAAATTCGGTTATTCCGGCTATTCCAGTTCGAGTATAACTTGTCCCGGAGCAGGATTCGCCCATTGAACAGTGATGGCATTTGTGCCCTGCCCGCTCAGGATAACTCCACCATTGACTGACCAGTTATAGCTGCAATTGCCCTGAGGTGGAACCTGATAGTATTGTACATTACCTGTGCAGTTAACTTGTGGTCCCGAAATCGGAATAATCAGACTTCTGCCGTCTAAATCCCATTCAGGTAAAAAGCCGATACCAAGATGGGTCAACGCCGTACAGGCAATATCTACAATGCGGGGAGTGTTCGAAAAATCAAAGCAGGTTTGCGCACCGGTTGCCAAAACCCATTGTATAGTCCCCCCTGTCTGCGCAGCATGAATTCCGTTAGGAGATGAATCTATCAAGGACGAGCCGCTTCCTTCATCCATTTTCCAGTATGCCAGCAAGTTGGCATAGTTACTATGTGTATTGTTGACCGATTCGCAGGTCCAGGCTGAAACTGTTTCCGCCGTCAATACTGTATTCCAAATCCTCACTTCCGAAATTTTGCCGTTAAACCAATGAGGATAAGTTCTGGTGCCGTCTTGTCCGATGGTCAGTGGCAGAGAACTGTTGATGTCGCTTATATTTGCCATACTGGTGATACCGGCCAACTCTCCATCCTGATACAAAGTCAGCAGCCCATCGCGGTCAAAAGTTGCGGTAAGCAGATGCCATTGCCCGTCAGAAACCACCCCTCCATTCACATCCACACGGTTTACCCCATCTCCGACATTCACTTTCCACCGGTTTAGATTGGAAGTTGGCGTAGAAATTACAAATCCTTTGTTGACCCCGCTGTTCCAGTTTTTGTCCGAAATAAAGGCGGCATCGCCTGTCAGTGTAGTATATTGAACCCGCATTTCTATTGAAAAATCCTGAGTAGTTCCAAACTGAAAAGCAGTACCCGGACTCACAGGCGCAGCATATTGGTTGGTCCCGTTAAAATTTAAAGCTGTGGGAATGTCCTGCAGAATGGTTTGGCGAACAATTTGTTGAGGAGGCAGATTATCCCGATGAGCGATGACAAAAATATTTCGCTCTTCAAACGAGGGTCCTCCATGTCCATTGGTATTTCCGCCATGGTCGGTTGATACAAGTATCAGCCAGTTTTCACTGTTATAAGTAGGCCGGTTATACAGAGCAGTTAAAATTTCACCGCAATAACCGTCAGTTATCTGAATGGCATTCAGGTAAGCAGCTACACCCGGGTCAAATCCATGTACATGCCCATTCAAATCTACATCGTCAAAGTCAACAAACAACACGTCCGGGTTACCGGTGTTGAGAATTTCAACCGATTTGTTTTTTACCTCTAAATCTGTACTGTAATTGTACTCTTCATCGCAAAGTGTGTTGATGATGGTGTTGATGGGCGACCAATGACAAACCGAAGCGGTATTCAATTCTGGATGTATCGTTTCAACCCGTTGAATAAAATGAGGATACTGCGCATAGTTGGGGCTGGTAAAAGCATTGTTATACACATTGTGTTTGGTTTCCCATACCCCTGTGAGCATACTGCTCCATCCGGCACCGCTCCAGGTAGGTGAGTGTGTAAAAGCATCATAAGAATAAACCCCATGCTCCAGCAATTGGTCGAGATTTGGCGTATTGGCTGCTTGCAAGGCATCTCCCCGGCAACCGTCTATGCCCAGAATTAACACCTTATTTTGGTTTTGAGAATACGCTGTTTGAAAGGCAAATAAAAATAACAACAACTTTACTGCAAATACACTCCGGTTTTTCATCTTCTTAATTTTAATGCGCTGTACTATGAACGCAAATTTAAGAATAGCGAGCAATTGGAAGTATTTCTAAAGTTGGTTTTTTAGACCTAAACAACTCGTTGAACCAACATATCAGTTATAGAAGAATGGAAACCCCATAAATCAGAATGATTTTGTTTTCTTCGTTTTTCAGGAATCCAAACGGGGCGAACCGTCTTTCAGAACGCCCCGCTTTCACTTCCTGCCAAACGAATAATTTTAATAATTGAACATCAAATCTAAGCCAGTTGACTCATCATATGCCTTAGCTGACTGAGTTGAACCAATCCGCTGTGCCGCCATTTGTTCTCGCCGTTTTTAAATAATATCAGCGTTGGGATGCTCGAAATGTTTAAAGCTTGAGAAATGCCCTGATTGTGGTCAACGTTAATTTTGATAACTTTGACTTTTTCGCCCATCTCAGTTTTGAATTCTTCCAAAACAGGAGCCATCATGCGGCACGGGGCACACCAATCTGCGTAAAAATCTACTAAAACAGGCACCTCGCCTTCAATTAATTCTCTGAATGTTTGTTTTGCCACGATTAAATTGAGTTATTATGGTTTTTAAAAATGGTTGAAGATGACATCCACCTTCCTGCATCAAAAACATCAGACTCAGGGGAAGAGTTGAGTAACTTTTGTCACATAAGCAATGACAAAAATCAAACAGCTTGTTTGTAGATTGCCCGTGGATTTAATTAGTTTCTCAACTCACGGTGATTTGTGTTTCTTAAATAGAAACGGAAGCAACACTGTCTGATAACAAATATTCCCTTACCTTTGGCAAGGTAATTTGGGATGGGTAAAGACTGGTAAACGTCATTCTTTCACCCTTACAAATGACACAAGTTGATGTAAAACGACAGATTCTTTTTTTGGTTTCAAAAGTATGCGTAATCCATTTATTAAATATCTCTTTTGGTTTATAGGGTTGGCTTGTATTTACGCCGTTCCCTTGCAGGCGCAGCCTTTACCCGAAGGTAAGGAAGATAACCTGCCCTCAGTAGATGAAATGATAGAAAACCTGACCGAAGATTTGGAAGATGCCGAAATTGATTACGATACCTATCAGGAAAAACTGTATGATTATTTGCAAAAGCCATTAAAACTCAACAAAGTAGATTACGATGATATTTCGGAACTGGGTCTGCTATCTGATATTCAGATTAACGGTATTCTGAACTACCGGAATATGATTGGCAACTTTATTTCAATTTACGAGTTGCAATCAGTACCTGAGTTGGATATGGAAACCTGCCGGCGCATAGCTCCTTTTTTTACTGCCGGAGATTTGGACGATTTTCATATTCCCGTTAAACATCTGTTTTACAAAGGCCAGCATCAGATTTTCATTCGTTATACGCGTTTACTCGAAAATCAGGCAGGATTTATTCCTTCTACACAATCTGACGGCACGGAAGCCCCTCGATACAAAGGCAGCCCCGAACGGATATATACCCGCTACCGTTACAATTACGGCACCCGCCTCAGTTATGGTTTTACGGCAGAAAAGGATCCGGGTGAGGAGTTTTTCCGTGGCTCCCAAAAACGAGGGTTTGATTTTTATTCTGCACATCTATACCTGCGCAATATTGGGGTGTTTAAACATGTTGCACTTGGAGATTACGAAATCAGACTGGGACAAGGACTAATAGCCTGGACGGGTTTAGCATTCCGAAAAAGCAGTTTTGTGATGAACATTGCCCGAAACAGCCAACCGGTTAAAGCCTACACCTCAGTCAATGAGGCGTTGTTTTACCGCGGTGGGGCTGCTACTGTTGGGCATAAAAACTGGGAAGCTACGCTGTTTGCTTCCTACAAGCCAATTGATGCCAATTTAACAACTCAGGTATCAGATACCACCATAGTTGATGTTGAAACCGAAGAAGGGGATGTGGTGATTGAAGATGCCGCCGAATTACAGGAAGCATCATCTCTCTTGATTTCAGGCTTACATCGTACTGATGCCGAACTTGCCGATCGAAATGCTATTCGTCAGTTTGTTACCGGTGGCAGTATGGGTTACAAAAGCCGTAAGTTACAACTATGCTTCAACTCCATCTACACCCGTTTAGATGCCAACCTTGTTCCACAAACATCTGCGTACAATCAATACCGGTTTACAGGAAATGAACTGCTCAATATCAGTATGGACTACCGGTTTTTATGGCGCAATTTTCATTTTTTTGGAGAAACTGCAATAAGCGATAACGGCGGGCTTGCCACCTTAAATGGCTTGCTGGTGGCACTTGACTCAAAAGTATCCTTGTCTGTTTTGCACCGTTATTATCAGCGCAATTTTCAAACCCTTTATGCTGCACCCTTTGCCGAAAGCACGCTGCCTAACAATGAAACCGGAACTTTTATCGGGCTGTTTCTGAAACCAATCTACAAAATTGAAATCAGCGCTTATGCAGATATTTACAAACACCCCTGGTTAAAATTTTTGACCGATGCCCCGTCACACGGAGCAGATTTTTTGCTGCAAGCAACTTTCAAACCTGTTCGCGACTATGAAATGTATCTCAGGTTCAGAACCGAAACAAAAGGCAGAAACACACCCGATAACATAACAGTTACTGACTACCTGAGCGACCAATTGAGAGGCAACCTGCGCTATCATCTGCAATGCAGAATCAGCAAAACCATCACCCTTAAAACCAGGCTCGAAACAACTTGGTACAAACATGGCGAACCCCCTGCCGAGTTTGGATATATGATTATGCAAGACTTTATTTTTAAACCCCTTTCTTTTCCGCTTTCTTTCTCAACAAGGTTTGCACTGTTCGACACCCCTTCTTACAATACCCGGATTTATGCTTATGAAAACGATGTGCTGTTTGTGTTCAGCGTTCCGCCATACTACAACCGCGGCAGCCGTTTTTACCTCACCCTTCGATACAAAGTGTTTAAAAATTTAGATGTATGGCTGCGGTTTGCTCAAACCTATTGGGCAAATCAGGATAGTATTGGTACTGGAAATGACCAAATTGAAGGCAACACCAGATCAGAGGTTAAAGCCATGATGCGGGTCAAATTTTAGGAAACAGGCGATGTACCTAACAGTAGTTTCCGTGTTGTTTTAGAATATGACTAACCTTGTTCAATCAAGCCACAGGCTGTCTGTTGGAGATAGACAAATTATGTTTTGTAGAGACAAGGCATGCCTTGTCTCTACCCTATACCCACCATCCACCACCAACCAGTTTCCCGCTTCCCACATCCTGGCACTTATAGGTCCTGCCATAGACAGAAACTATCCGGCAAATCCGGCAGCAACTGCAAAAATTTCTTGCATGATAATCAGGGTTTTAGTCAGCAATTTTAGCCTTACACCCTTTAAAATTTTGAAAACTTTAGAAATTAAATAACATTTCTGAAAAATTCCATAATTGCTGAATTGTGTTTTCTAATTTTGCCACATTCCATTATTTATCTTAGAATTAAAAAACACAACAAACTATGATTTACAGAAAGAATACTACTAAAGAAGAAATTGTGAAGATGGTAAAGAACGGGGAATTGACCTTGGCAGGGTGTAATGCAAGTGCTAAAGCAAGTAAAACTTATGGTAAAATTGGCACTTACAACCCCACAACAGACACTTTTTGGGTTGATTGCAAAGGTGGCCGTTCTTTAGTAGTGAATACAAAAAAGAACGAAGCCACTTCAACTCAGGTTTTTTTTAAAGATGAGTTGGAAGCTTTGGATATGGGTTTTAGGCCATGCAGTATTTGTTTCAAAGAGTTATATGATGAATGGAATATCGATAGGCTTGGATGGGCAAAAAAAAGGATAGAAGCATTGAAAAAGAAAACTTAGCCAATCATTATACTAATACCATCCAATCTAATATTGCATCTGCGACATACCAATAACCTACAAATAGGGGTAAAGCTGGGTTGTGCCCCTTAACCGGCAATTATTCCACCACCACTTTCCCGCATGCAACTGACTGCACCGATGCGGGCAACCACACCCGATAGTATTAAATACCCGTCGGCAATTGGGCTACCGATATTTGTGTTACTCCTGCGCTACCCGGCAACACTGACTTGCTATCTGACTGCCAAACGCATAGTACAAACTCCGGATTGTGCAACCGGAAGGTAACCCACCGGCGGCGGGTATTTAGTGGCGGATGTAGAAGTGGGCAGATGCCGGAACAGGATAAACCAATACCTCTGTTGCTTATATCGAGTTAGCTGGGATGCCGGGAAACACTTCTACCACCACCCTACTGTCGCAACCTATGTAGCTGTATTTTTTGGCGAGGCTGTTTAATTTAAGTACCTGTGCTGTTGGAGGGCTGCTGTATTAGTAGCCGGTCAACACGAAGCCCACATCGCGGTGTGGGTTGAAGGTATTTGAGATAGCAAGATTTATCAGGGTATGAGGCATTATTTTTTTGCCAATCTATAGTGCCAACAAAATTTAATTTGAGAATTAAGGCAAATATATTTTTTGGCTTTCGCATTGGTTGTTACCGCTTTGATATACCACTATATAGTTTCCATGTGGCAAGTGGCTTACATCAATAATTGCAGTATTGTAAGTAAAACTTTCGAGCGGAATTTGTGCTACTGTTTTACCTGCCATATCGGTTATATAGCAGCGGTCGGCAGGGTTTATGGTGTAATCGGGCTGTAATTGAACAATTAACTGACCGCTTTGGGGCGGGACCGGATATACCTTGCTGAGTATGTTATTGGCAGTATTAGCAGTTGGGGTATTAGTTTTACCTGAGTGAGCAATGGTAATATGACTAACCACTTCATTATCTTCATCTATCACATAAAGTTTTACCGAATCTGCATTAAACACTTCTATTTTACCAAATGCGTTTTTAAAATTGGTATTCCCCAAGCCGTTTCCACCTCCATTCCAAACCGAGTCGCTTATGGAGGGCGCATTAGGAATTAACTGCCCGAATAAATTGAGAAAATAGGCCAGGTTGGTTCCGGTTACACTTAGCCCACTTGCGTTTAGTTCGGGCATACCGGCATTGGTTCCGTCGTCTATTACATTGTGGTGCGTATCGCCGCTAATGTATATCAAATCTTTTAATTGGTTATCGGCAATAAATTGGAGCAGTTCATTTTGTTCTTCGGGGTAGCCTGCCCAATAACCTGCAAAGCTGGCAGAAAGGCGAAATCCGGTGCCGTTTACCCCCGCTATACTTAAAGCTGTTTGCTGAAAATTGAGCGCAAAATTGATAATCAATCTTATGTTTTTATTAAACGGTACACCGCCAACCAAAAACTTCCAATCGGCGTTAGAATTCATTAGTCCGTTTTTAAGCCATTGCATTTGTTTGGTGCCTATAATTTTATGGCCGGGCGGCGGGTTAAAAGACCATAGGTTGGTGGCTACATCGTATTGGTAGGCTAAGGTTGGTAAATCGGAATTCGAACGGGTATCGAGGAAAAAAAATTCGCAATTACCCATTTTAAAACTGTGGTACAGGCCAATGCTTGTATCGGGCAGGGCATAAGCAGGAAAAAACTCGGTATAAGCCTTAAACACATTGGAGCGCATTTGCTGTGTAATGGTATCAAAAGTAAAGCCGTTATAGATTTCGCCGCTTAAGGAGTCTTGCGTATAGGTAGTACTGTACCAAGCCTCCCTGTGTGGGCCAAACCCATCATCATCATCGTGTACATAATCTATAGGTACGGTGAGCAACATATCTTTCATCCGGTTTTCGTTGTAATGCCTGCGCCATGCTAATTGAACGGTGTTATAATTGGTAGGATAGGTATTATCTAACTGATAACTTGGATATGTCCAATCGCCGGTATGTAAAAACAGATTGGGTTGATGCAAAGGTATGACATCAAAAACTTTCATGTTTTCGGTTTCCTGACAAGAGCCTGTTGTAAAAACGTAATGCCCCTTTTGCCCTTCGGGCGGAAAGGTAGTAAAACTGCCTTTTCTCTCATCGGGTTGGCCGTCAAACAAGAGTCGGTAATAATAAAAGGTATAGGGTTGCAGACCTGTCAGATTTAAAATAGTGGTGAAATCTTTATCTGCAACGGTATGTCCCGCAAACTGTATAGTTTTACCAAACAAGGTATCCTGAGAAAGTTGTAAGATAAAATTGCGCTCAAAAGAAGTGCGCACATACATACGGGCACTGTGAGGACCCAAAGCACCCACTACAGGGCCATGGGTAACAAATTGAGCAAAAACAAGCGGTAATGAACAAAAATAAAAGAGTAAAAAGGAAATGGAACGCTTCATTGAAATCAAATTACTTATTTAAGCAATTACCCGATGCTCCAATCTTTTGTTGTGCAGACCGGAAAGTTTGTCAAAAATAGTAAAAACAAATAAAGCAAGTAAGAGAAGCAGCCAAATTGTCAAAAGCTCAATAATTAATACTGACTATATTTAAAAAATAGTGCTATTCATTTCCATGTAAGTACTTGACCATATTTAGTTTGCATTAAAAGGGCTAAAATTGATTTTGAGATGATTGCCTATATTAGCCATACAACGATTGACAGCATAAAGGAGGCTATCTTTTTCGAGGTAATCTTCTGGAACAAGCCACTCACACTTTAACTTTCTCCACATCGTTTCGGCGATGTTCAAATGCGGCGAGTAAGTGGGCAGAAAAAAGACAAACAAGCCTCTGTTTTGCCAAATAGGCAGTAAGAGGTTCAATAATTTAGATTGGTGGACACTGGAATTATCCAAGACAACAACGGTATGTTTTCTGATGTTAAGCGATAATTTATCCAAATGATTGACAATAAACTTGGCATCTATATTCTGTTGGGTGGTTTCCCAATAGCATTGATTTGTTCTGCTAATCAAGCCAAATATATTGACTTTGTACCCTTTTTCTGTATATACAGCCACTTTCTCATCGGGGAATTGCCAGCCGTAGGGGACATATCCCTCGCTACTAACCCTGCTTTCATCGCCATAAAATAGGTCTATCTGCCCTTTTTGTGACAACTTCTCCAATTCTTGCAAGTCCGATTTCTTCGACTGATAAATTTGCTCATCAGGCTTTCCTTTGCAACGCTTTCTTATACGTCTATATCGTCCCCCAAGCTTTTTAAAAAACGTTTAAAAGTGCTCTTGCTTACTTCTTTTCCACTTGAAGCCTCCCATTCTGCCTTGGCGGTAGCTACTTTTTGGCGATGCTGACTGACGGCTTCCAAGATAGCATGCTCATCCGATTTTTTATCAATAAGAGGCTTTTTGCCACGCCCCGGTTTGATGTATAAGCCTGCTATCCCATCTGATTTATACCGTTTTAACCAACTGTTCACACTCACATGACACATGCCTACTATGCTTCCTACATCTTTTGAATGCCGACCCTCAGCTTTTAACAAAATTGTCTGGCAGCGTTTTCGCAAACTATGGTTATCTGATTTTTTAAACAGTGTCTCTAACTCTTTTCGACCTGTTTCACTTAGTATCGGTGTGTTTACTCGTCCCATAGGCGCAAAAATACAAAATAATACAAACTATTTATTCAGTAATACTTAGGTGAAAAAAGTTCGGAATAATAGTAGCAAATTCAAAGAAAACCGACAAGAGGAAGATTAAAAATTACTTGTACCAATCCATATAAAAATGCAAGATATTAGTTGAAACAAATTTTAACAATCAGGTAACTATTAGAGTCTGT
Source organism: Sphingobacteriales bacterium (assembly GCA_016700115.1). Lineage (NCBI taxonomy): Bacteria > Pseudomonadati > Bacteroidota > Sphingobacteriia > Sphingobacteriales > Sphingobacteriales bacterium. The sequence goes on along the minus strand of CP064999.1, from coordinate 1,703,313 downwards.
TTAAAACTTTTTCTGCTGATTAGAAATAGATTGGAAAATTATGAAATAGTAGGGTTTTATATAATCGTTATTCAATCCTCCTGAAAAAGTCTTGTCTAACCAAGTTACAATATAGCCATACACATATCCGGGTAGTTACAATTATGTTTAAAGTATCTCCCCGATTGATTTTATAATTAAACCAACAGGTTACACCCTCTTACATCACTATAGTCGAAGCGGCCAAGCACTTCAAATGTGCCGTTTTTATACAAACGGCCGATGTCTTGTGTTGCTAAAAATGCGCAGGAATGAACATTGGCAAGGTCAACAACGCTCAAAGCTCCGGTTTCACTATAGCCGGCCAAGGCAAAAGGATCGTTTACCTCGTGTGTTACTACCTTCATCCAAGGGGGGCATTGAAATCTCCCACTGCCTAACGAATATGCTTGTGAAAGCAACTCCGTCATTCCATACTCGGAGCAAACTGCGGTTAAGTCCCATGCCTCGCAAAAAATCCGGTGCAATGCTTCCCTGACAATTTCAGGTCGCCTGCCTTTCATTCCTCCGGTTTCGATGACCGTTACATTGTTCAAAGGCTGAGGAAACTGTTCGGCAAAATCCCATAATGCAAACGAAACTCCAATCAAAAGGGTTTTTTGATTCCATTTACTAATTTGTTGCAGGGTGTTGTTTAATTGTTCGTAATTGTGTAGATAAAACCCACTGAGCGGATGTTGGCTAAGTTCGATTAAATGCCGGACCATGTAAATTAACGAAGACCCATCCCGCTCTAAATATGATGGCAGAAGTGCCAGAATACAATATTCGTCAGGATTTCCAAAGAATTGCCGGAAGCTTCGTGTGAAACTCTGCTCATATATATCAATATCATGAATAAAATGTGAGGATGTGGATGTTCCGGTGGTGCCGCTACTGGTAAAAACTTTTTGAACTGTTGCACCTACGGGACAAACTAATTGATGAGTTTTGAAAAATTCTACCGGAAGAAACGGAATATTGACTACTTTTTCAATCGTTTTATAGTTGATATTGAGCAGTTGAAGGTATTGGGTATATATTTCATTATGAACCGCCTGATACCGAAACAACTCCAATGCAGTTTGGTCAAACTGCCCGTTTGTTATGTTGAACAACTTTTTTTTAAATGTAGTCAGGTCAAACATCGAAAAAATAATCCTTTTTGGCTTGATTAACCCACCAAAAACACCAAATTTGCGTTATGTTGGAGAGTACTCAATTATTGTATCAAAACTATAGCGAACAAAAGCAGAAAAACCTGCCTCAATAGACAAAAGTTTACCAACCCTGAAAGGAGTATTTTTTAAATTGTAAATCAACCTTTTGTGGATTGAAAGCCATTCTCCCTCTATCAAACAATTAAACATGAAAAACGCTGTATCCGGTTTCAAATTATTTGCTCCAAAACCGCTCATTCTGCTGTTGACTGTAATAATCCTAATGAGCCAAAATTCCTGTATTCAACCCGACAAGTTTCCGGACGAACCTCAGATAACCGGAGTTTCAATCAATAAAAGCACGATTCAAAACCTGTTGGAAGACTTCGTGGTTTCGGTAGAGTTTCAGGACGGAGACGGGGATATCGGAATTACCAATGAATATCCGGAAGCAAACGCTTTTTTGGTTGACGACCGGACAGGCTATGTAGATTCTCTGAAAATACCTTATGTTTCACCACAAGGTAATATAAAAGCTATATCAGGCACCCTGAACTTTACTATTCTAAGCGAGTGTTGTATTGCAATCAGCGGTATCAGTTGCACACCCAATGCCATCTATCCTCCTGCGGACACCGTATCCTATACCGTCATCATTAAAGACCGTTCCGGAAATGTGAGTAATGCTGTTGAAGCCCCTCCTTTGGTAATTTTATGCCCGTTCTGATTTGATGGAACAAACCATATTTCAGTTACGACAGTGTTTCCAGGTAACCGGACATTGGTGGTGAATTTATTCTTCGTCTTTAACAATATTGTTTAAGTATGCTTTTTTGATTGATCCGTCAGACGAAAACCATTTTGGAAGGCAATAATAGTATCCCCTCATTTTACTGTCTCCTTTATATTTTTTTATTTCATTTAATTTGGAGGACAAATTAAACAACGTTTTAGCGATTACTCTTTCTAATGCGGCCATTTCGTTGTCTTTGTAATTAAACTCTTCCTTTGCTGCTGCGACAATTTGTTTGGTCATGGAAGGACGTTTGCTGTTGGCAAGGTAGTTTGTTACATAAGCGTTCCAATCGGCAAAAGAAATCGGACGTAGATTTCCATCTTCCATGCCTTTTTGTTTTGCCTTTTCAACATCGGATATTTTTTTCCTGCCCCGTTTAACCTGAATCTGTTCAGCACCTATATCTGTACTGTCTGAAGAGGATGATTTGTCTTTACCTGCAACTTTTTTAACCTCTTTATTTTTACCGTCAGCAGATTTTTCTTTTTGAGCCTTAAGCTTTCGTCCACTTCTTCGGGCGGTTGTATCTGAACTTTTGTCAGACTTTGATTCATCCTGATCCGATTGTTTAGCTATTGAGGGTGTATCGGTTTCTTTGCTGTTTAACTCAGTATTAAGTACCTCTGAAGAAGATTCCAATACAAAGCCGTCGAATATTTCCATCATATTTTCATCGTCCTTGACTTGTTTTAAAAACAAAGCCTTCCCGACTTTCTTTCTAAGCTTTTCTACCCTTTTTTCTGCGGCTATCAGATTCTTTTCAGCTTTTTTCAATTTTTTCTGATAGTGTTCCAACAATAATTGTATGTCCGAAGCAGATAGTTTATCCTTTGCCATAAAACAGTATTTTATAAATTTTTACTGACTTGGTTTTCTTTCATAAAGGAAAAGAAAAGTTTTATTAACTACTAATTTAGAAGATTATTTTTATTGGAAATTGATTAAATTTTCATTCTTTTCTACTGCTTGCCCTTTTTTTACCTCAATACTTTTTATGACTCCATCTCCTGTAGCTTTTAAAACATTTTCCATTTTCATGGCCTCTAAAACCAATATCGGGTCTCCTTTTTTGACTTCCTGTCCAACCTCTACCTTTATATCCAACACCAACCCGGGCATTGGTGCTTTCAAATTGCTTAATTTGCTGTGTTGTTCTTTTTGAATTCCCATTTTTTCAAGCAGCAAATCCATTTTATCTTTGAGAACAACCGTGTAATTGGTTCCATTTATACTAATAGTCAGTGTCTTGGATTCCAAATCTGTTTTCACTAACCATATATTATAACTGCAATTGTCTTTTATAAGATGATAAACCCCTCCCCTGATTTCAATCAGGTCGAGATCTTTTAGTGCTTCTTTCAAATCTATTTCAAAATGGAATTGTTGATTTACGACAGCCTGATACATAGTTTATGTTTAAATGAAATAAAAGATGCATTCTCTACTTTGGAGTGGAAAAAGAAAATGAGAATATCCCAAACTTAACTTATCAAAATATTGTTGGCAAAGTTAATCATCCATCTGACAATCTTTCGTTTTCCTGAAATTAAATAGAGCAAATAAAGTGGTAAGTAAATAATTGATATTTAGCAGGTTTAGTAAACAAACTATTCATCAGTTTTTTATTCCTTCGGTTTTCTTTCAGTCACTTTAAACTCAAATCAAAAAAATCAACTCTTTTCTCATCTTACGCTCAACTGTTATTTACTAATTTTCCAATCTTTACTTACACCACCAAAAGAAATTTCGGCGATTTACATTGATTGCTTATCAATACCAACCGGTTAAACAACAAGAACAGATTTTACTATAAAAGCCCTAAAACCATTAACGGATCAAACTTGTTTAACCCCAATACCCTTTTTATTCATGCTTCAGGAACAGACACCCTCTGCCTATCCGGCCATTAGCGAGTTTGAGATTGAATTTTTAGAAGTCTATGGTGCCCGGGTTCATAACCTTCAAAATATAAATATTCGTATTCCGCGAAACCGGATGGTAGTGATTACCGGAATTAGCGGAAGCGGCAAATCATCTTTGGCATTCGACACTATCTATGCCGAAGGGCAGCGCCGCTATATGGAAAGCCTGTCTGCCTATGCCAGACAATTTATTGGCAGCATGGAGCGGCCGGATGTGGAACAAATCAACGGGCTGAGTCCTGTTATATCTATTGAGCAGAAAACAACTAATAAAAATCCCCGTTCCACAGTTGGAACTGTAACCGAAGTTTACGATTTTCTTCGATTGCTTTTTGCAAAAATCGGCGAAGCTTATTCTTACAATACCGGCAAACGCATGGTTCGTTTTACCGAGTCCCAGATAGTTGAACATGTTCTTAAAAATTTTAACCAAAAAAAAGTGGGTTTACTGGCTCCAGTGGTCAAAGGCAGGAAAGGACATTACCGCGAACTGTTTGAACAAATAAGGCGGCAGGGTTACGTAAAAGTGCGAGTTGATGGAGAGATTCAGGATATTACCGCCAAGATGCAATTAGACCGTTATAAGGTTCACGATATTGAAGTGGTCATTGACCGTTTAAACATCTCTCAAGAGGTGCGGCCCCGGTTGGCTGCATCAGTCGGCACAGCGCTTAAAATGGGCAACGGGTTAATGATGCTTGCCGAACACGAAACCGGACAAATTCACTATTTCAGCCGTTTGCTGATGTGTCCAGATACCGGAATTGCCTACGATGAGCCATCACCCAACACATTTTCTTTCAACTCGCCCTATGGTGCATGTCCCGAATGTAAAGGGCTTGGCTATACACATGATGTTGACATGGAATTAGTGTTACCAGATACTGAAAAAAGCATCAACGAATTGGGTTTCCCACCTTTAGGCGAAGTGCGTGAAAACCAAACCTATATCAAACTAAGAGCGTTATCTCAGTTATTTGGTTTTACATTTGCCACCCCCATTAAAAACATTCCCCCCGAAGCAATTGAGGCTATTTTATATGGCACAACACCGGAGACTTATGAAAAATCAAGACAGTACGGCATATCCAAAACTGCTCCTGTAGAATTTGAAGGAATTGTGAAGATAATTCGCCGATGTTATGAAGACCGGAATATAGGGGAAGAAATTCGCCGATGGGCTGAGGGGTTTATAGTCAGTAAAACTTGTGCCACCTGCAAAGGTCAGCGTTTGAAAGTAGAGGCATTGCATTTTAAACTCAACGACCTGAATATTGCTGAAGTGAGTGATATGTATATTTCTCAACTTAATCAATGGCTATACCAATTGGATGAGCATTTAGACGAAAGACAATTAACTATTGCCAAAGATATTTTAAAGGAATTGCGAATCCGCACCGGCTTTTTACTCAATGTGGGGTTAGATTATCTCAGCCTTAACCGTCCTTCCCGTACACTTTCGGGCGGTGAAAGTCAGCGCATTCGGCTTGCCACTCAAATTGGATCTCAGTTGGTGGGCATTACCTATATATTGGATGAACCCAGTATCGGACTTCATCAGCGGGATAATCACCGACTGATTTCTGCCTTAAAAGAACTGACTACTATTGGTAATACCGTTTTAGTGGTAGAACACGATAAAGATATTATGATGGAGGCTGATTATGTGATTGATATAGGTCCCGGTGCCGGAACTCACGGAGGGCATATTGTTGGGCAGGGAACTCCAGAAGATTTCAGCAAATCGGATACTTTGACGGCACAGTATCTTCGAAATGAAAGGTTTATCGCCCTACCCGGAAAGCGCAGATCCGGAAATGGTAAGGAACTGGTTTTGCACAATGCCTCCGGTCATAACCTCAAAAATCTAACCGTTGCCTTTCCTTTAGGCTGTCTGATTTGTGTGACGGGTGTGTCGGGAAGCGGTAAGTCCTCCCTCATCAATGAAACACTATACCCAATCCTAAACCGGCATATTTATAATGCAGTTAAAAAACCACTGCCTTATTCCGAAATCGAAGGCTTAGCGCATATTGACAAAATTATAGAAATTGACCAATCTCCAATTGGTCGAACCCCACGATCCAATCCTGCAACTTATATTGATGTGTTTACCCATATTCGTCAATTGTTCAGCGATACGCCAGAAGCAAAAATCAGAGGTTATAAAACAGGACGCTTTTCTTTTAATGTGAAGGGCGGGCGATGTGAAGTCTGCGAAGGGGGAGGAATGAAAGTAATTGAAATGAATTTCCTGCCCGATGTTCATGTCTTATGCGAACGTTGTCTGGGGAAGCGATATAACCGCGAAACGCTCGAAATCCGTTACAGAGGAAAATCAATCAGTGATGTGCTAAACATGACGGTTGAAGAGGCTGTTATTTTTTTCGAACCAATACCAAAAATTTATCACATGCTCAAGGCCCTTCAGGATGTAGGGTTAAATTATATCACGCTCGGACAACCGGCCACCACATTGAGTGGAGGTGAGGCTCAAAGGGTTAAACTTGCCTCAGAACTTCGCAAACGAGATACCGGAAAAACATTTTATATTTTAGATGAACCCACTACCGGACTACATTTTGAAGACATCAATATACTGCTTCAGGTGATTCAAAAATTGGTAGATAAAGGCAATACCGTTGTAATTATAGAACACAATATGGATGTGGTAAAAGTTGCCGATTATATTATTGACATAGGTCCGGAAGGAGGCGCAGGTGGTGGTGAAATTGTATGTAAGGGTACACCTGAAACAGTGTCGCAACACCCTTTCAGCCACACCGGCAAGTTTCTGAAACAGGAATTAGAAACAACCAATGTTAAACCTTCTTAGCACCTGCCGTTACTAAACTGCTTAAATAATACTGCTTAAACAATGAAGCAATCACCACCGTCAAGTGCTTGCAAGTGTCATTCTTTGATGTTGATTTGTTTGCGCAGTGCTTCTTCATTGACAATCTGAGCATCTACAAACTTGTTATCTATCCAAAGCCGTGCTTTGAACGAACTGCTTTTATGATAGCCTTTGGTCTTTGAATTGGTTTCTTCTATGGTATAGGAGAGCAAATCGGGAACATGATCGGCATTCAAATCCATCAGCCAACTTTCGGTAGAGCTAAAAAATCCCTCTTTGCCTTGCACGGCACTTATCAGTTCTTTTCCGATAAACTTCATCTTAGTTTTGTCGAAAATATACAAAGTAGTTTCATTAGCCTCTTCATATTTATCAATACCGCTTCGGATAACGAAGCCGTCAAAATCTGTATTGATGGAATACCGGTAAACTGCAAAATATCCCAAATCTGTGGCCAGATTTTGTAGGAACAGGTAATGCAAACGATCGGGTAATCGGTTGCCTTTCAGTTCGCGGTTTTTAACATCTGCAGACGAGTTGGATGAGGGTAATGTGTTTTTATCTTCCACCACAATAGGGTTATATGGCGGGACATGCAACACTTTAAAATTAGGAGTGGTAAAAAAACTAAAAAACTGGCCTGTATCATACAACTGATTGGGAGCAACGTTTTCTCCTTGAGGTTTATTGATAGGAGTACCCGGTCGGGAAGGTGTATCGCTTGGTGAAGGTAATTTGGCAGCAACTGTTTCCTTTTTACTGTCGTTGGCTTTGCTTAAAGTTGAGGATTCAGATTTTTTTTCCGTTGATGTAGCTTTAGCCGATACGGGGGTTTTTGTTGAAGTGGAAGGAGGGATAACAATGGGTTCAAGAATTGCGTCATTAAAACCATTTTCAAGAACTTGTGCAAGTGTTGCTTCGGCATCTTGCTTATCTGAAAAAGGTCCCATCACAATTTTTTTCTTTCCATTGTCTTCTTCCACATACATATCGGAGAGTCTGGAAATAGTGCCTAATTTAACATCTTTCAAATCGTCAAACCTGCCTAAAACAACGAGATATTGTGTATTTAAAGCATCCTGCGATTCTGCACTGATGCGACTGATATGTTCTGATTTGATAGATGGATTATGGCTACAAACGAAAGCATTAGAAAAACCTGCTTTGTGAACTTTTGGCAAAATATTTTCTGCGGTTGCTCTGTCTGGAAAATACCCCACGACTACCCGACTCATGCCATTTCCGGCATCTTCGGCATAAACATCCCCTAACGGAAACAGGCTGTCTAACTTAGCAGTTTTAAGGCTTTTAAACGCTCCGACTTGTATTTTGTATAAATTTGAATTTTGACCGGTTCCCTGACCTGATACCGGTGATAATCCTGTAAACAGAAATAAGGTTACACAGATTAAAATAGCAATCATTCTTTTCATGCGCCTGTTTTTTAGGTAGTGAAAATAAATCCGGCTGTTTGGGTCAGTAAGGGAATGATTATTATTTGTCTTCACGGATAAAGGCTTCTGTATATCCTCGTTGTTTTGTCACAGAAAGAGCTTTTTCTGCCGCAAGTCTGCCAACAAACTTTGAGATATAAACTTTAATCAGTCCATTATCATTTTCTACCATTAAATCACCTAAATCTACAATGTTTCCAAAACTCTTTAAATCGAGTGTTTTATATGCACCTAACTGTACAAAAAATATTGGTTCCGAATCTGCAGTAACCAGTGCATTTGTTGGCACATTCATAACCTCCATTTTTTCGACAGGTTCCGTTTTTTTGGATGAGGTTGTAGGAGTATTACTTACATTTTTTGAAACCTCAGTTTTAGGAACATCTACTTTTTGAGTTAGAATAAAAGCACCGGCATGCCCCATCTCAATTAGCTTCTCGAGTACTTTTTCAGCCTTTTCCCTGCTGGGATAATCTCCCACTATAATACGCTTTAAACCTTTGCCACTATCTTCTAAATAAGTGGGAAAAACACCGGAGAGATTGTCAAATTTTTCGGTTGGAATTTCCTTATATGCTCCTAACTGAATTTTGTAAATGGTAGTTGTTTCTTTTGTGGAATCGGTAGTTTGTGCCTGTACCGTAAACAGGTTTAAAATCACAGACATCCCCATTAAAATGGCAGTCATGAATAAAAAGGGTAAAGTAGCTGGCTTTCTCATGTACTTATTGTTTTAGTTTGGGTAGATATTTGCTGAATATATTTAGGTAAAGATAAGCAAAGATAGTTTATTTGATTTCAAATATCAATGCTTTATGTATAAAGTATAAACGATAAACTTAAAAAAAACTTTTAGGCAGGAGTGAGATTGATTAACCGGAGAGCTAAAACGGGTCAGAATCTGGTCAAAAATTGTTTGGAAAAATTATTTGGGGCAGAAAGGAAAACTACTAACAACCTGCAATTACATAGAAGTAAAAATTTATTGGTTACTGTCCGAAAACAAATCGGGCATTATTCGGGAAGGGGGTATTTTGTTCAGGTGGCGAAAAGCTTTTTCGGTTGCTTCTCTGCCTCTTGCTGTGCGTTTTAAAAATCCCTCCTGCACCAAAAACGGTTCATATACTTCTTCCAAAGTACCGGGTTCTTCCCCCACGGCCATTGCAATTGTCGTAATTCCAACCGGCCCACCGTTAAACTTTTCGATAATAGCCGACAATATCCGGTTGTCCATTTCATCCAAACCTGCCGCATCAACACTGAGGGCGTTGAGGGCATGACGGGTTATTTCGAGATCTATAGACCCATTACCAAGTATCTGAGCAAAATCACGTACCCTTCGCAGCAGGGCATTGGCAATACGTGGAGTTCCCCTGCTTCGGGAGGCTATTTCGCAAGCACCTTCGGGAGTGATAGAAGTATTTAAAATTGAAGCCGAGCGGTTTATAATGTTGGTTAGTGTGGCAATATCGTAATAATCCATCCGGAAGGTTATACCAAACCTCGAACGCATGGGCGAAGAGAGCAAACCCGAGCGGGTAGTTGCCCCTACCAAAGTAAAAGGATTGAGCGAAATTTGAATGCTTCGGGCACTTGGGCCGCTGTCAATCATAATGTCTATGGTAAAATCTTCCATTGCCGCATACAGGTATTCTTCAACCGTTATGCTAAGGCGGTGAATCTCATCAATAAACAATACATCGCGTTCTTCGAGGTTGGTGAGCAATCCTGCTAAATCTGCAGGCTTTTCCAACACCGGGCCTGATGTTACTTTTACATTTACTCCCAATTCGTTGGCAACAATATGCGATAGGGTAGTTTTACCCAATCCCGGTGGGCCGTGTAACAAAACATGGTCTAAGGCTTCACCACGCAGCTTGGCGGCTTCAATAAAAATTTTAAGGTTATCTATTATATGCGGCTGCCCCTTAAAGTCGGAAAGTATTCTTGGGCGAAGCACTTTTTCTACTTCTTGTTCTTTTCCGGACAAGGCATCTTTATTGGCCTGAAGATTAGGGTTGCGTTTGTTCATGGGAAGGCTTGGGGTAAAATGGGCAATAAAAGTGCAAACTAATGATTTTTATGCAATTTGTCAGTTTGTAGGATACTGAGTTCAGCAATGCTCAAAACAAGGGAAGATTTATGGTATCTTGTGATAGATTCTAATCTTTATTCGCTAATTGTCCGCACGCAGCGTCAATATCTTTCCCTCTGCTTCTTCGCAGGGTGGTAGTAATTCCTTTTTTTTCCAAATATTGCTGAAAAATTTCTAAGCGGTCTTCGGTTGTTTTCAAAAAATCAACTCCTTCGATAGTATTATATTCTATCAGGTTCACCTTGCAAGGCACAATTTTGCAAAACTCGGCTAACTGCCGGGCATCTTCTAAGGAATCGTTAAACAAATGAAAAACGATATATTCATAAGTAACAGGCCGTTTGGTTTGTGTATAGTAATAACGAAGTGCCTCTGACAAAACTTCTAATGAATTACTTTCGTTAATGGCCATAATTTGATTGCGTTTTTCGTCGTTTGCTGCATGGAGCGACAAAGCGAGATTAAAACGGGTTTGACCATCGGCAAGTTGTTTAATCATTTTTGCAATACCGGCAGTTGAAACAGTGATGCGCTGAGGTGACATACCTAATCCGTCCGGTTGGGTAATGCGGTCAATACTATTAAGGACGTTTTTGTAATTGAGGAGCGGTTCCCCCATCCCCATATAGACAATATTGCTCAAGGGCTGATGGTAATATTGTTGAGCAAGTCGGGCAATATGAACGACCTGATCGTAAATTTCAGCACCACTTAAGTTGCGCAACCGAGGTAAAAAACCGGTAGCACAAAACTTACACGCTAAACTACACCCCACTTGTGAAGACACGCAAGCCGTCATACGTCCGTCGGCAGGGATGAGAACGCCTTCTATGATATGACCATCAAACAAACGGAATCCTAACTTTACCGTTCCATCAATACTGCGCTGCTCTTTATCAATGACAACTGCATTGATGACAAAATTATCCGACAATTTATGACGAAGTTCTTTAGAGAGATTGGTCATTTCATCAAAAGAAGAAGCGGACTTTTGCCAAAGCCATTCATACACCTGATTTGCCCTGAAAGGCTTTTCGCCCATTTCAGAAATCAAAACCCTAAGCTCAGGCAGTGATAATTCCCGAATATCCTTTTTCTTGACCATAATTGTTTTGGCATCCATCATATTGCAAAGATACGGCAAAAAGCTTTAGTATGTGCAGAGGTAAAATCTGTCATAAGAACAACTCTGCCAAAACCAACAAAGCAAAGGCAACACTTGCAAACCCGTTGGTTGTAAAAAAGGCTAAATTGACCCTGCTTAAATCTGAAACGGAAACAAGTGTATGTTGATAAAACAACAATCCTAAAAATATAGCTGTTGCCACCCAATACCAAAAACCAAATCCGGCCAATATACCTGCACCCGTAACAAACATTGCGCTAATAAAATGCAGCATATCAGACAAATAAAGTGCTTTTTGCTTTCCCAACCAGGCAGGTATAGAGTTCAGCCCTTGAGTTTTGTCAAACTCTTCATCTTGCAAAGCATAAATAATGTCGAAACCACTTACCCAAAACAACACCACAAATCCAAATAAAACCGGCAGCAACTCAAACTTGCTGCTGACAGCCAAAAAAGCCCCTATGGGAGCTAAACCCAAACCAACGCCGAGAACAAAATGGCAAAGGGCGGTAAATCGCTTGGTATAACTATACCCCAACACCACCAACAAGGCCACCGGAGAAAGGTAAAAACAAAGTGGGTTGATAAACCAGGTTGTCGCTATAAATAACAAGCAATTGACCACCACAAACACTAAGGCACTTTGGGGACGAATAACCCCGCCCGGAATTTCCCGGATTACTGTTCTCGGGTTTTCTGCATCGTAGCGATAATCGGCATAACGGTTAAAAGCCATGGCCGCACTGCGCGCAAATATCATACACAACACCACCAACAATAGCTTATACCACTCAAAGGGATATTGAAAATGCCGCGTAGCCAGAAAAAAACCAATCACCGCAAACGGAAGCGCAAAAATGGTATGACTGAACTTGATTAAAGAGAGATAATTGTTAATTGTACGGGTAGCCATATTGGTGTTAAATCATTTTTTTTGATAACAAATATTTGATGGCGATTGTTGGGGGGATAAAATAGTAATTCGGCAAAACAAACTCCATATTGTATAAATTAAACCGCCGGAAATTAAGGAACTGTTTATGAATTAGTCGAAATATGGATGCTTCTGATGTCAAATTGATGTGTTTACCGTAATATATGGAAATTGTATTTTAAACGGCCTAAAAAGATATTTAAGCAGATATATTGGTAACTATAGATAGATTTTACTATTTCCGGTGTAATATTTGAAATACTCATCGGTTAAATTCTACACCGATGATTTTCAAATGCTTAAGCAAGGTAGCGTATAATGGGAGAGAATAACTGGAGTTACAAACAATGGCAGAATTGTTGGCGCATAACAAATCACCCAAGCCAAAGAAAATAAAACTAAGTTTCACAGTTTGGTGATTGGACAAAGTGGCAACCAACAAGTCATGAACAGTTTCGACAATAATTGGGTGTATAATACCCAAAAACCCGATAGCATCATTACCCTCGTCAAAAACCTACAAACAATAGGCTAATCTTATACCAATCAACTGCATATATGCAACAAATCCCTATCCCGCCAATATAGCCTGCACTTTTTCGGCGGCTTCTTTGAGCAGGATGGCGGATACTACTTTTAAGCCCGATTGGTCTATGATTTCTTTGGCGAGTTCGGCGTTGGTGCCTTGCAGCCTTACGATGATGGGGATGTTTACATTGCCAAGGTTGGTATATGCCTGAACAATGCCGTTGGCGACACGGTCGCACCGGACGATGCCTCCGAAAATATTGACTAAAATAGCTTTTACGTTCGGGTCTTTGAGGATGATCCTAAAACCTGCTTCCACAGTTTCAGGATTTGCTGTTCCCCCTACATCTAAGAAGTTGGCTGGCGCGCCACCTGCCAGTTTGATGATGTCCATAGTTGCCATTGCCAAACCTGCGCCGTTTACCATGCAGCCCACATTGCCATCGAGTTTTACAAAGTTCAGGTTATATTTTCCAGCTTCTACTTCGGTGGGGTCTTCTTCCAGTAAATCGCGCATTTCGGCTAAATGGGGCTGCCGGAACAGCGCGTTGTCGTCAATACTGACTTTTCCGTCAACGGCAATGATGCGGTCGTCGGAAGTTTTGAGCATCGGATTGATTTCTATAAGAGAGGCATCCGATTGGGTAAAAGCGGTATATAGTTTTGGCAAAAAGTGTAATAATTCTTTGTAGGCTTTGCCCGAAGTCAACCCCAGATTAAAGGCAATTCTTCGCGCCTGATAGGGCATGAGCGGCAGTCCGGCTTCTACCCATTCCTTGTGGACCAGGTCTGGTGTTTGCTCTGCTACTTCTTCAATATCCATCCCCCCTTCTGTTGAATAGATGATGACATTACGCCCGGAATCTCTGTCCACCAAAATACTCAGGTAGTATTCTTTGGTTTTTGATTCGCCCGGATAATAAACATCTTCCGCAATAAGCACTTTACGCACCAGTTTACCCTCTTCGCCGGTTTGTTTGGTTACCAATAACATGCCCAAAATTGCGCCTGCTTTTTCGCGCACTTCGTCTAAGTTTTTGGCCAATTTAACTCCGCCAGCTTTTCCACGTCCTCCGGCGTGAACCTGTGCTTTTACCACCACCCAACCGGTGCCGGTTTCCTCCTGCAACTGACGGGTAACAGCAACTGCTTCTTCCGGAGTATAGGCGATCATCCCCCGTTGAATGGGTACACCAAACCGGTGCATCAATTCTTTTGCCTGATATTCGTGTAAATTCATAATAGTGGATTTGTGATTGGCTTACTTTCTGAAAAACAAGCGCAAAAATAGGGTTTTATTATCCAAATAAAAATGAATAGCGCTTTTGGATGTAGAACATTGGTAATTTTTTTGTCAGAAATAAAGATGTTTCCATACAAATTATGGCGAAAAAACTAAAACCGCCCTGTTAGTTTTGTCACTAACAGGGCGGTTTTTTGGGGTAATTTTAAACTGCAATCTAGGAACCGCTTACCGGTCGGGACATTTGCCTTCGGTCCATTTTTTTACCCCTTTTTTGCGAGCCTGACATTCGTTTTCGTAAGTAATGCCATCACAGCCGCAAACGGGTTTCCATAAAAAGGTACAGTCTTCGTTGGGGTCTTTGACGGAAGACAGATCAACACAATCTTTTCCGACATTGGGTAGCGGAGTTTGAGGTTTGGGCGGTATATAGTCTGCAGGAGGAGTTGGGTCTTGTGTAGGTTTAGGTAAATCCTGGCTATTAACTGTCCGTTTTGTTGAGTTGTTTTCGCCACTGTTTTTAGAAGTATTGCAAGCCGAAACAAAAATTATCAGGCAAAACATGAATAGCGGGATGGAAATCAATAGTTTGCGCATAATGTTTGATTTATAGGTAATGAAAAGCAGCCACCGGCAGAAAAACAATTATGTTTTACTGCCGGTAGCTGCTTGTGTTAATTTATGCTAATCTATTTTGTTTATTGGCCTTTTCGCTCATTCGGATCGTTTTGTTTGTTGGGATCTTTATCAGCTTGGCCGGTTCGTGCTTGTTTGGAAATGCTTTTCACTTGTGATGGGTCGGGGTTGATGGCTTCGGGTGCTTTTTTGAGCATCGGAACAACACCTAAGAACGGTTGCTGTTCTTTTTTGCCATCTGCGCCGGTAACGGTTACAATAGTTTCAAAAAAGTAGGCCGGTTGAATATAGCTGTCGCCGCCATCGTAATACATTTTCTGAATGCTTTTGATTTGGGGCGAAACACCGGCACCAAAGTTGAAGTTAACCAACTGTCCGAACTCTTTTTGTGCATCTGCCTGAGATTTAATTTCAGAAGTATTTACTTTTCTGGCAGTAGTGGTTGGGCTTAATTCTTTCCATGATTTGGAAACGCCAAGAACTTCACCTTTATCACCAACATTAACAACAATTCTCGACCCGTTACCGGAAACCGGTACACCGTCAATTACACGGCCGTAGGTAAATGTTTGCATTTTGTCAATGATTTGTCCATCGTCTGCTGATGATGCGCGCAACCCACCTGCATGGATTAGCTTCAATTCACTCAGATTTTTCGGGTTTAGATCGTTATCTGCCAAAAACTTTTCGGCATTTTTTTGAGCTGTTGCCACATCTGCTAATCTGGGTTTGAAGTCATCTTCATAGCTTTTAGTGCTTTTGCTGAAGGAAAGGCGACCTTTTGCAGAATTGGTAAGGAGATATTCTGTAGCATCATTTTTGTTTTGAAAGTTCACATCGGTGCCATTATTGGAAATTTTTTGACCTGCGGTATTCAAACGACCCGATAATTTGCCAACTGCGGATAGTTTAGCTACCGGTGCTTTATCTAATGTGAGAACCGAAAGGTTATCGTCCTGAAAATAGTCAATCACCGGAGGTGGCGGTGCCAATTGTAAACTCATAAAGCCAAAATACGCTCCTATGGTAATAAAAACGGTTATAGTTAAGAAAAGATGTTTTTTCATGATTTTGTAAAAATTAAATTTGAAAAGATACTAATTGATTCTTCTTGTGCTTAAGTGAAATGGAATTCTACTGTGTGCTTTAAATTTTTCCGATTCCAGGAAATGTTTTTAATACTGCCAGTAATTCCACATACCACCACAACCGGCAGCCGGTTTTGAAGGATAGTTACCCAACCTGGCAGAATAGGAACCTGAGGCTACTACACAAGAAGCCCATCCGGGATATGGAGAGCCGTCACTCATATTGGGATTAAATATCCAATAGCGCTCGTCGTCAATACTGCTAAACCAGGCATCTTTAACCGTCCAGTTGGCTTTCAGGCGGGCTGAAAAGTCAAAGGGTATGTCAGTGTGTGCAGCAGAAGCTAAACTGCGGAATCCCAAAAGCATACGTAACCCTTTGAACATGCTGCAATAGGGTGTCCACCAAGACGAATTTTCCGGGGCTGAAACCACAGTTTGACAGGAGAAGAAAATCATAAAGTCGCACCAGGAATCGCCCAAAGGCATATTTTGAACGTGGGCACCGCTGCCGGCAGCCATCCAATAGCTTGAGCCATGTCCGCAGTAAAACGATACATCTTCATAGTCCACATACGAATTGTTGCTGGTTGTGAACATGTAAGGTGCAGCGTAGTAGTATTGGTCTTTGCGATACTTGTGGCTGCCGATGGTCGGATTTGACGAAAAGGCGTTTACAAAGTGCCAGCAGTTGTAAATCATGACATCCTGATAAGAGCCATCACCTACATAAGAACCTACGTAGTGTTGTGCACTGTTGGCCGGTTTGCTGTTAAATAGCGCAACAAATAACGCCAGAACCAGTGTGAGTCTGAAAATTGTTTTCATGGTAAAAAATTGTTTGTTGTGAAAATGAAACCAAATATTCGGTTGTATTTTTTTATCAGTTAGAGTGTCAGAAAGGATGGTAATAAACGAAAGAATCACCGTTATTACTTACTAATACTTTTGAAGCGGTTACTTTGTTACTGAATTGCTGTAATAAGATTGATTTTTCCTTGTTATTGGACAATTATTTAACAAACTGCTTTAAAGTTTTATGGTCAGCTCGTCGGAGTAGTTGTTGTTTTCGTATTGCTCGAGAACTTTGTTATAAGCCGGCAAGGTTTGTTTGGGGCAATCCGCATCTATATATAACCTTACTTTGACTTGTTTTTGCGATACAGGAACGGTTATCTGCATTGTTCCATTGACCGTTCGCGAATTTCCGGCAGATAACGGATCAAATTTATCGCAGTTGGAATAGGTGTAAGCATAGGCACCTGTTTTTTCGGCCATAAAAAATTCAGACATCAAATCACATTCCGTGCTTTTGGAATTGCCTGTATTTTGGACCACTGCCTGATAGGTAGCCTTATAGACGTTGTAACTGCTGCCGCCTATTGTGGTTGTTTTGACAAAAGTGCTACTTTTAACAGAAAATGAACTGATTTGCAAATCGGGCAAACTTGTGTTGACCTCCATTGATGCACTTTTCAGAAATCGTCCGTCATTGGGAAGATATCTGGTTTTTCCCGACATTGAACCGGTGGAAGAGGTATCTGAATAATTGATGCCGTCCTGAGCTTTCAGGCTTCCGCAAAACAAAACAAAAAGAGTTGTCAATAATAATAGTAATATCCGGTTTTTCATACTTGAAGATTGATTTTTAATAAAGGTATAAAATATTGCTTGCAAAGTATCAACTTATTCGTGCTTTTTTTACGAAAATTTTCTAATTCAAAAATTTAGAAGTTAAAAACTCAACTCAAAGCGTTAGTTACAGGGAACTTCTTCGGTAGCTGAATTGAATACTGCATTTTCCGGTTTAAATTGAAGCACGCTTTCAAATTGGTAAGGATATTCGATAGCGGCTGAGGTGATACAGTTTGAACCTGGTTTCAGGTGTTTGACCGTGATATTAGTTGCATCATTTTGTGGTTCTACGGGGCCGATTTTAAGGGTATGGCCTCCGGTGCTAACTTCCCCTGCAAAAGCAGCAATTACCCAATATTTACCAAAATCTATTTCGGGTTTTTCGGGGAGCGGTATCCTGCCGTTAAAGGCTTCATTCCATACAGTTTCCCATTCTTCCTTATTTTTTATCAGTTTTTGTGAGGCAGATTTTATGGCACATTGATTTCCGGCTGTGATGGTTGATGTTTCTATGGGTCCGGAATTTTTAGTCCGGTTTTCTGTTGGTGGAGGGTTGTTTCCGGTTTGGTTGCAGGAAAACAAGGTGGTAAGTATTGCCAGCATGAATAAGGAGAATAACTTTTGCATCGTATCTGGTTTTTTAAGAATGGTGAATGGTAGTTGTTTTGGCGAAAAATAGCTGGGAAGTAAATCCTTAAGGGCAATTGCCTGAACAATTGCCCTTGAAGGATGCCTGATAAACTTTCAGGAATTAGCGACGCGCTATCGGATAGTTAGCTCCGCCACAGTTTACATTGCCTGCACTGATTGGGGGAGCATTTCTTGCATGAATAACACCGGCAACTACCGGAGAGGCCATTGAAGTACCGTTCATGGTGGTATAACCGCCGTTTTTGTGAGTTGAATAGACACTGGATCCAACGGCTACCCAGTCCACAGAATTACCCCAGTTGGAGAACCCAGAACAAGCATTGGCACAGGTAATAGAACCTACGGTGTAAACTCTGTTGCCATTGATACAACCGGGAAGGTTGAGGTTTGCATTAGCCGATTCATTACCGGCAGCCATCACCACATAAGTACCGGCGTTTCCAAGATTGAAAATGGCATCGCGCAAGGCAGGGTTAGAGTTTTGGCAATTTGCATATCCATACGCCTCAATACTCATATTGACCACATCGCCCGGTATGTCATACATTGCCACATGGTTCAGCCCGGAAATGATGCCACTGAATGAACCTGAACCTGAATTGGACAACACTTTAACAGGAACTACTCTTGCACCTGAAGATACGCCTACAACACCGATACTGTTGTTTTTGGCGGCGGCAATACCTGCAACATGCGTACCGTGTCCGTGCCCGTCTTCAACGGTTTGACCGGCTATGAAAGATTTTGCATAAGTAGCGCTGGTTTGCACGTTCAAATCAGGATGGTCTAAATCAATTCCGGTATCCAAGATCCAAATCCAGGTTGCTTTTGAAGAACCGTCAACCGGTCCACCGGCTTTGGTTACGGCACAAGTGGTGGTTTGTGCATAAAATGAGGCTTCTTCTTCACACTCGTCATAGCTTGTATAATTGGAAACAATCTGTACTTCATAATCCTGATAAACTCCTTCTACATTGGGATTGGCGCGCAAAGATTTGACTTCGTTGTCATTGAGTTTTGCAGTGAAACCCGACAAAATGTCGGCATACTCAAATACAATAACGCCTTGTTTCAGATTGCTTTTTGAGGCAACTTCTCTTACTTTGGTCAGGTTGGCAGTACGTGCAGTTTTAGATTGAAGTTCTTTGCTTTCTCTGTCGGTAGTGGCAGCTCGTTTTTGGTTGATTACCGGTTTGGCAACGTCTTCTTTAAGAACAACGATAAATTGTCCGGGAATGGGTTTGGGTTCGGATCCTTTTTGGGCGAACACAGAATTAACTACAAAAATCAACAGCATGAAAGTTAAAAATGCTTTTTTCATAAGGCTTCTAAAAAATTGGGGGTTAATGAATGGATTAAAGATTATTTTACGGATAAAAAATTGTGCAAACCTGATTTGTGTGAACCTGTCAATCTGTTTCAGTTTGTTGCACGTTCTTAATACTTCCGTTTTTTTCAGTTTGTTACCTGATTTGTTAAATTTTTTTAAAAATAAAAATTGACCTGTCTGACCCAAGCTCTTGATTTTTAAAAATTAAAGCAATACTTTTGTAATATCAGGTTATCAAGCAGCACTCCTATGTCCCTAACCCCTCAAAACAATGAGGCACATATTGCCCGATATGAGGCAGAACAATTAAGCCTTGCGCAAAAATTGTTTGAGGAAGGGGCGTTTTCAGAAAGCATTGATATTTGCAAAAAAACCATCCAGTTACTGAGGTCATCAGAAAATTGGGAACAGTATGTAGCAGGGCTACTCCTTTTGGGCAAAAATCTGTCAGGGCTTGCCAAGTGGCAGGAAAGTTTTGAAACGGGAATGAAAGCGCTGAAAATTTCTGCCGAACATCTTGGGGAAGAACATCCTTTAACAGGAGATATTTACAACCTAACCGGCAAAGCTTCTTTAAAGATGTACAAGCAAAAAGAAGCTATCGGATATTTTCAAAAATACCTGACGATCAGGGAAGCTCAATCGGGAAAAGAAAATCCCGATGTATTGGCTATAATTGATACAATAGGGCTTGTTTATTGCGAAATTCGGGATTTTGAAAAGGCTATTGAAGCGTTTACTTTTTGTATGAATACCCGCATTCAGACCCATGGCCAAATTCATCCTGATATAGCCATTAGTCATAAAAATTTCGGTATCGCCTATTATTATAAAGGAGATTTAGAAAAGAGCCTGTACCATTGTCAGCAATGTCTCGACATCAGTTTGCAAACAAATGGCGAACTCCATATAATAACTGCCGTCAGCTATAACAACCTCGGCAATATTTACTGGAACAAAGGCAATTACAACAAAGCCATTTCACATTGCAAAAAGTCTTTGGCAATTCAATTGCAAATTGCCGGAGAATCAGATAGCGGAACTGCCGACAGCTACCACAATATCGGGAACGCCTATTATTCAAAAGGTGACTTTGACCGCGCCATCAGTTATTGTGAAAAAGGGCTACAAATACGGTTAAAGGTACTCGGAAATTTTCACCGTTCCACCGCGGTGAGTTATCACAACCTCGGCGCGGCATACTGGAGCAAAAAACAGTTTAAACAGGCAATTACCTACTACGAAAAGAGTTTGCAAATCCGTTTACACCTATTTGGCGAGTTGCATCCTGACACAGCGAGCAGCTATCAAAATTTAGGAGCGCTTTATGAAGCACAAGGCGATTTTTCTCAGGCCATTTATTACGGCAACAAAAGCCTCGAAATCAGGTTAGCCACCATCGGGGAGATCCATGCCGATACAGGAAGCAGCTACCTGAACATCGGAACTTCGCAACAAGGTATCGGCAATTTGGACGAAGCCATCGAAAATTATCAGAAAAGCCTGAATATCTGGCTGCAAACATTTGGGAAAATTCACCCCGCAACTGCCAAAAATTATCTGAGTTTGGGTAAAGCCTATAAGGAAAAGGGCAACTATGAACAGGCGGTTTATTATTATCAACAAGCGCTCCAAAGTATAGTCCGAAACTATACCGAAGAATCCCCTTACCGGCAAATTGTTCTTCAGCAATATAACTCACCGGGTTGGCTGCTGGCAGTCTTACAGGAAAAAACCGATTTGCTGTATCATATTTACCAAACCCAGACCCGGCAGCCTATAGACCTATTGGCAGCATGGCATACCAGTTCGGTGTCCTCGCAACTTTTAGACCAAATGCGACAAAGCTATCGCGCCGAAGGCAGTAAACTAACGCTGGCTCAAAGTGCCCAAAAAGTACATACCCAAGCCATTGACCTCTGCTGGAAAATCGCCGAACTTCAACACCTTTCACTGCAAGAAGATTTTAACCGCCTTCAACAGTTGAATCCCGAACATACATTGCCGGTTCCTGAAATGGCTTTTCAATACGCTTTCAGATGTTCCGAAAAAAGCAAAGCTGTGGTTTTGCTCGGCAACCTGATTGACAAAGAAGCGCGGTTTGCCGCCGGCATCCCCGCCTATCTTTTAGAACAGGAGTATCACCTTCGCGTAGAAACCACTTATTTAGAAAAGCAAATCGCAGAAGAAGAAAGCAAATTTAAGCACAATCAAAATGAGGAATTGCTGACCAACTGGAAAACCCGCTATTTCGAATGTAAACATCAGTATGATGCATTGGTCGAGCAATTTGAACATCAATATCCCGACTATTATGTGCTGAAATACCAAACCGATACTGCCGCTATATCTGATTTGCAACAAACCCTTTCCTCCGATACCTTCCTGCTCGAGTATTTTATCACGCAACAATATATCTATCTGTTTGCCATAAGCAGCAAGGGGTTTAAGGTGATGAAAATAAACAAACCTGCCGAGTTTGAAGAAGATGTAAAAGACTACCTCTATTTTGGGATTGGTACAAGCGGCGGACCTTCTCAGACTACCATTAAAGAGTTTCGCGAGTTTTCATACCTGCTCTATCAAACGCTGCTTCAGCCTTTGTTTGAAACTTTCCAAATCCCTAAAAACAGCCACTTAATCATAATTCCGGATGGCATTTTACATAGTCTGCCTTTCGAAACCCTGCTTACCCAAGCCGCAAACCCGGGTTCAGACTATCATCAACTCCCCTATTTATTGCTGGATTACGGCATTAGCTATCATTTTTCTGCCACACTTTGGCTGCATCAGGAGCGCAAAAAACAGCATCGAACCCCTGTTAAACAAGGAGGGTTTTTAGGGTTAGCTCCTGTATATAAAGCAGAAAACAAAACCAAACGCCATAGAACGGTCAGCGAAGTGCTTACCGGTTTGGAACAATCCCTGAAGACAACAGACAATGCCAACACCATTTCTAACCCTGATGCGGATGGCTTTTTGGGATGGAAAACCCTGCCATTTTCGGAAATAGAAATTCAAACCATCGAAAAATTGTTTACCGGACAAGGGTTAGCAGCAAAAACCTTATTACATCAGGCTGCCACCGCAACCAATTTTAAAACCTCTGCAAAGCATTACCAATACCTGCACATTGCGGCACATGGCGATTTTGACGAAGCACACCCCGAACTAACTGCCCTGATTTTAGCGCCGGATGAATCAGCACAATCTGACCCGATGTTTTATATGTCGGATGCCTATAACCTGCAACTCAATGCCGAATTAGTCGTTTTGAGCTGTTGCGACACCGGAGTTGGCAAAGATGTTACGGGCGAAGGAGTCATGGCCATGAACAGGGCGTTTCTGTATGCCGGAGCAAAAAACGTAGTGTTTACCCTGTTTAAAGTTGCAGACGAGGAAAGCAGCCTGCTCACTCAATACCTTTTTTCCAATATCCTGAAACAAACCCCTCCGCTTCATGCCCTCCGTCAGGCAAAACTCGAGATGATTCGTTCGGGCTTTCTGCCCATTTACTGGAGTGGTTATGTGTTAGTCGGAAACTGATAAAAGCTGCAAGTCCGGTTTTACCGGTTTTTGAACAGTTGCAAAGCCCCAATTCGCCCCTGCAATGACTTAATTCACCCCTGTAAAAGTTTATTTCACCCCTGCATCAGGTTAATGCACCTTAGCAATAACTTAAAGTTCCCCTGAATTACATTAAATCGCCTCTGCTTTGCTTTAAATCACCCCTGCATTAAGTCAATGTCAACCTGCAAAACTTTAATTCACCCCTGCATTGCTTTAAATCGCCCCTGCATTAAGTCAATGTCAACCTGCAAAGACTTAACTCACCCCTGCAATAACTTAAAGTTCCCCTGCAATAAGTCATTGCGCCGTTAAAATTCTGCGAAAATCTGCGTTATCTGCGGGAAAAATAATGCTCCTCTGTAAAATGACCTTGACAATTCCTGTTTTTAGGCTAAATCTTTTCTTACAATGGTTAGTCTTGTGGTTTAGCTGATCTTTTGATTCTTGGGCGGGTGTTTTTTGTATTTTTGTCGTTGTTTACTTTTTACCGAGCGGAAATTTTTTAATTGAAAAATAGACTTACAGTATAAAGCCGCTTGAAATGAGTGAAACAAGCAGCACCTATTTTTTCGGCACATCTCCGGCAGGATTTTACCGTTTTATCGCACGATATGTCGTCTTTCAACACGCTGATCATGGCAACGATACGATAAGCGGGAATGCCGGTATCTTTAGCGGTATCCTCCAATTTTGCCCAACTTGAAACTAACAAATTCTTGATCGCCTAAATCAACTCTCTTTGCATGTATTCGGGTCTGCAAAGCGAAAGGGCTGAAGATACCGGTACAACCGGTGTTTAAAACGCTTTTTGAACAGAATCAAGAAACAATTATCTTTCCGGCTAAAATAGCCTTAGCGTTTGAAAAATCAGACCCGTTGGTAACCCGGCAAAGTACTGCATGATTTTTTTACTGTACTTTCAGCAAATTTGCAAACATAAATGAAACGAATATTTTTCTCCATTTTCCTGTTTCTTACCTGCATTTCTATATTATACGGTCAAACAAGAAATGACAAAAAGCAGTGGAAACGCATCAAAACCTATCTTTCAAAAATTGAAAAAGCCGGGTTTAATGGTGCTGTCCTGATAGCCCTGAATAACGGGCAAATGCTGTCAGAAGGATATGGGTTCAGCAACATGGAAACAAAAACTCCGAACAAACCCAATACGGTTTTTGACATCGGTTCTTTGACCAAGCAATTTACGGCAGCAGCAATTTTGAAATTGGAAATGCAGGGCAAACTTTCAACAGAAGATGCGATTACCGCCTATTTTAACAATATTCCTGCCGATAAGGAGGGCATCACCATTCACGATTTGTTGCGGCATCAATCGGGGTTGGTCAGCAATGTGGGTAAAGACTACGAAAAAATTACCGACGACGAGTTTCTGCAAAAAGTATGGTCTTCAGAACTAAGATTTCAAGCCGGCACCAACTTTTCCTATTCAAACATCGGGTATAGTTTGTTGGCGATGATTATTGAGAAAGTATCCGGTCAATCCTACGAAACCTGTTTGTACGAGAACCTCTGGAAGCCCGCAAACATGGAAATGACAGGCTATATAAGACCAAAATTCGACCCCAACCAAATTGCAAGAGGCTATGACCGGAATGATGCAGACTGGGGAAAACCAACTGACAAGGCATGGGGAGATACCGCCCCTTACCGGCATTTGACAGGCAACGGCGGAATCCTCTCCACCACTGAAGACCTCTATAAATGGCATCAGGCTTTGATGAGTTCCAAAATTTTGTCTGCCGAAGCAAAACAAAAACTCTATCACCCGAAACTACGGAACTCCGAATCGGAAACATCCTATTATGCTTATGGATGGGATGTGTTTAAAACCTGCAAAAACACCCTGCGCGTTTGGCACAATGGCACCAACCGCATTTTTTATGCCGATTTTATGAGATTTATTGACGAACAAATCACCCTGATCTCCCTGTCAAACAAATCTCATCCGGTTTTCGACCAATTGAATTTTGAAATTTCAAAAATGATATCAAATCCAAACTATGACCCCGAAATTCCGGCAGCCGACAACCCCATAAACCGGAAATTTACCGCCCAAATCATGGAAACCATTGAACATCATGGCTTGCAAAAAGCAAAAACAGCCTATCTAAACAAAAAAAAGTCAGAACAACTATTGGAATACCAAATGCGAAACGAAGGGTTTAACCATATTGACAACGGTCAACCCGGTATTGCCATTCAGATTTTTGAACTGAATGTGTTTGCATTTCCCAATTCTGCCAAAGCCCTGCAAGGACTGGGAGAAGGGTTTGTTGAAACCGGAAACAAAACTGAAGGACTGCAATACCTCAAAAAAAGCCTGCAACTAAATCCTGATAATCCCTTTGTAGCAACATTGATAAAAGACCTTGAAAATTAACTGCACTGTTTCGGGTATTTGTTGAGGAAACTTCCAAAACAAAGCAGACATTTAAAATACCAAATCCAATAAAAAAATGGAACATGTTGACATCCTAAAAGCAACATCAGGCGATATTGCCTCACTGTTGCAAATAAGCAGACAAACCTTCCTCGAAACCTTTGCGGAACATAACACAACAGAAAATATACAAAAATATCTGGAAGACAGCCTTTCAGAGAAAAGTCTGACCGAAGAACTCAACAATATACATTCTGAATTTCATTTCGCTGTGTCTAACCAACGCATCATTGGTTATCTGAAACTGAATTATGGCCCGGCACAAACTGATTTGAAGGACGAAAAATCCCTCGAAATAGAAAGAATCTATGTTCTGAAAGAATACCACGGTCAACAAGTCGGACGGTTATTATTTCAACATTCATTAGAGCGGGCAAAAAAGGCAAATGCTCAATATATATGGTTGGGTGTTTGGGAAAAAAACCTGAAAGCCATTGCCTTTTATAAAAAAATCGGATTTGTAGCGTTCGACACTCATGTTTTCATGTTAGGAGACGACAAACAAAAAGATATTTTGATGAAATTGATGTTATAATCTTTGCCGCCTTTCAGGATTTGTAAGAATTGAGTGAAAAGTGAAAAATTAAAAACTAAAAGCAAGAAAACCCTGAAAGGGTTGAATATGAATAGCCGTAGGTGAAACCTACGGAAATGAGTGAAATAGCCCCCATCTGCCGGAGGCGTTGTCTTGGCACGCGGTAAGGTGGCGGTGGTGTGGCAGGATGGTTAAAACCTCATAGTTTTGGCAAAACTATGAGGTTTGACCTAAACAAGCAACCCGAATTAAAAAATCTTCGTTTCGTTAATGAAAGCAGGTATCTGAGGTTAAAAAAACTTTTTTCAAAAAAAAATGAAAAAAAGTGCGATTCTAAGCTGATTTTTTTCTGTGAAAAGGAATAATATAAGTAATGCACCCCAAAAACCCTATCTTAGCTGAATGATAAACCGATTATGATATATTTGTTCCACCAACCAAACTTTATTTATTATAAAAACAAACCAAAACCCGCTTTTTCGCTTTGTAGCGATTGTTTGCATTAGTTTAATTTTTAATGGGGGGGGGGTGAATAGCCTCTATGCTCAAGACGAGACACTGTTTAATATGCTCAAAGTTTATGACCGACATGGAACTGTATATGATTTAGAAGTTATAGTCCACCCTGTTGACCGGCAAATTGCTGAATGTAACAACACAGGTGGCACATTCAATTTTCAATTGGCCTATGAAGATTATGGTACAGGAACTGGATTTTATGACCCTGTAAATGGACAGGCAGCACGACAGGTAGTTTGTCAGGTTATGACAGATTTGTCGCATTATATTGTGGCAAAAACAGGAAAATGTTCAGACCAAATACCAACCCTTCGCATTTTAATAAAAACTTCATCTTTTTCTCCACTAACTTCTCCGCCCGAACTCAACTTTTTGGGAGAGGGTTCGCCCTATTACTACAATCATGCAAGTGCCGACCAAAGTACGCCCTCTTGGGCGCACGACAATGTGTGGCGCACACTGAACGGAGGTGAGGACAATACTGTTTTGCCCCCTTATGCGTTTTCGGGAGAAGATTCATACCATGGTTTCATGCAATTTAACTTAGACCCAAGCCTGAATTGGAATTTTAACCTCAATACCCCGCTTACACAAAATAATGACGACATAAACTTTGGACCAATTCGTTTAGAGTTTTACCAATGTGTACTCCGCGCTGCCCTGCAAATGTTGGGTATTCACTCGTTTATGCAATCTGACGGCAGTAGCAACATTACAAATAATGCAACCAACCAGCCCGGCTTATATACCCGATTTGACAGTTACCTTACAGATGCCAACGGCCTATACCTGCTTACCTATGATGCTTGCTTTCAGGCACAGCCGGACCCAACTGCAATTTTTAACATGCAAACCCCCTGCACCGGTGTTTTTTTTAATGCTAACAGCAATACGACACCAATTTATACACCTTCAACTTGGCAGCCGGAAATTAGTCTTAATTACTTGGGCGATGCAGACCCTACTAACTGTGGCGCTTATGTGTTAAGTAAAAGAATGACAGGACCTGTAATTAGAGTTCCCACCGATGCCGAGGCGCGAATTCTTTGCCAATTAGGCTACGAAATAGACGGTACTTATGGAGTAATGCCTACCACACCCGCTATCACATATAGCTGTTCGGAAAATAATGCCGGTGCAGGGGTGGACGACGGCGGTGCGCTTTGTGCTACTTTCATCTTTTCGTGCCTGTCCGATGCGTCTATTTCAGTTTCTGAATTATTGGAAAACGATTGGAATGTGACTGGCATTTCCTGTGTACAAGGGATTAGCGAAAATGTAACTGTGAATTTATCGTGTTCAAATGTAGTTATAAGCTCTGCAAACCCGGGGTGGAATGTGTTTAGCTACCTGCCGCATAATACAAGCGCTATACCCGGCAACCCCACGTTTGTCTATTTTCAATTAGGTTACTGCGGCAATTGTACGGCAGAATACCTCGAACCCTGCAATCTTGTATGCAACCCCGCTCTTTCTCAACCCGTTCCGGCCTGCGAGCCATTTGCACAACCAAGCGGTAGTTTTACTCCCTTTCTCAACTTATGCACACAGTTTCCGGGCTGGGCATCCATAGGAAGTGCTTTTTGGTTTGCCGACTGGACAGGAGGAACTTTTATACCCACACCGGGCGGTCTAAACCCAATCGGGTCAGACCCGACCCTATCCATGTTGGGATTTCGGAGTGCTTTTACTCAACCGGCATGTAATCCCAACAGTTTTTCGGGAACTGCATTGCAGACAGAAATTAGCTTAGCACCCGGAAACTACCTCTTTTCCTTTCACTATGCATCAGATAAAAATATTGATATAACTCAGATTCCTGAATGCGAACAGTTGGCTGAAATCCAAGTAGCACTCACTACCGATGCATGGATTAATGGAATGTCAACAATTCTTTCCCCTGCTACTTGGTGGGCTAATTGCAGGCAACTGTCGAACGATCCGGCTGAAATGTCCGAAATTTTCTCTGATGCCAATGTGGAAACAGAATGGCGGCAGGGAGTTGCTTGTTTTAGCACAGAAAATACCTACAATCGCCTCCTTATTTACGGAATAACGCCAAATATTGATAACTGCGGCATACAAGCACTCATAGATAGGGTGGACATTATCCCAGATATTTTCCCTCTCGAAAACAACCAAATTACAGCCGAATGCAACTTGCCCACTCTTATTGGCGACCCAAATATATGTACCGAACAAGTACCCTATCTTGCCTATCAATGGTATCGGTCGTTTAACTGCAATAATGTGTGGACGCTAATACCCGGGGCAACTGCAACCACCTATACCGCACCCGCCAATGAGCATACCGGCTGTCATTGTTACAGATTAGACCGCTTTTTTATTGATAATTTTCTGCCCTCGCCACCAACCTCACAAAGTGGCTGTTTTAATCGAACTGCCAACTATACGGTTTGCACCGATTGCTGTTTGCAACCACCGTCTTCTGATTTTTCTGTGCCCGCCGCCTTATGCCTCTTCGACCAGCCCTGGAACCTAAACCCTGATGATCCAAACGGCAGTTGGACGGGCACAGGAACTGTGCAAAACGACCAGTTCGATCCCGCCCAAGGCCCGGGTGATTTTGAACTTATCTATACTGTAAATAATAACCCCGAATGTCCCGAAAGTACAACCACAGCTACTATCACAATTGACCCCGAATGTTGTTTGGATAACCTCAACTATACCGTTACCCCCAATTCCAATGTGCCTCAAATAACCCAAGTTGACGGACGAACTGCTTATGTGGTCAGTTCTCCATTAGGTACGCCCATAGTAAACTAGAATGACAACAACAACCCGTTTATGTTGCCACCATTTAATCTCAACGGCTCAGACCCTATTCTGTTTACGGTAGATGTTGTGGTACCGGCCGGCATAACCCTAAACATAACCGATATGCAACTCTTTTTTATCGGTAAAAACCGGATACTGGTACAACGAGGTGCTATTTTAAACATTACAGACGACTATGACGGTACGCCCACCCTTCTCAAAGGATTGTGCAACACCGTTTGGCAAGGCATACAAGTAGAAGGTCCGGGCATGGGCATTGAACGTAATACAAGCCCGTTAGATCCCGTAATCGTCAGTTCTAACTTTGGTGAAGTTAGAGTGAGCGGCAATGTGCGCATTGAAGATGCTATTTTCGGAATTGTAGCTATGTCACTTCCATTTATGGATACCGATAATGTTATAGCAGACTTGAGTGTGTTTCCGAATCCGCTTATTCCTCAGAACTCGGGAATTCCTAATGTCACCTTCTTCTATGCGGCGTTATATAATTATTTTTTAGCGACATCTGCCATATCAACTACAGGTGGGGCAGTAAAAATAAATACCGGCACCACCTTTTTCAATTGCTTCGAAGGTATAAATATGAGTTTATATAAAGGGAATCCCTGTAATTTCGGAAGCGGTTGTTACAGCTACATTATTGGCGCAGAATTTTATTCCAATGTTTTACCCTTTCCATTCAATACGCATTTGCAAACACAAAATACCGAAGCAGGCATACATCTTGTCAATTATGAACACCTGAATATTTTAAACAACAATTTTCACCATCTTAAGTACGGAACAAGAGGTGTTCATGTTACCAACATTAACTTTTTTAACAACAATATACAAAACATAAAGGCAGGTGTTTCTATTGGTAACTCCGCACTTAGCCCAATAGGGCAGAACATCAGAATTGTTCAAAACAATTTTGACTGGTGTGAAATACCTATTCAATGCGGTGCAGCACATGTGCTAATTCAAAACAATGCCATCAACCAAAATACACCCGTTTCATTGCCTGTCTTGCAATGGAGCAGAGTGGGTATATTTTTAATGGGCGGCACGGCATTGGTAACCGACAATCAGGTTTATAGGGCATACAGAGGGGCAGCGCTTTTATCTTGTGACTTACCCAACAATTTTATACGCAAAAACCGATTTGAAAGCGTGCTTACAGGAGTAATGCTTTATGGCAATAATATAGGAGTGCAATTAGAATGTAACGATTTTTACAGATACGGTTTAAGCATTGCAGCCGGCGATTATACCATAAATAGCATCCTTCAGGAAGCAGGGGTCGTTTTCGACCAAGGAGATTGTGATCCTTCAACTCCAATCGGTATGCCTTCCGATAACCGCTTCTACCCTACTTCGATATATGCTAATTCCTTGTTCTCGTCTATTAATAGCCCAACCTCTGTTTTTAATTACTACTACCGGAATGAAACTGCCCATATACCCCAAAACTACCCGCTCGGTAATTATGGAACGGCTACAGTGGCAGTGTGTGGAGGTACTGTATTGCCCTATTCTCAACATTGTCAAGACGGACCGCAACTGGTACGCGAAGATGAAGATATTAAAAATATGGCAGACGGACGCGAGAAAGACGAGGAAATGATGCGCAAAATCTATTATTACACCGAAACTGGTAATGAAGATGCCGCATTCAATCTGCTTGAGGATATAGACAGCTACCTTACCAAACGTTTGCTGCTGCCTCAGTACCTGAAAGACAGTGTTTTTGAACAAGCGCAAAATCTGCTTAACGCCCTGCCCGATTCCCGCGAAGAGGAACAGCAATTTAAAGAACTGTATCAAATCTACAAAGAACTGTACGAAACAGGAAATACGGTATGGAGTTTAACTCCCGAACAGGAAAATACTGTGCGCAGTATCGCCGCTACCTATACCAAAACCTCTTTCGATGCCCGCAATCTGCTCTTGCTGCTTTATGGCGAAGAATATGTAATCCAACTGCCCTTGCTGCCCGAAGAAGCCGCTATGGAAGAACACTTGCAAAGTATAGCCATACAGTTCAAAGCTTCGGAACAAACCACGCCATTGGGCTATACCGTAAAAGTTTACCCCAATCCCGCAAAAGACCAGTTGTTCTTTCAACTGCCTTTTACACCGGATAAGAGTCCATTTAATTTGGAATTATTGGACTACACCGGAAAAATTGTAAATTCATTCAAAACAGAAGCCGGCAAAACTTTTGTGCTCGACTTACCGGCTTTATCGGGAGGTATTTACTTCTATCGTCTATACCAAAACGGAGCAGCTCTTGCTAATGGCAAATTTGTTGTAACACATTAAGTTTTGCTTTACAAACCTGTAAAAAACAATGTAAATATTTACAGGGTTACACAATCTTCAACCTTTTATAAAAAGGGTTAGCCTGCCTATACTTCATTTAATAAACTACACATGCGGACATATTGTCTGCATGTGTAGCTTAAAAAACAAAAACAATGAGAAGAATAATTTGTGTTACAATTTTAATTTTGCTTTCAGAAGTTGTAAATGCACAGAATAAGTACTTCGAAAGAAAAATCGATTGGGCAGATTTCAATAGTGGTCGAAAAGTGATAGAAAAGGATGACTTGTCATTAACCATAACCGGAAACTATCTAAATGTGAATGATTACCTATGGCACGGTTATTTTTTAAGAACCAATCAATATGGTGATACCCTGTTACTTCACATGTTTCCAGAGTTTGGCGACAGCTATTTTGGAAGTTTATTGCCAACAGAATATGGATATGCTATTAGCGGCTATATTTACCAAGATATAGCCGATGATTACTCCTACCGTGGCTTTCTATTACAATTAGACCCGGACGGAAACCAATTGCAATTTGACTACACCGGTACTCCTACTGATACTATGCCCTCCTATATTTATGACCTCATACGCACCCCCGACAACGGCTACCTGCTTGCCGGACACAAAATAAACGAATGGGTGTTTCCCTATTATTGGAAATTTTATCTAGTTAAACTCAACCAAAACGGCCAAACGGAATGGGAACGCATTTATGACAATTATACGTATAGCAATATATTCAGCAGCATAGTTCCTGCCGACGACGGGGGGTATTATTTTTGGGGCGTTGCCAATCTGGTACTTTTAGCAGGCGAGCAGGCAAGCGATTTAATACTTGCAAAAGTTGACGAACAGGGTATTATGCAATGGGATAGCATCTATAATTTAGAACCGCCTATTCATGGAACCACTACATTAACCAAATTATCTGACGGCAATTTGTTGGCCATAGCAGCTAGCGGCACGAATGGAGATACACAAAGGATTATTAAATTCTCGCTTTCCGGCGCTATTATATGGCAGGTAACATTTCCTGATTATGGATGTGGAATCAGTCAAGTTGTAGAATTACCCAACAGTGAGCTAGTGTTTACCAATTGCTATTATCCTGTCGGCATTTCACGCACAGATATGGCAATTTTCAAACTCTCTGCCAACGGTAGCCCTCGTTGGTGGCGACAATACGGCAACTCGGGTTTTCATGATTATGGCTACGATATCATACTTGCCCGCGATGGCGGTTTTGTGGTAACAGGTAGGCAAGATACCACGGGTGGATCATCTGTTTGGGTGGTACGTACCAACTGTATGGGTTTGGTCACTCCCTTACCCCAAGCCTCTTTCTCATGGCAGGCAGATGCCATAAACCCTTTTTCGTTGCAATTTACCAACCTCAGTCACTTTGTGTATGCCGACAGCATAGACGGCGGCAAATATATCTGGGATTGGGGGGACGGCAGCCCTCCCGTTACCTTCACCTCAGAATCATTTCAGGAAGTGTTTCACAACTATCCTGCCCCCGGCAGCTTCACCGTTACACTCACCGCCGTTGTTTGTCAGGATACCTCAATGGTGCAAGCCACAATCGAAACGTTATCCGGCGCAGGCGGCACAGTAGGTTTACCCACTAACCCCCAAAAGGAGGAACCGACCATCCTCATCTACCCCAACCCCGCCCAAAACACCCTAACCTTCAGCTATACCGATGTCTTAATGTCCCCTTCAGGGGATTTAGGGGTCTCAAAGGGCTGGGGGGTAAATCTAAAACTCCTCTCCCTAACCGGTCAAACCGTGCTTGAAACTACCCTTGTTTCGACAGGCTCAACAAGCCAAACCACCATTTCGGTTGCTCATTTGCCGGTGGGGGTGTATTTTTATGTGGTCGAGGATGACAGTGCAGTGTTGGCACGGGGGAAGGTGGCGGTGGTTGGGAAGTGAAAAGTGAAAAACTAAAAGTGAAAAGTGAAAAACCCTGTAAGATAGCTTTTTTTAAATCCTTATAGGTTTGCCAAACCTATAAGGATTGGCAAATACAGGCAATCAGAAAAAACATAGGATGTTTCGGAAACATCATAATGTTTAAAGAGTTTCAGGCAACCCATGTAAATTATTTTTCGTTAACAAAAGCAGGCATTTGATGCTAAAAAAACTTTTTTTCAAAAAAAATGAAAAAAAGTGCGATTTTAAGCTGATTTTTTTCTGTGAAAAGGAATAATATAAGTAAGGCACCAGATAAACTCTTTCCTGAGAGAAAGATAAACTTAAGATGATGCAGAATTTTAAACCAAAACATTTATTTTTTATGAACAAAAACAAAACTCCGTTTTTTCGCTTTTTAGCGATTGTTTGCATTAGTTTAATTTTTAATGGGGGGGGGTGAATAGCCTTTCTGCTAATAGTTGTCTTCCGGATGAAATTCCGGAATTAACAGTTATTTTAACTGTCGATAATGAGGACATACTCATAAATGAAGATTGTCCTTTAACTTGTGATTTACATGGAGATGGGTTTTTTACAACTAATTCCCTGGCAGAAACTGCTACAATAGGAAACGACCATCTTCTAGAGTTTCTTATATGTCCACAGTTTATTGTTCCAAATACCGCTTGTGATTTCTCTAATCTTGGCATTGACGGCTGCTGGCATTTTTGGGGTGGCGGTGTTACTCCACCTCAACCCCCATACCCAGTTCCCGTTAATTTAGATTGCTATTTTTCGCTTTCCGGAGATTATGTTATGTTGGTTAGAGCATGGACCGATTTTCCATTAGACGGCACACCTGATACTTTTGGTGGAGAAAGCGATACCGTTTGTATCAATGTTCAATTTAGTGAGGAATTGGAAGATTTTTCTATTTTCATAAACTCTGAAGCTCCTTATTGTATCAATGACACAATTATTTTTACTATACCCGAGTACATTGTCAATGTTGCCGATGATATAATTTGGGGAGTTTTAGAACCCGGCGCTACCATAGAAGATATTTTTAACTGTGACCCCATTGAAGACTGCGAGCAGTTTGAACTAATTCTCACAGAAGATGGCACTTATATCGTAACACTATATGTTTATTACGATGGAACAGAATGTCCTGATTCTGTTCAAATTAGTATCCCGGTAGAAGTAACAGACGACCCCTGCATTTGTATATCGCCGCAGGAGTTTTTAGTAAACCCCGATAGCCCCGGTATTCAAAATAACGAAGATACCGACTACCGCCCGGCTTATATAGCTACATCAGGTGTATGGACAGCTACCAGCAACCCTTTTATTACCGGTTATGGGTTGCCTTCCGGAGACGATTTATACCTGAATGTTGACCTCATCATTCCTGCGGGTGTAGCTCTGACAATTAGCCAAATGAACATTCATTTCGCGCCCGACCGAAGAATACTGGTGCAAAGAGGAGCTATCTTAAATTTAATAGGAACTGTCGAAAACCCTACGCGCTTATTTGGCTCCTGCGGCAGTATGTGGCAAGGCATACAAGTAGAAGGCACTCAAACACACCGGATATTTCTACCAGGCAGCTTTCCCTACAACTATGGCATACTCAATACCCGAAATGTGCATATTTATGATGCCATATTCGGCGTAACCAATACCAAACTGCCATTCATGGACGTAAATGAATTAGCCAACCAAATTACCTCACTCACTGCCAATCCCATCGTGCCGGCGGATATGTTGTTTGTACCTTCTATGGTAACATCCCTCCTTTACGTCGGCATCATATCAGATCCAGAGGCAATGGACTTTTCGGGCGGTATGCTCCAAATCAGCGATGCACAGTTTATTAACTGCCTGGAAGGCGTATTGATGCCTTGGTTTAAAGGAACCTGCAATGTAATACCCTCTGAATTCTGTGAAGGATTCATTCAATCATCTCAATTTACCTCTACCGGCAGTTTGGCTTACCCCTTTAATGACCCCGATCTTATTCAACGTACCGAAGCCGGTATTCATATATTATCCTACTTTCCACCTATAAACGAGCGGCTGAATATATCCGGCAACCGGTTTGACAACCTCAACTATGGCATCAGAATTGCCGGTACGGAAAGAACAGATATTGACCACAACCTATTTGACAATTGCTCTGTAGGTATCTCTATCCTGAACTACACCTATACCAGCCAGTACATGATTCAAGACATCAACATCACCCACAACGAGTTAGACAACTGCAATATAAACATGCAGATATCCCGAACCCAAGCACGTATTGTGGAAAATACCATCAACAACACTTATATACCTCCATCCGGTGGCTTAACAGACGCAAATAATATCGGTATATTTATTCAGGGTTCTAATGCACAAGTACTCAACAATACTATCAATTTTGTGCTTGCCGGCGTTGTTTTATTAAGCAATGATACCGATCCAATGTTGGTGAGTAACAATAGTTTCTACGCAAATGCCGTAGGTGTTTTTGCCTATGGCAATAACAGACATGTACAAATTTTATGTAACGATTTCGACATTTACGCCGTTGCAATGTATGCCCTCAACTACACCTCCTCAGTTCTGCTTTATCCCGATGAAGATGGATATTTGAGCGACCAAGGTGATTGTGATCCAGTAATACCCAGCCCTGCCGACAATTTCTTTGGGCAACTTTTAAACACAACAAGCTTGCATATTGTCGCCACCCCTTATCCTACTGCCTTTAATTTTATATATTGGTATCGAAACGAAACCGGTTTCGTGCCTACTATAACTGTGGGAGAGGTAACGCCCTTACCATGTTTTCCTTCTGGTGAACTACTACCACCCCGCGAACAATTATGCGGCATTATAGGGAGCGAAATGATAATGGAAGACGAGGAAATACGCAGCCTTAGCGATGAGGGTATCAAAAACTACGAGGCCATGAAAAAGGTATATTACTACGTATATGAGCAAAACGACACCTTAGCCGCCGAAGGGCTACTGGAAGACATACAGACCTATTTCGGCAACAGGCTGCTGCTAAACCACTACCTCATAAAAGGCAATTTTGTTGCCGCAAACAACATACTTGTCAACCTGCCCGATGAAAGAGAAGAAGAACAACGGTTTATACAACTCTACCAAATATACACGAATTGGCGACTTAGCGGACGTGATTTGTTCCAAATAACGACAACCGAAGAAGATACCATACGTCAGATAGCAGCTACCACTACACAAACCGCCACCGAAGCCCGCACCCTCTTATACCTGCTTCGAGGTGAGGAATACCCCATAGACCTGCCCCCCATAGCCGACCTTATCGACTCCACCCTGTTCCAAAATGTGCTAATCAATTTTAAAGGCAACACTACTGCCAATGCCACAGGGCAGACTAAAGTGGGTAAACCATATCCTAATCCTACAAATAGTGGTTTTAGTATAGATCACGATCTTGCCAAAGATGTTGATGCCCAACTTACCTTTTACAACCATGCCGGTAAATTGCAAGGGGTTTATACTTTAAGCGGAAACGGTGTATTTTCTGTTTCTACTACCGATTGGTTAAACGGTATGTACTTCTATCGTGTTACCACAGATAATGAGCCTCCCATTGCAGGGAAAATTGTTGTCTTGAAATAATTGTTTCACCTGCAAAAGTTCGTATTTGTTGAACAAATACGAACTTTTGCTTTAAAAAATACAACAGATGAAACAAGCAGTAGTTTTCATAGTAATATTATTGTTGCAAAGTAAGGCCTATACCCAAAGTAAATATTTTGAAAAGTTGTATAAATGGGAGGCGTTACAAGAACTAAGGAAGGTAGCATTATTTGATAACGAAATGATTTTTGCAGGGAATGCAAAGCCTGAAACAGGAGACTGGTTCGGTCAAATTTATGTAACTAATAATAATGGGGATACCCTGTTTGTGAAAAGTTTAACTAATTTGTATGGACATATTGGTTTTGTGGATTTAGTAGAGAAACAACAAGGCTGCCACAAATATAAGATAAGACGGTCGTGTTTTTTCTTCTATATTATAGATATTTAAGCGACATTGACCAAATCTGTTGGCATAAACCCGTCTGCGAATTGAGTATTAAAAATTGAATCGGGCGATTTTCGTACCAATTTAATAACTGTTTTGACCGTAAAACGCGTATTACAGAGTATTTTGAGGTCTAAAATGCTAAAGTTAGGGTTATTGTATTTAACCTGATATTGTGCCTGCAAAATTTTAGCCGTCAAGGTAGCGGTAAAGCATAGATTAACAAAATTGGTCAGATTTTTCGAGGTGTAGTTTTTGAAATCGGATAGTCCGAAAAATTGTTTGGCATCCCGAAAGTCAAACTCAATCTGAAAACGCAAACTATAATAATCTATCATAGTTTGCCAGTCGAGGTTAGGGTCGGTGGTGCAAAATTTAGAGAAGGCTACTTTTTGGGTTTTCAAATTGGTTATTTTTACTATCCCCACATTTAACAGGTTTTTGCTTAAGGATTTGTTGTAACAGGGCAGTTGCCATATCTGAGTAAGGAGACCATTTTCGGTTTTGGTGTCTTTCAGTTCTTGGTTATCAAGGTTGTTCAAATCTACTTTTTCTCCGTATTTTTTGGGTCTTCCCCGATGTTTTGGGGCTACTGGGTCTGAGTAGGCATAGACGAGGGCGGCATTTACAGGCAAACGGGTAATCAGGTGAAGTCCGGTCTTTGTTACCGCAGAGAAATAATCTGCCGAGGCATAAGCACAGTCTGCTACCATATAGGTCAGGTTGATGCCCGGTAAGCACGAAAGCAACTTGTTTAACAAGGCGGTGAATGCCCGAAAGGATGCCGTAGGATTGGGCTGCTTGGGTCGGTTTTTGCTGCCTTGCTTCCTGCCACGAACCAAACATCTGCCTTCGGCACTGCGCTGCTTGCCAGCTAATGCCTTCTTTTCCGTTCCGCTATCCGCTTCCTGTCCCCCTCTGTCTGTACGACTTGCTCTACCACCATCGGATATGATTTCCGTTTCCCCACAGCTATCAGAGAAGCACAAAAAAACAAATCCCGAATATGGGGCATTTCTGAATGCTGCTCCAAAACTTCGACAAACCATAGGTCTTGTCCCGACTTTTCCCTTCTACCACTTCGTCTATGGCTATAATATAATTCTCCTCCGGTTGATACACCCACTTCAAAAACAACTTCATACGAATGCGCTCCCACAGGTAGTCCTCTGACATAAAACGAAACCAAGTGCGAACAGAGTAGTTACTATAGCGGCATAAACTCCGTACACTTACTCCATATCGAATACACATAAAACAGTACAGAAAATCCCTTAATTGTAATATCTTTGCTACTGACAGGATGTCTTTATATAACTCTAAAGGCAGAATGTTGGGAGGCATATACTTTGATTTTGGGTTTGCAATTCGCAAAATTACAAAGATATCGCCTCCCTTCTTTTTTTTAATGTGTGGCAGCCATGTTGAGAGAAAAATAACCAATTTTTTTTTACAGGAAACATGACCCAACCTGTTGGAGGTGAAAGTCAACAAACACTCATGCTTACATGGGATAAAAATAACAATCAGGAAAGTCTATATTACATAGGCAATTCTGAGTCCAACTCTGTTGGTAGAGCAATAATTGTTGCGCCTGATAATAAAATAATTATAGTTGGTTCTTCAACTTTACAACCCTACGCTATTAAAATAGACAGTCTAGGCAATGTGGTATGGGAGCAGGTTTACGACAACTACCCGCTGCTCAACTGGCTAACCGATATTATACCCGTACCTAATGAGGCAGCCTTTTATGTATATGGTACCGTTGGCTACAATGCCTTTATGAGCGATTTGTTAGTAGCCAAGATAAGCGATGCTACCGGTGAAATGCTTTGGGACACCATATATGACTTCGGAACTACTTTTTGGGACGAAGACGGCAAAGATGTAAGTGGCAGATTGATTAGGAGTAAAATAGGAGGATACATTGCCGGCTCTGCATTAAATGGGTTTGCAAATAATTACTATAAAGGAAGTGTAATTAAATTCAATAACGATTTTACCATTGATTGGTATAACGACCAACTATTTGATGACTGTGGTGCGGCTACAATAAATGAATTACCAAATGGCGATATTATTACAAGTGGTTGTAACGACCCCTTGGGTGAGTATGCTCAAATGCAGATCATCAAATTATCGGGCGTAGATGGGGGCTTAAAATGGCGGCGCACCTACGGCGGCAGTTGGCACGACTATGCCTACGACCTTGCCCTTATGCCCGACGGCGGTTTTTTGGTAGCCGGGAGGCAGGATACCATCATACCCGGTGCTCCGGTTGGTCATGCCTCGGCTTGGTTACTCAAACTCAACTGCATGGGTCTGCTCACCGAGCCGGAGGCGGCTTTTACTTATGAGCCACAGGGTGGCAACGAAATACAGTTTACCAACCAAACCCTCTACGTCTATCCCGACAGCATAGACGGAGGCTACTACCGTTGGGATTGGGGCGACGGCAGCCCGCCTTACCTCTGTGGGCAAGGCTACGACCCTTGCTCCGGCAATATCCTGACCCACCAATACCCGGCTTCCGGCACTTATACCGCCACCCTCACTGCCATCGTCTGTTCAGACACTTCCATAGTACAGGCACAGATAGACACCGAAGGCGCAGGCGGCACGGTAGGATTGCCCCCTGACCCCCTAAAGGGGGAAAAAACCATGCTTGTTTATCCCAACCCCGCCACAAATACCCTCACCTTTCAACGGGCTTCAAAGTCCCCTTCAGGGGGCTGGGGGGTAGAGGGGGATTTAGGGGTAAAACTACTCACCCTCACAGGGCAAACCGTGCTTCAAACTACTCTCGGTGCTGGGGAAACGCATAAAACCTTTTCGGTGGCGCATCTGCCGGAGGGGGTGTATTTGTATTCCGTTGAGCAATCGGGCAGTGTGTTGGCACGGGGTAAGGTGGCGGTGGTTGGGAAGTGAAAAACTAAAAGTGAAAAGTGAAAAACCTGAAAGAGTTAATATGAATAGCCATTGCCAATTGCCAATTGCCAATTGCCAATCTGTCGTAGGCGTTGTAGATTTATGTAGTGAGTGGTTGAGTTCACCTCTTCGGAATCGTCAGGCCAAAAAAATGAACCAATCAAAAGTATGACCGTTACACTTGGCTTTCTACTTTTTTAAAAATCTGAGCATGAGCAGCCAGCCGGTCATTACACTTATTGAGGCGGCGATAATGGGCAACCGCACGTCAATAGAATCGAAAAAACCGGCAAGAATGGGTGGAACTGCCAACCCCACCGAAAGTACTGATTGGTTGATGCCCAACATTTTACCTTGCTCCCCGCGGGGGGCATTCTGAGAAACCAAAGAGGTGGAATTAGGGGCAGAAGAGCCTTGAAATAAGGCAATAAAAGGAGAAACTATATATAGTTGCCATCCATTTTGTGGGAGCAACATACAAAACAATGCGACAGCTAATCCGGGCAAACTGTAACGCAAAATTTGTTTTGAAGGAAATCGAACTGCAAGCCTGCGCACGACTATACCCTGAACCAGCGCAATACATAGCCCGATATAGGCAAAGTAGTTCCCGATTTCGGATTGGGTGTATGAGAAGCGTTTGACGAGATATACCTGAAAAAACTGGGTAAAAAAACTGAAGCCCAGATGATAGAAAAAAACGGCCGCAAACAAAGCTCGAATCCGCAAATCAGACAATGCCTGTTTCAGGTTATTGATTCCGGTAAAGGCATTGACAGGGCGGTGAACGGGCGATTCGAGTGTTTCCTCAAAGTTGCGAACCACAAGCCCGAAATTAACCAAACATAAAAAAGCAGCAAACAAAAACGGCGTATCATAATTGAACCAACTGACTAAGGAAGGGTCCGACAATTTACCGCCAATAAAAGGTCCGATGACAAACCCTACGCCAAAGGCAAGACCTATAAGTCCGAAATTCTTCGCCTTTGAAGAGTCATCGCTGATGTCGGCAATAGCAGCCTGAACAATTGAAATATTACCTCCCGAAAATCCGTCAATCAGGCGGCTTAAAAACAACAGGTATATGCTTTGCCAATAAATTCCAAGCGCGAAAATGAGATACCCGATCATTGAACCAACCAAAGACAACATGAGCAGTCGTTTTCGTCCGTATTTATCAGCCAAAGCCCCCAACATCGGACCTCCAAAAAAGGAGGCAACAGGATAGGAGGCAATTAAAAAGCCAAGCAGAATGGTTCGGAAAGATTCGCTATAATCGTAAGGTAAAACCCCCGATGCCGGGTTGAGCAACAAAGGGACCGTAACAGGCATGACAATTCCAACGCCAACGAGGTCGAGAAAAACGGTAAAAAAGATAGTCCCTAAAGATAGTTTTTTCCGGGATCTGCCATTTTCTTGCACAGGCTGCTGTATAAGGATGGTTAGAAGAGAAGCCGCACATAAAAAAAGCCTTGCAATTTTTTGGTTGCAAGGCTTTTGTGGTTGCGCCCCCTCTAGGACTTGAACCTAGGACACACGGATTAACAGTCCGTTGCTCTAACCGACTGAGCTAAGGAGGCTTGTTTTTTTGCGCTCGCAAAGGTAAATACTTCTTTTTTATGTACCAAGTTTGGGGCATAGTTTTTTTTGATTTTTTAAAAATCAGGGAAATGTCTTAATTATATACCCTTTCAGCCTGCTCAAGTTTCAAATAATAGTGCCATCTTTGCGCAAAATTTCGAAAAGTTATTCTTTAACTCCAGTAAGTCCTCTATGAGTTTATTAGTAGTAGGCTCCATGGCGTTTGATGCCATTGAAACTCCGTTTGGAAAAACCGATAAGATTATAGGTGGTGCAGCTACTTATATCAGTTTGGCGGCATCCTATTTTTGTCCCGATATTCGTATTGTTTCCGTTGTAGGAGATGATTTTCCACAAACTTTTATCAGCGATATGCAGCAAAGAGGCTGCCGTACTGACGGGCTTCAAATCAGACAAGGCGAGAAAAGTTTTTTCTGGTCGGGAAAATATCATTTAGATATGAACAGCAGGGATACCCTGATAACCGAATTGAATGTGCTGGCAGATTTCGACCCCGTTATCCCCGACAGCATCCAAAACCCCGATTATGTGATGTTGGGCAATCTGATGCCTGTGGTTCAAAGGCAGGTGATAGAACGCCTGCATAAACGCCCCAAACTCATTGCCATGGACACCATGAATTTCTGGATGGATTCAGCCATGGACGAATTGCTCAAAACACTATCTCTCGTTGACCTGCTCATTATCAATGACGAAGAAGCCCGTCAGCTTTCGGGTAGTTACTCATTGGTCAAAGGGGCTCGCAAAATTATGGAAATGGGTCCTGAATACTTAGTCATTAAAAAAGGGGAACATGGCGCTTTGCTGTTTCACCAAAACAAAGTGTTTTTTGCACCTGCCCTTCCGCTCGAAGATGTGTTTGACCCAACGGGTGCCGGTGATACCTTTGCCGGTGGATTGATGGGCTATTTGGCAAAATCGCAATATCACAATTTTGGCAACCTGAAACGCTCAATCATCTATGGCTCTGCGATGGCTTCTTTTTGTGTCGAAAAATTCGGAGCAGAGCAATTGCTTCATCTCGACAGCTCTAAAATTGAAGGACGGGTACAGGAATTTGTTGACCTGGTACAATTTGACATTGAACTGATTGCTTAAATTATTTATCCTCCCATTTTCGAAACCCGTCATTCGCATCAAAATTATGACTCTTCAGGTAAAAATAATCAATCAATCCAACAACCCGCTTCCGGCTTATGCGACTGCTGATTCGGCAGGAATGGATGTATATGCCTACCTTGTCGAACCGGTTGTCTTACAGCCATTTGACAGAGTACTTATCCCTACAGGGCTTTATATTGAACTTCCCAAAGGTTACGAGGCACAATTGCGTGCCCGAAGCGGAAATGCGCTTAAAAAAGGGCTGATATTGCCCAATGCACCGGCAACAAT
This sequence comes from Sphingobacteriales bacterium, assembly GCA_016700115.1. Taxonomy (NCBI): domain Bacteria; kingdom Pseudomonadati; phylum Bacteroidota; class Sphingobacteriia; order Sphingobacteriales; species Sphingobacteriales bacterium. Next base: position 1,659,727 of record CP064999.1, on the reverse strand, counting down.
TGATGCCGATTACCGCGGTGAAATCGGGGTGATAATGGCTAATATTTCCCGGGAAACCCAAACCATCATGCCCGGCGACAGAATTGCACAAATGGTAATTGCCAAACATGAACAAGTTGAATGGGAACTGACTACCAATTTAAACAATACCCACCGGGGAGAGGGTGGTTTTGGAAGCACAGGGGGATAAATTCAAAGAAAAAAATTTGCTGAAACACAAATCATGTATCTTGTTTCAGAATAAAATCTGCATTTTAAAACAAACTTTATAATAAAACAGGCTAACCCGATTTAATTATCGCACAATTCAGTTACTATGAATATAATTATACCTATGGCAGGCAGAGGTACCCGATTGAGACCTCATACTATCACTATCCCAAAACCACTGATCCCTGTAGCCGGAAAACCGATGGTGCAGCGCTTGGTAGAAGATATTGTCGAAATGTGCAGTGAACCGGTTGACAATATCGGGTTTATCATTGGCGATTTTGGCACCGATGTCGAAAATCAGTTGCTGGATGTTGCTACCCGTGCAGGCGCAAAGGGACATATTTTTTATCAGGACAAACCTTTGGGAACCGCCCATGCCATTCTTTGTGCTCAAAGCATTATGAACAAAAACCTGATCGTAGCTTTTGCCGATACGTTGTTTAAGGCTAACATTAAAATAGATACAGCATCGGATGGAATTATCTGGACACACCGCGTTGAAGACCCGTCCAGGTTTGGAGTGGTTAAAATGAATAATCAAAATATCATTACCGAATTTGTTGAAAAACCCAGCACATTCGTTTCAGATATGGCCATCATCGGAATATATTATTTCAAGGACGGACAATATCTTCGAAACGAACTGCAGTATATCATTGACAACGATATTAAAGACAAAGGAGAATATCAGCTAACTTCGGCATTGGAAAACATGAAACAAAAAGGAACCCATTTTGGCATAGCATCAGTCGAAGAATGGTTAGATTGCGGCAACAAAAACGCCACTGTCCACACCAATCAGCGGATGCTGGAATTGCTCAAACTAAAAGGTGTCAACTTAATTTCACCCTCCTCTGTGTTTCACAATGCCAGTATCATTGAGCCATGTTATATCGGCAATAATGTTACCATCAACAATGCGGTAGTGGGTCCACATGTTTCAATAGGCGATGGCACTAAAATTGAACATTCAGTCATCAAAAACAGCATCATCCAAGACCAGACCACCATTAAATACAAAGTGATTGCCAATTCTATGATTGGTAATCATGTGCATCTTACCGGCCATTTTGAAGACCTGAGCATCGGCGATTATTCCACATCTGAATAATCAGATTTTTACGCGACAATATTTGTTGTATTTATATTTTTATTATCAACCGATTATTTGTAACTGAATTTTACAAGATAAGTCCAACCAAAAGGTTGATTTTCAGGATATCCGGTTCTGTTAACGGGGTAAAAAAATGCGGCCGGATAGGATTTAAGTCATAGTATCACAATAATTTAAGCATTTTTGAACCCCATAGCCTACATCCTGTTTTTATTTACGCAACAGGGGTTTTTGGGATTACCTGTGTCTTTGTACCAAGATTATGATTTTTAACGACTTTTTTCATGGATATCATCAAATCATTCCGTTTTCATTTTTACCTGTTGATGCTGCTCTCACTTGCCGTTATCGGAAGCAGCGATACTGTATTTGCTCAAAGTAAAAAAAACAAAGATAAAAAGTCGAAAACTGAAGGTGCTGACAATAAAAGCCGGCTTTCCGAAGCAGATCAACAAAAAGTGCAAAAATTGTTTTTTGACGGACTGACTGCCAATATCAAAGGAAATACCGAAGGGGCTGTACTGGCATTTAAACAATGTCTTATGCTGGACCCCAATCACGATGCAGCGATGTTTGAATTAGCGCGAATTTACTTCGAATCACAAGATCAGGAACAAACCTTGCTTTATGCCGAGAAGGCTGCAAAAACTGACCCTGACAATAAATGGTATCAAGCCCTGTATGCTGAAACCTTATCAGTTAACTCGCGGTTTGACGAAGCAGCAAAGATTTTCGAAACCCTGACACAAAAATTTCCTGCCGATTATGATTACTACTTCGACTGGGCTTATATGCTTATTCAGGCGGGAAAATATGCCGAAGCCATCAAGGTATATGATGCCTTAGAACAAAAAATCGGCACTCTTGAAGACATCAGTATTCAAAAGCAAAAACTTTATCTGCGAATTGGTCAGTTTGATAATGCAGTCCTTGAACTGCAAAAGTTGAGTAATGCTTTTCCCAATGATATGCGCTATTTGCTTACATTGGGTGAGTTGTATCTGTCAAACAATATGCCCGATAAGGCTTTAGAGGTTTATAACAACCTGCTTAAAGTATCGCCCGACAATCCCTACGCCTGTTTAGCGCTTTCCGACTATTATTATACCCAAAACAATGAGGAAAAATTTCTTGAATATCTCAACAAAGCATTAGCAAGTTCCGAGTTGCCAATAAACGCCAAGGTACAACGGTTAAGCCCGCTGGTTGAGCAGAAATCTGCCGATCCCGTCGGGAAAACACGTATTTTTAATCTCATCGAACTGGTCGTCAAAACACATGAAAGCGAGCCTTTAGCCCATATCTTATATGCAGACTTGCTCTATACCTACGACCAAAAAGCGGAAGCACTTAAAGAGTTTACCCGCGCCTCCGAATTGGACGGCAGCAATTTTGAAGTATGGTATCAAATGCTGATTCTCAACTATGAATTGCAAAATTTCACCCAATTGGCACAACTCAGCAGCGAAGTAATCGAATTGTTTCCCAATCAACCTTACCCCTATTACTTTAACGGCATAGCCAATTTGCAGGTCAAAAGTTACGAAAAAGCGGTGAAGTCGCTCAAACAGGGTACTCTGATCAGCGTAAATGACAATAACCTTACCGCTCAAATGTATTCGCTGCTCGGTTCCGTTTACAATGAAACCAAAGAATATGACAAGTCGGACAACAGTTTTGAAAAAGCGCTGAAGCTTACCCCGGACGATGCATTGATTTTAAATAACTACAGCTATTTTCTTGCCTTGCGGGGTGAACACTTGGACAAGGCTGCCGAAATGTCGGCCAAGTCTAACAAATCAGAACCTGCCAACAGCTCTTTTGAAGATACCTTCGCCTGGGTGCTTTATAAACAGAAAAAATATGCTGAAGCCCTGACATGGATAGAAAAAGCCCTGGTTAACAGTGGAACTCCCAACGCCACTTTACTGGAGCATTATGGGGATATTCTTTACCAGCTCAACGAAATCAACAAAGCAGTCGAGCAATGGAAACTGTCAAAAGATGCCGGTGGTAACTCCGGTTTTTTAGATAAAAAAATCAACGACCGCAAATTATACGAATAAGTACGCAGTAAACGTTTACAAACTTTTGAACACCATTAAAGTCTAATGTAAACGCCTTACTTTGGAGGGCGAAATCCTAACAAAATCAAATTTATGAAAACCCCTCTCCTGCCTGCCTTGATGCTATGGTTGATTGCCGCCATATTGCCGGCATGCACCCCGGCAAAAAAAATAAGCCGTATTCCGGATGTTCCTGTCGAAAATTCGGCATCCCTGGCCTTAGAGAACAAGCTGTTGGTCAATGAGCTTCAGGCAGATTGGTTTAACGCAAAAGCACAGATTGAAGCCAGACAGGGGAGTCAAACTCAGTCTTTTGGCGCAGACATCCGGCTAAAAAAAGATTCCCTGTTGTGGATGTCGGCCTATGCGAATATAGGAATTAAAATAGAGGTTGCCCGAATGTTGATTACTCCCGACTCAGTCAAGGTGATGGATAAGTTCAACAAACGGTATTATGTCAAAAGCATCGCCTATCTGGAAACACTCGTCGGGTATCCACTTGATTTTACCACACTACAACGCATCATTTTGGGCAACAAACTGCCCGTTTTACCGGAAACCCCTCAAGTAAGTACTTTGCCGGAAGGCGGATTTTGTCTGACTGACCAATCGGACAACCTGCAATATGCAGTATTTGTCGAACCTCAAAACTATACCATCACGAGGTTATTAGTTACCGACACTGCCAATAGCCGGAATTTATCTGTAGATTTGAGCAATTATCTGCCCGTCAGCAATAAACCTTTTGCCCATAACCGCACCGTAAAGATGGCTGCAACTGATATTTATGAGGCCAAAATAGAATTGTCTAAAATAAAGATCAACGAACCTCTTGATTTCCCATTTTCTATAGGCAATAACTATGAAATTATCCGGTAAAATATCTATTCCTTTTTTCTTCAGAGGCATTATATTCTTGCTGATTATTTTGTGCTTTTGCAGCTCAAACCTCCTGTTTGCTCAAAAAAACAACAAAGCATCGAGGACTGAACTGCAAAAAAAACGCAAAGTGCTTTATGAAGACATGAACAACACAAAAGATATTCTCCGGACAACGCGCTCGGAAAAGAAAGCATCCCTGAACGAGCTAATCTTAGTTCAGAAAAAAATTCAGAACAGGAATCAAATCATTTCCAATCTGGCAGAAAATTTAGATTTGCTGGACAACCGCATTGCTGACATCGAGTTTCAAATCGATTCGCTGGGAATTGCTTTAGAAGAGTTGCAGGAAGATTATGCCAAATCGGCCCGGAATGCCTATATCAACCGGAGCGATTATCATAAATTGCTCTTTCTTTTTTCGGCAAAAAACGTAAATGATGCCTACCGGCGAATGAAATATCTGGACTATTACCGCCAATTCCGGAAAGATCAGGTACTCAGTATTTACAGTACCCACGAAACCTTAAAGTTAAAATTGGCCGACCTTCAAAAAGAAAAAGATGAACATAGCCATTTGCTAAGTAGCCGGCAGAAAGAACGGGAAACTTTGGAAGCTGAAAAGGTGAATAAAGATCAACTTCTGAAATCGCTGAAAACCAAGGAAAAGCAAATGGAGCAAAAACTTCGCGAAAAGCAAAACGCCCTTGACGACCTCAATAAACAAATTAAATCGCTCATTGCTAAAGCTACTGCTACAAATCCCAAAGGGGCAACTGATGACAAAAAACTAAAATTAGACAACAGCCCAGAAGCACAAAAACTTTCGGCAACATTTGCCTCAAACAAAGGGAAACTGCCTTGGCCTGTTGAAAAGGGAGTTATCACCGCCAATTTTGGTACCAATCCACACCCCGTGCTTAAAAACATCACCACCACCAACAACGGTATAGACATTAGTACAGAGCCTAATGCTAACGTTAGGGCGGTTTTTGACGGGAAAGTTTCTAATATTTTGTTCAATCCTACTTTTCAATGGGCGGTTATCATCAAGCATGGAAACTATTTTACAGTCTATACCAACCTAAAAGAACCAACTGTCAATAAAGGCGATCTTGTAAAAACCAAGGAAACTATCGGAACGGTTTACTTTAATGAGGATGAAAACGAAGCTATAGTGCATCTGGAAGTTTGGGAAAGCAATAATAAAATGAACCCTGCTTCCTGGTTATACCGAAAATAATCCGGTGGCTTTATTACTTATCAGAGAATTGATTCTATACAAGACTTTTTATCAAAGCAACTGAAAACAGCCCTCTTTGGCTCTACACAAGACGATGGGAAACCCGTGCTAACCCCTGACTTCATAATTTTAGTTACTTTTGCACTCAATTACTATATTTCAATAAAACAAAGTTCATTAATGAAATCATTTCTTTCTTTTTCTGCCATCTTGTTCGTTGTTTCTATTCTGGCATCGTGTACTACGAAAACACCTGAAACCGAAATCAAAGATGGGAGCGATACTACAAAAACTGAAAACTCCGGTGATGCAAACAATGGCGTTCCTCCTCCGGCTGGAGTCAAATACGGTTATCTCAATTCAATACAATTGCTTTCGTTGATGCCTGAAACCGAAGCTGCTGATAAAAAAGTAGCTGATTTTACCAAAAAAAAGGAAGCTGCTTTTAAAAATCTGATTAACAAATACGAATCCCGCGCAAAAGAACTGCAATCACGTCAGGCAGATATTCCGCCAATTGAGATGGAAAAATACGGCAAAGAATTAGCCGACCTGGAAGAACAAATTCAAAGCATGCAAATGCGGGCAGAAGGGGAAATTGCCAACGAAAAAGACAAGCTATATGCCCCGATCCTGAACAAAGCCGATTCTGTCGTCAAACAAATCGGAAAAGAAAACGGCTATACTTTTATTTATGATGCCGCCGCCCTTTTGTATGCCGATACAACCCTGAATATTCTTCCTCTTGTAAAAGAAAGAATGGGCATCAAGTAATTTATGATAAATCCGGCTTCAGCCTGTAAAACGTTGTCGAATGACCAAAGACTTTATCCAAAGATAAAGATTCCCCAAATATGGAACTTTCCCGCTCCTTTTCTGTCCTGAACCGCCAGGAAACATTAACCAAAGTACAAACAACAAAGTACGATTTGTTGGTCATTGGCGGAGGCATTACCGGGGCCGGCATAGCCCTGGATGCTGCCTCGAGAGGGATGTCTGTTTTGTTGCTGGAAATGCAGGATTTTGCAGCAGGCACGAGCAGTCGCTCGACCAAGTTAATTCACGGCGGGCTGCGATATTTAAAACAATTAGAAGTAGGATTGGTGCGGGAAGTAGGACAGGAACGGGCTTTGCTTTTCCAGAAAGCCCCACATATAGTCCGGCCAAAAAAAATGCTCCTGCCCATTATCGAAAATGGCTCTTTGGGCATTAACGCTACTTCTTTCGGGCTGTATATGTATGATTGGCTGGCAGGTGTTGAAAAAGGGGAAAGGCGTAGTATGCACAACAAAGCAGAAACGCTGGAATTGGAACCCCTGTTGAACGAACATAAACTTTTGGGAAGCGGGCTATACTTTGAATACCAGACTGACGATGCCCGCCTGACTATAGAAACCCTTAAAACAGCCGTAAAATTTGGTGCTACCTGTCTGAACTACATAGAGGTAACCGGTTTTACCTACCATCCCGAATCCGGGCAGATTAACGGAGTTAAAGCCTTTGACAATTTGCGCCAACATGCCTTGACCGTTTCTGCTAAAAAGGTGGTCAATGCTGCCGGTCCTTGGGTTGATGCCGTTCGGGATAAGGACGAAAATGTTACCGGAAAACGGTTGCACCTTACCAAAGGAGTTCATCTTGTTGTACCTTATCACCGGTTGCCATTGAAACAGGCTGTTTATTTCGATGCACTTAGCGACAAGCGAATGATTTTTGCCATTCCACGAGGTAATACAACTTATATCGGTACAACCGACACCAGCTATACCGGAAACCTAACCCGACCGCAGGTCAACAAAGCAGATGTTGCATACATTCTGGAGGCAGTTAATTATATGTTTCCAACCGTACAACTTACTTTTAAAGATGTAGAGTCAACCTGGGCAGGGCTTCGACCCCTTATCCACGAAGACGGTAAATCTCCTTCGGACTTGTCCCGGAAGGATGAGATTTTTTATACCCAAAAGGGGCTGATTTCCATTGCCGGAGGCAAACTCACCGGTTTCAGAAAAATGGCAGAGCGCGTTGTTGATGTAGTAGTCAAAGAACTCTACAAAACTGAAGGCCGTTCTGTCAAAAACTGTATCACCAATACCATCACTTTGTCCGGTGGACATTTTGACCTGGCAACCAGTATTGAAATCTATTGCGACCATCTCTTTGCTGAATTTGCCTCCTCGGGCATCTCGCGCTCCCAGTTAGAATATTTGGTGGGGTTGTATGGATCCAATACTCCCATCGTATTAGATACTTTATCGTTGATTTCACGCACTAATACCAAAAGCCTTGCAGACAGGTTGCTGCTTGCTGAGTTGAATTATTGTGTGAATCATGAAATGGTAACCAATCTGAATGATTTCCTGATAAGACGGACCGGCAGGCTTTATTTTAACCGTCCTGAAACAGAAGATTCCGTTTTTATGCTGTTGGAAGAACTGGAGGACAAGCTTTTTCTTACCAAACAACAAAAACTGCGTTATTATCAGGAGTTTGAACAGGAGTTCAATGCCGTTGTTCAGTTCAAAGAAGAATCAGAAGCTCCTACAAAGCCGGTCTGAATGGCTGACCTTATATTTGGACAATGAGACTTTCAACAGCTTGTGTTAATAAATCCTTTTTGTCAAGCAGAAGTCCGCTATACCGGACGGCTTGTGTCATTGCATTTAGCAAATCGAATTTTTGTTGAGCAACACTGTAATATAAGCCTAATTCCATACTTCTACCGGCAAGATATTCCTGTTCGGTTTGACCGGGTGTGGGAACCAAAGCCGCTTTTTTACCAATTGCAGCCAAATCCATCAGCGTACTATATCCCGATCGGGCAATGACAACCTCTGACCGAAGTAACAACCGGTTAATTGCTTCCGTGGTCAAATGATCAGTCAGGTAAAGGTTGCTTTTACGATGCTCGTTGTTTGTTTCGGTCAACCCTCTGACAACTGCAATTGAATCTGTGGTTGAAGCAGCTTGTTTTAATACCATTTCTTCAAAAATTGTCCTTTGTGGTTCCGGTCCTGAAAGCACAACTGCCGCTTTAAAGATTGGCGCATCAACCGGCAAAGAAATGTCTTTCGACATACGGGAAAGCGGGCCGATAAAACGAAACCGGGCCGGTGATAAAGGGCGGGTATGTGAAAGATTGCCACTTAGATTTTGTACCGGATCCGGCAAATCAGGTATCCAGCAAGCAGAAAACCGCCGGATAAAAAACTGATTTAACTGCCACAACAAAGGAGACAAAAACCCTAAGTTGCCGGGAGTTTGTATAAATAACTGATGGGTTATAAATACAGACGGCTTACCTTTGAGGTAGCATCCGTAACGGTTATCGGATATAACCGCATCAAATCCAAACTTTAAGTCGTAGCGTTTCAGAGCATCTTGTTCGGCTTGAATCCGGGACAGTATTTTAGGTATCTGAACAGACATTGAAATAGCCATATTTCCCCCTTCAACAGGATAGGTAATGTCGTAAGACGGGAGTTCAATCACCGGTAGATGAGGAAATTCATGTCGGAGCAAAGCTAAAGACCTGCCATCGCCCCCGATGATGACCCGTACATTTCGGGACAACAATGCAGCAATGACCGGAACACATCGGGTCGCATGTCCTAATCCCCAATTGAGGGGGGCCACCAAAATAGTCGGTACCGGTTTAGTCAAAAAATGAGAATTTGAATAGGTACTGTTTAACCTCAATGACCGGACGTTTGATTGTTCGCCCTGTATAGTCTAATAAAATACCATCAGACTTGTCAATAATGGCAGTAAATTTGCAACACGCTTTAACCATTTTGTCAACTCACTTTACAATTTTTGCATGACCTTCTGCGTTACAATGCTCAAAGATAAACGGTAAAAACATTTTTATCAACCTAATAATTCTGTATATGATTTTGAAACCCAACTTTCGGTTTTGGCTATTTGTTTGCATCATTGCAATATTGGGATTGGCACAATCCTCCTGTAATGTTTTGAAAAAATCTAAATGTAAGGAATGTCCGGTTTTTTCCCAGCAAAATTCTATGCCCGAACCGAACCATACAGCAACTATATAGCCATTTTTTTACTGAGCATCCAATTACCTGTTTATATCTCCAAATCGAGCAAAACTTAACACATGAAAAACTTACGCATCCTCATAACCGCAATTTTACTCTGTAGTTTACTAAGCAGTTGTGCTGCCATGAAAAAACGCAAATGCGACTGCCCCAAATTTTCTGAACAGACTATTCCGGCTCAAAATCAGGACATTCCCTGTTAATCTCCGGCTTTGCTTCAAAATCACCTATCAAATTTTTCCCCTACTTCAATAATTTGGGGTAACCATACAATAACAGGTTTGTAGGGGCAGAGAGTGCTTTTTTCCAATCGGTTGTCTGTATTTCAAAAGCAACCACGCTGCAGGTAGGGACCTCGTCTTTAAAGGAATAGTTGGAAAACCGGCTTGCAAGTTCTGAAAAAGTGGGATTATGGCCAAACAGCATAACCGTCTGATACTGATTGGGCAATAGAAGGATAAAATCCAACAAGGGTTCGACGTGCATGGTAAAGGTATATAGCAAAGGCTGAACTTCAATGTTCTGCGAATTAAAACCCAATTCTTTTGCTATCAGTTGTGCAGTAGTCAAAGCCCGCAAAGCCGGACTGCTAATCATGGCATCAGGCATTAGGCCCTGATTGTGTAAAAACTGCCCCATTTTTGGTGCATCTCTTAATCCCTTGTCATTTAAAGGTCTTGACTCGTCTGCAAGACCGGGATGATCCCAACTTGATTTTGCATGGCGCACAAAATAGATCTGTTTCATACCAAAATGATTTAACCCGGTTAAAAACGTTGTCTGATTGCCTCAACGGGGTTCATCCTTGCGGCACTCAAAGCAGGAACAAACCCCGACAATACTCCGACAATTATGGACAACAGTAGTCCGGTTCTTACATTATTGATAGAAACGACCAACTTAAAACTTTCGATAAAACTATTGCCCACAAAACTTAGAATCCAAACCAGCAAAATTCCAAAAAGACCACCTATAATGCAAAGGAAAATGGCTTCTATCAGAAATTCAATCAAAATAAAGAAATTTTTTGCGCCAAGCGACTTTTTTATCCCGATGATACCGGTTCGCTCTTTGACCGACACAAACATAATATTGGCGATGCCAAATCCGCCTACTAAAATAGCAAAAATACCGATAAGAAAACCGGCAATGTTGATGACGGCAAAAACACTGTCAATCACCGAGGTAAGCAAACTCATTTGGTTGAGCGCAAAATTATCCTCTTCCCGCGGTTTCAGTTTTCGTTCTGCACGCAAAACGCCTCTCAAATCGTCCTTTAATTGTTCGAGAGAAACCCCTTCGGCAGCTTTTACAGCAATGAGTGGCATCATGCGCTCGTTGTTTGGGTCAACATAGCGCCGCATAAAATTGTAAGGAATAAATGCCACTTCGTCAAAACCATCTCCCAACAAACTTTTCCCTTCCCGTTTCAGAACCCCTACAACAGTCAGACGTTTGCCTTTCATTTTCACCTCCTGCCCGACAGCGTGCGCATAGTTTGGGAATAAGTTCTCGGCCAAAGTGCTTCCTAAAATAATGACATGACTTCCTTGTTGTGATTCGAAGGAAGTAAAAAAGCGCCCGTCTTCAAATTCAAGGTCGAAAATGTTGCCAAATTCATGGGTTCCGGCAGCCATAGGCACATTTTCAACAATATTATTCAGATGTTTGAGATCCTGCCCCTGAACAATTATTCTCAGGGTTACAGCTTCTGCCGAAGGCACTTTGCTTTCAATGGCCTTAAATTCATTCAGGTTAGGTATCGGTCGTCTGATATATTTCCACCAGTTCATCGAAGGGTCTTCGTCCCATGGGAAACGGTCTATAAAAACCACATCATTCCCCAGTCGCTGAAACGATTGTTTGATGTTACGCTGAACACTCTCCACCATCATTTGCACGGCAATGACACAAAAAATTCCAATAGTTATGCCTAATACCGATAAAAATGTGCGCAATCTGTTATTCCATAACTCCTGTAAGGCCTGTATAACAGCCTCGGTAAAAATTTTGAAGAAAACGAACACAGTGAAATGCTTTAATGGAAATATTAGTGTTAAAGCTGTCCAATTGTTTACAAAAATAACAGCTATTTATCTCTAATCGGCATAAAAAAGCTATTTTTGCCCTCTTTTTAAACAAGGCCATACAAATTAGAAAACCTTTGACTAAACAGAGTTGTTTTGTCCGATAGATTATTATCAAACGCAAACCAACAATATAAACTTCCTTTTTCTTAAAATATGAAACTATCCGAATTTAATTTCAATTTACCTAAAGAACTAATTGCGCAGTATCCTGCTGAAGTAAGACACGAATCACGGTTGATGGTAGTTAACCGCAAAACCGGCACCATCGAGCATCGCATATTCAAGGATGTGCTCAATTATTTTGACGACGGCGATGTCATGGTCATCAATAATACCAAAGTGTTCCCTGCCCGTCTTTACGGAAAAAAAGAAAAAACAGGTGCAAAAATCGAAGTCTTTTTACTCAGAGAACTCAGCCCTACCAATCGCCTTTGGGATGTGTTGGTTGACCCTGCCCGCAAAATCAGAGTAGGCAATAAGCTATATTTTGGTGATAATGACGAGTTGGTTGCTGAAGTGGTTGATAATACTACTTCAAGAGGCCGCACCATCCGGTTTTTATTCAACGGGACAAACGAAGAATTCAGAGCCATTTTGGGAGTTTTGGGAAGTACTCCGCTTCCAAAATATATCAAACGCAAACCCGAAGACATAGACAAAGAGCGCTATCAAACTGTTTATGCCAAAGAAGAAGGAGCAGTGGCAGCACCTACAGCAGGGTTGCACCTTAGTACCGAACTTATGAAAAGATTGGCCATTAAGGGAATTGATTTTGCAGAGGTAACCCTGCATATTGGGTTGGGTACTTTCAGACCTATTGAAGTGGAAGACCTCTCTAAACATAAAATGGAAGCAGAATACTATAGTATTCCGGATGAAACTGCTGAAATGGTTAACCGCGCCAAAGAAAAAGGGAACAAGGTTTGTGCCGTAGGTACCACCTCAGTACGAACGTTGGAATCATCGGTTTCTGCAACCAATTTACTCAAACCTTCTTCCGGCTGGACTAACCTGTTTGTCTATCCCCCTTATGAATTTAAAGTGGTGGACTGCCTGATTACCAATTTTCATTTGCCTCAAACCAGCCTTATTATTATGGTCTGTGCATACGCCGGTTTTGATTTGATTATGAAAGCTTATGAAGAGGCGGTGAAAGAAAAATACCAGTTTTTCAGCTACGGAGATGCCATGCTGATCTTGTAAACCGTAATTTCAACTTCCATACTGCCCTTAAAATAACCGGCATTTTTCAGGGCGAACTTAATACCGATTGGTAAATATCATAGGTGTTTGCTGCGGTTTTTTCTTTTGAAAACTGTTGAATATGCAATAACGCATGACGACTCAACTGTTGAGCAAATTCCGGATTTTGCAATAGCCGTTGGACGGCTAAAGTTAACGCATGACTATCGCGAGCCGGAACCAATAACCCTGTTTTTTCCGAAATTACCATTTCTCTCACCCCTCCGGCATCGGTTGCCACAACAGGGATGCCGCAAGCCATAGCATCGGCAATTGATGTGCCCAGGCCTTCTGCTATTGAGGTACTTAAAAACAGGTCAAATTCTGCCAAAACATCGGCGACATCTGAACGAAATCCGGTGAAAATGACATGGGGTAACAGCCCTTTTTCCGCTGCATATTCGTTCAGTTTCCTGAACAAATGCCCCTGTCCTACAATCACAAACCTTGCTTTTACCCCGGTATCCATCAAATTTCGGGCAGTGTCCAAAAAAGTCAAATAATCTTTTTGTTCGCTCAAAGCACCGGTGTTTCCGATGATGTACTCATTATCGGGAATTTGAAATGTTTTCCTCAAAATTCCTGAGGGTACGGGGTTTGAAAATTTGTCTAAATCAATTCCGCTATACACCCTAATCAGCTTTGAAGGGTCGGAAACTGCCTGTAACAATACCTGTTTAACTGCATCAGACACACAAATAATCCGCTTTATCAGGTGGTGATTGTATTTGTAACGGGAATAAGCCCCCTGTTTAACGGGATAATCAACTCTTCTTGAAAGTATCATCGGAATCCTGTTCCCAAACACATCAGCCGCTAAAACTCCGAATTGATGCGCATGTGGGTCGTGCAGGTGAATAAGGTTAATTTGATGCCGGCGGCAGATTTCCTTGATTCTCCATGCAAAAAAAAGGTTAAAACTGAATACTTTGGTGATTGCGCTGAATGACATTCCTTTTTCTTCACAAAAACGGTGCATGGCAGAACCACGCGTACACACTATATGTTGGGTAAGACCTGACCGTTTGCTCAGCTCATCAACAAGGTATGCAATTTGCTGCTCACCACCCCTCCAGGTTCGGGCGGTCGAAACATGTAAAAGCCGGATATTTATCGGGGTTGGTTCCACAGTTCTTTAAGTTTAGCATAGCGCAAAAAAACAGCGTAAGCAGAGTTAAAACTGATGATAAAACCAAAATAACCATCTAAAAACCCGAGTTTAACAAAATAAGACCAGATAAAACTGACCATTGGTTTACACCAAAGAAAATAAAGGGTGGGCTTTTTACCTTGTTTAAACAACTGTTCAGCTCTGATACTGCTGAATTTGTTGATTTGCCCTAAATGCTGGGCAACTGATTTAATGGTATAGTGCATTAAATCCCCATTTAGACCCGAAGTTGTTGCCCCTAAATCCATGATAAGCCGGTCGTGTGGATTTACTCCCCCCCATTGCCCTTTGGTTTTGTTCCACAAACGCAGTTTGCGGTCGGGATACCAGTTGCCATACCTGATCCAACGACCACAGTAATTGTTTAACCGGTTGAGGTAATAACCATCGTAATCCGGGTGCTGTTTTACCTCAAGAATACTCTTCCTGAGCAATTCGGAAAGTACCTCATCGGCATCTAATGACAAAATATAGGGGTATTTGGCCAAAGTCAGTGCGTAATTTTTTTGTTCAATATGCCCTTCAAATTTGTGTTGTACAAAATGAACTCCTTTTTGATGGCAAATTTCCGAGGTAGCGTCTGTAGAATACGAATCGACCACGATAATTTCATCGGCAACACCTGACAAAGAATCTATACAAGCTCCTATATTGTCTGCTTCATTAAAGGTAATGATGACCGCCGAAATGTTTACAGGATGAGGTGACATAGAAAAAGCGGTATAGGTTGTGGCGGTAAAATTACGACCTAATCCGGTACTTTTACCAACCAAACCAAACCGCTTCAAACGCAGCGCAACACCAAATACCAAATTGTCCATCTTCCGGCAATAATTCATTTTGACGTGTTGCCATGCAAATTACCATTTAATTTATCTATCTTTGTTCTATCAATTTTAAACTAAACCCCGATTTCAAACATGAAAAAATTCGCCCGGTTTTTCCTAATTCTCTTTGTATCCTTAGCCATGATCAGCATTACTTCTTGTGAAGATGACGATCCTGATGACAATAATAACAATAATAATCCGGCAAATTCGGTAGAAGCCAAAATAGCTGACGACAGCAATATCGCCAATCCTGAAGATTGGAAATCGTCTTCTGTAACCGCAAATTTAGTAAATAATATCACCACCATTACCGCAGTCGGTACCGATGGTTCGCAACTTATCATCACCATACCGGGCGATGCAACAGGAACTTACCCCTTGAATATCAGCAGTGGCAGCCATGCAACCATTGTTTTTGCCGAAGACCCGGTTGCTGCAGGTGCCAACCCCAACTTGTTGTTTTACGGCGTTGATGGTAGCGGTAGCGTAGTGATTACCAAATACGACAAAACCAATAAACAAATATCGGGCACATTTCAGTTTCAGGTCATTCGTTTGTTATCGGGGGTAAGACGTTATTTCACCCTTGGAGAAATTACAGACGTTACCTATCAATAATTAACACTTTACCTTCCGCCTTCCGGTTGAATTTCTTTTTTAAACTGCCCGCTTAACCTGAAATAAAGGATAGGTGGGCAGTTTGAATTTATATAATGACGCTTGCTGTTAAATATATCCATTACCTCCAACCCAAATGAATATGGAATATATAAAAATGGGCATCAAATCGTGGGCAGAAGAAGATCGCCCGCGCGAAAAATTGTTATTAAGGGGCAAAGAATCTCTGACCGATGCCGAGTTGTTGGCTATTTTAATCGGCTCCGGCTCAAAAAACGAAACAGCAGTAGCCCTTTGTATGAGAATTTTAAAAGATGCCGCCGAAAACAATCTGGACGAACTGGCAAAGTTAGATATTGCTGCTTTGAGAGATTTTAAAGGAATTGGCGAAGCAAAAGCCATCACGATTGTAGCCGCATTGGAACTTGGCAGACGAAGGCGACTTGCACAACTTGGCCCAAAACCGGCAATTAAAAGCAGTAATGATGCTTTTGAAGTTTTACAACCAAGACTTGGGGACTTGCTCCATGAAGAATTTTGGGTACTTTTTCTCAACCGCGCCAACATAGTAGTTGCAGCCGAATGTGTCAGTTCGGGAGGGATTGCCGGAACGGTGGCCGATTCTAAAATCATTTTCAAAAAGGCTATCACCTATCTTGCTTCCGGCATTATTGCTGCCCACAATCACCCTTCGGGAAACCTGAAACCCAGTCAGGCAGATATTCAACTGACTAACAAATTGTCTGAAACCGGTAAACTGCTCGAGATCCCTTTGTTGGACCATCTCATTATCACCAACGCAGGGTATTATAGTTTTGCAGATGAGGGTATTTTGTAGCAGGGGCTTAAATCCTGTAAACCGCCATCCCCGGCGGAGCAAATTCCTGATGAGTCGTTTGTGAGATTGGTTGAATTTGCAGGATTTGATTTTGTAATTGTCTTACTGCAAGGTTTAGTTTGGTTTTAGATATCCCAAACATCCGGGCGGATGCAAACACCCATTGACATTGAGTTTTCCATTCCTTAAGAACAACCGAATCCAACTTTAATTCTGCAAATTCATCCGCAATGAGTGTTGAAGTAATCAGATCCGGTTTATTGCTGCTTAAAGGTTGTAAAAACTGATATAATAAGCGGTATGCACTATTTATCTCTATTGCTTCAGAACAGATAAGTTCCAAAATTAACCGGTTGTCATTAGCCGACGACACCTCCAAACGGATGGAAGCGTTTGAAAATGCCTGTTTAAAGCGGGTGAAATAATTCAAATACTGTTTTAATACAAGCAACAATCCATCATCCAGTGCTTCAGAATGAAAATGCCGTATGATAGGATTGACCGTGTAATCAATTCCCTTGCTCATATATTGAAAAAGAGCATAAATACCGGCTTCTGAAAGCTTTTTGTAGGGCTCTTTCAGGGGGTTTTCTTCTGACAAAAACTCCTTCAATCCCAATAGTTGAGCCATACTGCGTGGCAGTTCGGTAAGTTGGTTTTCCGAAACATCCAAAGTTTTCAACTTGCTGAGTTGACCAATCTCATCGGGAAGTTGGGTCAGCAGGTTATCTACGATTTCCAGGGATTGTAATTCGGTTAGATATTGAATCTCTGAAGGAAGGCTGTCAATCTGATTGCTTGATAAATCAAGCGCAACCAACCTGAACAGTTGGGTGATTGAAACAGGAAAAGCTTTAAACTGATTGTAGCTAAGGTCTAAATGGGTTAGTTGTTTTAAATTGGAAATACCAAAAGGCAGGGAAGTCAGTTGATTATCAGACAAACAAAGATGCTTCAGCTTTCTGAGATGTCCCACAACAGGCGGAACAAATTCAAAAGCATTTTTTGACAAATCCAAAAAAGTCAGTTTGCTGAGTTGTCGGAGCGAAGAAGGCATTGAACTGAGATTGTTGACACATAAAATCAAGGTCTTTAGGTTTGTCAGTTCTCCGATTTCGTCCGGCAGCCCGGTGATCTTATTTCTCGAAAGGCTTAGTTCTCTCAGGTGTTCTAACCGGCAAAGTTCAACTGGAAGGCTGGAAAGTTTGTTGCCTTCGAGATTTAGTGTCCGAAGATTTTTTAGTTTGCCAATTTGCGGCGGAAGGGCAGTTAACCTGTTTTCCCGTAAATCCAAATGTTCCAAATTCTCCAAACGACCAATTTCGGGAGGCAGGTCATCCAAATATCTGCTGAACAAAGTAAGCTGTTTTTGCTTGCTTTGTTCGGCATCGCGAATAGTTTGAAGTATGGAGTATTTGCTCATATTGCGGTAAAAATACGGCCTCTCACAATACTTGATACTAACGCTCTGTCATTATTAAGTCATTTTTTTATAAACCTTTTTACAAATTCAACTTTTTTTGGGCAAGGTTTTTTCAGTCAAAATGTTGTACGCGCTTTTAAAATTGAGGGTTCAGGGTTTTATTGGTAGTTAAGGATAGCTTGATGAAGGTAAAACCCTTCAAAAAGAGCACCTTTTAAATTATTTTACTTATTTATGACAATTTTTCTTTTAATTATTTTGTCAAACAAACGTTGCTAACCTCTTAAAGGCACATTAAAGTTTACTTCGCCGCTTTTTTTCCTGAAGAATTAATCCAAGTTCCCGGCTCATTTGTCCGGTAACGGAGGTGTTTTCCTCACTTCGACGAATCAGGTAGGGTATCACTTCTCTGACCGGACCATACGGCAGATATTTGGCAACATTATATCCTGCTTTGGCTAAGTTGAAAGTGATATGATCGCCCATCCCATAAAGTTGTGCAAACCAAACATTGGGATGATTGGCTTCAACCCCTGCTTGCTGCATCACCCTGCAAAGATAATCAGCACTGTCTTCGTTGTGCGACGCATTACAAACTGCCACCCCTTCGATATGACGAATACAAAATTCAAGTGCTGCATTAAAATCGCGGTCTGATGAGGCTTTGTCCGGTTGAATTGGAGAAGGATAACCGTATTCTTTTGCGCGGGCTCTTTCTTTTTCCATATAAGCACCCCGAACTAATTTTACGGCAGCTAAAAATCCCTTTTCCTGAGCATCGGCATAGAGTTGTTTTAAAAATCCGAGCCGGTCGTGCCGGTACATTTGAAGGGTGGTAAAGGCATAGGGGAAACCTTTGTTGTATTGTTCCATCATAGTATTTACCAACAAATCAATGGCAGGCTGAACCCAACTTTCTTCTGCATCAAAATAAATGCTGATTTTGGCATTGCGGGCAGCAGTGCAAAGTTGGTGCATCCGTTTCCAAACGTTGTCCCATTCAGCTTGTTCTTCAGTTGTGAGAGAAGTGTTGTTGCTTACTTTTTCCAGCAAAGCAAACCGGGCATATCCGGTAATTTTGGTACTAATGGCTGGAACCGCGGGGTTAGTCCGGGCAAATTCAATAGATTTGAGCAGTTGTTGAATGGTTTGGTCAAAATCGGCTTCCGATTCTTTGGCCTCCACGCCATAATCTAATAAAGATTTGACTCCGTATTGATTAAGCCGCGCAATAACGGGCAGCGAACTTTGAAGAGATTCCCCGCTGCAAAACTGATTGTAAATGGTATATTTTACAAAAGGAGTTACCGGCAGGTGCCATTTGAATGACAGTCTTGCCAGCGTAGTGCTGACTTTCACCAGCGAAGAATTGTTAATCAAACGGAACAGCCAATAAGATTTGTTCAGTTCGTTGTTTGATTTGTAGGCAAATGCAGTTTGTGTATCTGTAAAGTTGATCACAGAAGGGGGCGATGTGGTTTCTTTTTCCATATTTTACCTAACGACTTTGTAGAACGTAAATAATGAGAAGAACAGACTGCAAAAATGAAATTATTTTGGGAGCAATTTAAGTGCTTTATAACAACTTTTCTATCCCGTTTAAATTTCTACCCTATATTGAAGCCTGACCTGTTTGCCAATTTTGTTCAATAAAATCAGATTATTAAACTTTCACCGTAAATTTGCATTTTATATCCGAATAATTACTGTTTTAGTTAAATTAGACTTACCATGAAAAATTTAATGTTTTTGCTTTTTGCATTGCTCGGTTGTTCCTTTTCATTTAAAGTAATGGCACAGGTGGGCGGCAGCAATAACGCCATCAGCACTCCCGATTATTTGCCGGAAGCCATTTACGAAGTCCGGTATTGGACAAATATGGCAAACCCACTCGATTCAAGAGTATATATTGATACGATGGTATTTTTTGGAAATGAAAGGGCAGCATTTGAATATACCAGCACCAATTGCAAATCTTATAGTTGCCGTCAAAACGATTCCATGATTTATGTGGTCATGCCCAAGTTTTCATCCGGTGAAAAAGAGTGGGTTTTGGGAAAAAACTTTGTACGGCGAATGTATCAGGTATCGGTGCCCTTCAGAAAATTTGACCGCGATATTTATAAAGTATTTGTCAGTGACCTCGATAACCGGGATACCGGTATTGGCGACTATGCTTTAGTTTCTAAACAGTTCGGGATAATTTACCGCTACAATCCAATGGGTGAAATCTTAATGCTCAACCGCATTGATGTCTGGAGAAACGGAAAGGTCATGGATGAAATTGACCTCTTGCCCCTTCACATTGAACTCGGCAGATCTGATATTTTTACCGGCTATGATTAAGTGAAATTATCTCTTTGTTACTCAACCCACCAATTAGACGCTGATCTAATTCTATGACGATAATGGTACTCTTATTTCCACATTCACCCCACCCGAACAAGTCTCTGATCTTTGAACACTTGCACCGATAAATGCAGCAATTCTTGCTACCTAAACTAACGATCCGAATATGAAATATATAATAATTCTTTTTGCCGCATGGATGATTGTTTCTTGTCAACCTTCCAGCAAATCTGAAAACAACGAGCAGGAAAGTGCCACTTCTTCCATTTCTCAAGCACCTACCCCCTCCCCTGTTCCAACTAAAGACACCTTATGTTATGAAAGCCGGTTTAGCAAAGAGGTATTCAGTTTGATGCTCATTATTACCAACGATAGAGAGGTTGAAGGCACCTTAAATTACGTGTTTGAGGAAAAAGACAGCGCTTATGGAACACTGAAAGGGAGGAAATCGGGAAACATTATTGATGCCGATTACACATTTACAATAGAAGGAAGCCAACAAACCGAAGTGGTAGAATTTAAAATGGAAGACGACCGGATACTCCGTAAAATCGGACCCCTGGTCGAAAAAGAAGGAAAATTGATGTTGCAAGACTCTGAAAAGTCAACTTTTGCAGAAACATTTATGCAAATAGATTGTGCCAATTCCACAATCAGTATTTCTAATTAATGTTTGACAAAGATGCGCTTTATACTTAGATAGAGAAATAAATATTCCCTGTTTTTACTACTAATGCTGAAATCAGGAAACATGAAGTTAGAATAATGTCAGCAAACAAACTAAAGGTTCTAAAATCAATTTAGAAATAGCCTATCGGGCTTAGAATATAAACGCCGGATAGTCAATAACCGATAATATAGCCTACCTTTGTCTGTTCGGTTTTGGATGTATAAACATGAAAAATAGACCGTGAAAACAAATGTTAATAACAGACCAATATGGTGTTGCAGCAATCTTTTAAATCTTGCCATCATATTTAGAACAATACTTTTATTGTCAGGCAATTGGTTTGTTTTATCACCGCTACATGCTCAAACCGGACAAGTTACCTCACATGCAGAAGTCAGTTTATTGACTTGCTCTCCGGGAAACGAAATTTATTCTTATTTCGGGCATTGCGCCATTCGGGTAAAGGATATCAATACCAACTACGACAAAGTGTATAATTACGGCACTTTCAGTTTTGATCAACCCAATTTTTATACAAAATTCATCCGGGGCAAACTGATGTATCAATTATCGGTCAATACATTTTCCCGGTTTGTTTCTGAATACGAAAGTGAAGACAGGTGGGTCATCGAACAAGTTCTTAATTTGAGCCCGGCCGACAAACAGGTTTTTATAGAAAAACTGACCATCAATGCCCGCCGCGAAAACAGACAATACCTCTACGATTTCTTTTTTGACAACTGCGCCACCCGTCCAAGAGATTTATTGGAAAACAGCCTTCCCAACCGTATTTTTTTTTCTGAAAACACAGAAGGCAGCGACCTCAGTTTCAGAGAGTTAATTGACCCTTATATTACGCGAAACGCTTGGGTTGATTTTGGAATTGACCTGATATTAGGGCTTCCCACCGACCGCAAAGCTACTGCCCGGGAATATATGTTTTTACCCGATTACCTGATGAATGCCTTTGCCAACGCACAAATAACCGATTCCTTAGGCAGAAAAATGCCTTTAGTCAAAGAAGTTCGTCAGGTGGTTGATGCAAAGCTTCCCCCTGACCCAAAAATCCTTTTTACTCCTGTTTTAATTTTCGCTTTTATTTTTATTGCCGGTGTTTTATTTTCCATTTTTCAATTAAAAAAGAAATCATTTCACCCCGCTTTCGATGTTATTTTTTTTGGTCTGTTGGGGGGGGTGGGAATTTTAATTCTTTTTTTATGGTTTGGCACCGATCATCAGGTTCTGGCTTTTAATTTGAACCTTTTTTGGGCATTTCCTTTACACCTGATTGCCGCAGCACTTTTGCTGCTCAGAAATACACCTAACTGGGTGGGTGTCTATTTCGGAGCTGTTGCCCTGATCGGTGTGCTGATTTTGTTACTATGGATTTGGTTGCCGCAACAACTTCATCATTCACTGATATTTATTGTGGCGTTGATGACACTCAGGGCTTCGGTTTTATACAAAGTGTACCGGGCATCACTAAAATCAGAAGCCATTCAAACCTGATGTTTTTTTGTCTGTTTCTGCAAAATGTTGCTGAAGCCAATTCATTTTACAGGACTGCAACTTTTTTACCAAGATTTTATACAGTTTATTTTTAAAAAATAATACAATGGGGACACAACAACAAGGAAAAATCACTAAAATCGGAGTATTCTATGACGGTGGATACTTTTCAAGAGTAACACAGTACTACCGGTATTATGAACGAAAATCGCGTATCAGCATCAAAGGGCTGCATGAATTTATACGCGGAAAAGTAATGGAATTAGAGTCGGTCGAGCAAAAGCACTATTGTCAGGTAGTAGATGCTCACTATTTCAGAGGGAGGTTTAGCGCTTACGATGCCGCAAAACGAGAAAACCAACTCCTGTATGACCGGATTTTTGATGACATTTTGATGTATGCCGGAGTGGTAACACACTATTTACCCATGTTTTCCGACAAATCTAAATTGGCAGATCGTTCAGAAAAAGGAATTGATGTTTGGTTTGCTTTAGAAGCATTCGAGCTGGCTATTCTAAAAAAGTTTGATGTAGTCGTGCTCATTACCGGTGATGGCGATTACCTCCCTTTAGTTAAAAAACTAAACACATTGGGAACTCGGGTTATGCTTCTTTACTGGGATCTGGAGTTTCCACCCGATGTAGTCATCCCTCCGGTCAGAACCAATATTGGATTGATTAACGAAGCTACCTATGAGGTAAACATGTCGGAAATTATGCGTTCTCGAAGGTCAAATCAAATCGTTGAAAGCATGTTTATTCCTATTGATGAAGAGGAAGAACTTACCAGAAAAAGAAACAATGATTTTGTCAGACAATCAGATTTCCCTTTGGAATTGCTGGAAGGTATAATTATTCATATTGATTTTGAACGAGGATTGGGTAATATAAAATCTGACGACAATTCATTTCCCAATATCATCTTTTTCCGAAGCCGTACCGAAGATTTTTTCAATCTTGAAAAAGGAGACCGCGTTGCCTTTGAAGTAGGTAAAAATGAAAGAGGCCCAATGGCCATCAATGTGCGGTGTCTGGAACATTTTTCAAGAGACCTCGATGATGATGAAATGGAAAATGAAGCTTTGTTAAGTGACGAACCTAATGGCAATACTTTTGACAATGTTCAGGACGATGACAACCTGCTTTTAAACTAATTGTCATTTGTCAAGCCTGCTATGAGCAAGTCAGGAATTAAAAATTCATGTTTAGGATATTGCTGCATGAACAGGATTCTTGTTGTAAACAACAGACAAAGATTTAACTGTCAAGCATTATAAATAAAATCCTTTGCATCATCCAATCTGTTTGCTTGTTGCTTGAGGAGCTGTTCTGAATGCATTTAATTGTGTTAAGGCCTTATGGGTTTGTCAAAAACTCATAAGGTTGAAAAACACAATCAAACATTTAACAATCAGAACTATAATTTTTGAACTTAGTAAAACTTGTTGTCAACTAACCTGACTATTATTCTCTAAAGGATAAACTATGAGGATATAGGTTATTAAATTTTTTGAGCCTTCTCCTAAAATCAACCATCACAACAGCAATTATAGGGGGGGCAAATCAAAAAAAGGACACCTAAATCGGCAAACGATACAACCTTGCGCAGGATTTAATAAAAACTGTCTTGAATTAGGGAGAAAATCTTGTTAAGTTAAACGAATAAAATTGTCATTTTATTGAAAAACAAAGTTGGTTTTGATCCAAATCTTGTTTCAAAAATGAAAGAATTATCAATTTTTAAGACCAAAATGATAATTTAAAAGTATAAAATTGCAATAGAAAAGGGCGAAATTGCAATTGAAAAGATTAAAATTGCAATTGAAAAGGGTAAAATTGCAATCTAACTCCTTAAAATGATAATTTTTTAGAAGAAAATTGATTTTTTTGAAGTAAATGAAACAAGAAATGGTTCATTTCTTATTTCATTTCTGGTTAAAATTATCATTTTTTCTGGCTTAAAGTGCACTTTTATTAAAAATTCATCTCCATTGTTTTTTTAAAAGTCTGTTTATTCCATCCGCATCCTTTAAGCTAAAGACCTGATGATGGCTTGTGCTTTTAAAAGACATTCTTCATATTCACTTTCGGCATTTGACCCAAAAGTGATGGCGCTTCCCACATGAAGAGATAAATAAGCGCCGGCTTCGTTGTAAAGCAAACTTCTGATAACCACATTAAAATCAAAATCGCCTTTTGGTGTAATATACCCAACTGCGCCTGAAAAAAGTCCGCGCGTGGTCAGTTCGTATTTCTCTATCAACTGCATCGCCATTATTTTAGGTGCGCCGGTCATCGAACCCATCGGAAAAGCATTTTTTATTGCTTCTGTCCAATGGACTTCGGGGTGCAAACGGGCGGTGATGGTTGAAATTAAATGATGAACCGTTTTAAAGGTATATGTTCCAAAAAGTTCAGGCACTTTTATCGTTCCATGAATTGCTGAACGGGTTAAATCATTTCGAACCAAATCAACAATCATTACATTTTCAGCCCTTTCCTTCGCATTTTGAAATAATTGTTCCTTTAGCTTTTGGTCTTCGTTTGCATCTTGTAAATTTCTTTTTGAAGTGCCTTTGATGGGTTGTGAAATCAGCAAACCGGACCTGTTTTTTAAAAAACGTTCCGGACTTGCACAAAGCAAATACTGTTGTTTGTATTTAACAAAAGCCGAAAAAGGAGGCAGTGCAATTTTAAGAAGCCGAGAAAACACGGAATAAGGATTGATGTTGACCTGATCTGCATACCATTCCTGACATAAATTAACCTCATACAAATCCCCTTGTCTGATATGTTCCCGTAGTTTTTCCACGCTCTCAAGGTAATCTTCTTTGTTCATACGGGGGGTTAGCACTACCGATTGATTTGCAGTTTCAAGCACTCCGGTCATTTGCTGTTCAATCTGATCAAACACTATTTCCGGTGTAAACGGACTGCTACTAACCACACTGATTGACAATTCATCAGAATTTGAAGAAAGGGTGATTAGCACTTCAGGTTCAAAAAAATATAAGTCCGGCATCATCACCCTATCCGGAAGGGAAGATTCCAATTCTTCGGTTTCGTTTTTCAAATCATATCCGAAAAATCCAAACAACCAAGAAGGTTGCTGTTCGTGCATGGCTTTTAGTTGTTCAAAACTGTTTCGCTGTTCATTTTTATAAGTAGTAATTTGTAAGGGTAAATTCCGGGCAACCGCCAACATACATTCATAGCTTGAAAATTTGTCAAAGGCATAATCGTTGCTGTCTAAATAAACTATGGTTTCAAAACTCACCGACCATGCACGCAACTTTTCTTTAAACCCATTTTTGTTGTAAATGAGAAACTGATTGGTTTTTCGGGTATTCATAAAAGTCCGGTAAATTTTAAGATTATCTGTCATCAATCCCTGTAAAGAGAAGATCACCGGTTCAGTTTAGATGGTTGTGCTGTCTTTGCCAATATGATCAGACCATGATTGCAAGGACTTGCCTCGCAACACACGGGGAAATTTGTGTTGGCCGCCCATTTTCCCTTCTTTTTCCATCCATTGATAAAAAGACTTAGTGGGTAAAATTTCTAAAAAAATTTCCTTTAAGACCCCTGCATTTCTTTCCGTCTGATAGTCGTCATTCAACTGTTTCAGATAGGTGTCTAAACGGTGTTTAATAATATTGGTTTTCAGATTGGTGGCATCTGTTCCAATAAACCATTGATGGGCATACGCATTTTCGTAGGAGATGCCTGAAACTGCAAACTCAGGAATTGAAACATTAAACTCCTCTTCAATTTTTTCAATAGCATGGTTCATGTTATCCACCGACAAATGCTCGCCGCATAAACTGATAAAATGTTTGGTGCGTCCTGTAACAACAATTTCACAGTTTTCAACATCGGTAAATTTGATGGTATCGCCAATTAAATACCGCCAGGCACCGGAACGGGTACTAAGCAATAAAGCATATTCTTTTTGAGTTTCAACTTCATGAATCAGCAAACTTTTTGCATCGGGCAACACTTCCCCTCCTGCGGTAAAGTTTTGGTCGGTAAATGGAACAAACTCAAAAAAAATACTCTGGTCTAAAATCATTCTCATGGCTCTTGAATCCGGCCTGCTTTGAAAGGCAATATCTCCTTCCGAAGCAAAATAGGTATCTATAAACACAACCGGTTTTCCAAACAAAGCCTCCAAAGATTTCCGGTAAGGCTCAAAAGCAATTCCTCCATGCACCAATACCGACAAATTTGGCCAAATATCATGAATAGTCCGCAATCCATGTTTGTCAATAATATGCTTCAGCATCAGGCATATCCAGGAAGGGATGCCGGTTATTGCTCCGATGTTCCAGCTTTTGGCATGTTTTGCAATCAAATCAAGCTTAGAGAACCAGTCGTCAGTTTGAGCAATCTGTGCTCCGGGTTTGTAATAAGATTTAAACCAAATCGGCAGTTTTGAAGCAGTAATTCCGCTTAAATCGCCCACAAAAAAATTGTTAACCTTTTTGAGGTTGGTACTACCCCCAAGCATGAAAATCTGAGTTCCCCAAAAAGAATCCGGAATTGGAAATTCCGAAAGATTTAATATCAGCCTGACCGCAGTATTCCTAAAAGACCTGAGCATGTCATAGGATTCGGGAATATATTTACTGCTGCCTGCCGTTGTACCTGAACTAAGCGCAAAATAATTGATTTTACCCGGCCAGGTAACATTCTCCTCACCTTGCTGATATTTATGCCACCACGATTTATAGATTAATTCGTAATTAAAAATCGGAACTGACTGTCTGAAATCGTCTGTAACCTGTTTTGAACGCAGCAATTTTTCAAAAGAATAATATTGCCCGAATTGCGTGTTTTTGGCAGTGGTCAACATTCGGGTAAGTACTTTTTTTTGTGCAGTTACAGGAATTGGGGCCTGTACATTCGAAATCATCCGATTAGCCCGGTATCCAATTTTTAATCCGGTTCTTATGAGTTTTCCAAATATTTCCATCATCAGGTTGTTTTAAAATAGTCTAATATGTTTAAATGGCAACAAGAACTTCATGCAGGAAAACAAAATTATTTCAATTATTGCCGTTTGTTTTCTAATTTGCATGTACATACTACCCATTTCTACAGCATAAAACATCCTAACTTATCATCAATAGAATCCGGCGTGCCGTTTTATAATCTTTTCTATCCTTTTTTCGTTTAGATAGCGATTATTGATTTATGAAGCAACAAGGTACAAAAAGCATACAATTTGCCGATATCCAAATTATAAAATCGGCATTAAAGCGCGACAGAAACCTAAAGGTCTGTTTTGGACTTTTCTTGCTTCTGCTCAGTATAGGTTTGTTGATAATTGTTGCTCGCCTTTTCCCTGCAAAATCAGTTTTTGCGCTTTCTGTCTTTCTGCTTTTATCGGGGTTTACCGGGTTATACTTTTTTTTGCAAGGCTTACTTAGATATGATACGCAAAGAAATCACCTCCTCAAATTGCTTTTGTACCAACCCGATCAAGTAGTTTGGGTCTATTACCGCAAAGTAGAAAACATCCCTTTCGGAATCCGGATTTTTAATTTAACCACCTTGTTCATTTGTTTGCGCAACCGTGATTTTATCGCATTGCCGATGTCTGAACCAAAAATTCGGCAACTCATTGATTTACTCAAATTAAGGTTGCCCAATACTGTTTTTGGTTATACTATTCAACGGGCACAATTATATGACATTTCTCCCGACTTAGTCGGCTCAGAAAAAGAATATTAGCTTTTCTTTGAGTAGTCTTCAATCTTTTATACCTGAATTTAATCGTTCTTGCAGCTTTAATGCGGGTTGTGGGGGGTTGGGTTTATAAATTGAACCCTTGATTTAAAAACCAATCGTCTAAAATCCCTCTTTTTTAATTTTTTTTAACATTCTGAAACTTTTTTAGTTAGATTTCTACTTACATTAGTATAAACAATTTAACTACATCTAAAAACCCGATTAAACGTTATGGAAGAAACACGATTGCCCATGGAACCTATCGTTCTAATTGACAAATCCAAAAGCAAAGAAGTACATATTGTTGCCGGCACAAACAATTCATTTGAAGATGTTGTACGTTCCGCCCAGCGTATCAGCACCGGTTTGTTCGAAGGTGAATGGAATCTATGTTATATTCAACCCAACACACAAGAGGTTGTACCCATAGACAAAGAACAGACTATTGGCGAACTGATCGAAAAAAACATTGACACATTCTATTGGAATTACGTAAAACCTTCGTTCAAAATACCTATCGCTTCGGATTCGAGAAGTACTCGGCGCCATGAAACTCAAACTCAATGGCAGCAAAAAACCCAAAACAAAGTTCCACACATCGGAAAAACCGTTTATGCCGATGAAGTTGCCGGTGCTATGGTAGGACAAGGTCCAAAAATTATTGAATATGCCAATGTTGGAAAACGAATCACCGCCTTCATTATTGACTGGCTCATTTTGGTCTTGTTGTTAAGGCTTTTTGGAAGTTCTAATGCCGGTGGTTTTGCCCTAATTTTTTGGTGGTTATATTTTGCTTTATTGGAAAGTTCTTCAAAACAAGCCACTTTTGGCAAACAAATCATGGGGCTGAAAGTAACCGACCAAAACGGGCGCAGAATTTCTTTCGGAAAAGCAACCGGACGATTTTTTGCGAAACTACTCAGTTGGATGACCTTGTTGATTGGGTTCTTTCTTGCTTTTTTCACCGAAAAAAAACAGGCCCTTCACGACATTATTACCAATTGTCTGGTACTCGAAGTGAAAGACTATAAGGGTTAGTCAGGTTGTTTTACTCCTATTACCAACCATGAACTTTAAGGATTATTTTTCAGCGCAATCCGATGCTTACGCCCGGTATCGTCCCGAATATCCGGAAGAATTGTACCGTTTTTTACTCGGATTAGTACCTTCAAGGCAAAAAGCCTGGGATTGCGCTACCGGAAACGGTCAGGTCGCTGTTCGTTTGGCTCAATACTTTGAAACAGTGTTTGCTACTGATGCCAGTGAAGCACAAATAAGTCATGCAAAACATTTGTCAAACATTCAATATCGGGTAGCAACAGCAGAAAACAGTGGACTACCTTCAGAAAGTGTTCAACTGATAACGGTAGGTCAGGCATTGCATTGGTTTAACTTTGATGCCTTTTATAAAGAAGCCCGCAGAGTTGCTGCCGACAACGCCCTGCTTGCAGTTTGGGGCTATGAACTTTGTGAAATTAATCCAGAGATTGATGCTGTTTTTATGCGATATTACCGGGATATTCTTTCCCCATTTTGGCCGCCTGAACGTGAGTATGTTGAAAAAAGGTATCAGACAATCCCTTTTCCTTTTACTGATCTAAAAGTGCCCGGTTTTTTCCTTTATCTGAAACATAACTTAGAAGGCTTTATGGGTTATTTGAGCAGTTGGTCTGCCACACAAAAATACCTTAAACAAGTTGGTAAAAACCCGCTGGAGTTGATTGAAAGCGATTTGATAAAAGCCTGGGGAAATCCTGAGGAGGTAAAAACACTAAAGTTTCCACTCTTTTTAAGAGCTGCGTATCTATAAAGGTTCTGTTGCCGATAATTCATCGGCAAGCACATTTTTAGCCACTTTTATAGGGATACCAATATATTTTTGTTCCAGATAGCCAACTACCTTTTGCAATATGGCTTTTGACTGTTCGTCCATCCCCGCTATCTCTTTTTGAAAAACATTGTTTAAGGCTTTGTCTTTTACTGCTTTAATTTGTTCAGGAAGTGCGGACATCGCTTTTTCAATCCTTCTTTGACGAATTAGTAGCTTAAATTCTTCCAATTTTTCGTCAACTATTAATTGTGCGTGGACTAATTCTTTTTTACGAAGTTGCAAATTCAACTGTGCCAGTTCCCTCAATTTTTCAACCTCTACATAACTGACATCAAAATTTTCCTTTACAACAGATTCAACATCATTGGGAATTGCTAAATCAACTATGATTTTATGAGAGTTGTCATTGCCAATAAGCTGACGATATACCTTTTCGGTGATGATAGCTTCAGTTGAGCCGGTACAGGCTATAAGCACATCAAACCCTCCCGTAAACGAATGTAGGCTTGACAAAGGGAATGCTACTCCTTTAAGTTTAAAAGCCAGTTGTTGGGCAGTGCTTAGGGTTCTGTTAAAAACAGTAAAGTTTTTGTAGCCGTTTTTCAGCAAAAACTTGGCAACTAAGTTATTGGTCTGTCCTGCTCCGATTAAAACAAACCGGGCTTGTTTGTCTGGATTAAGCGTCTGCAATTGTTGCATGGCAAGTGATACAACAGAGATACTGTTTTCCCCTATCTGTGTTCGGGTATAAATTTCTTTCGCTAAAGGAATAGCTGTTTTTATCGCTAATCGGATACTATCCCCGGTTAACTGATGTGCATTGCAATATTCATAAGCTTCTTTGATTTGTCTCAAAATTTCCCGCTCTCCAACGACTAAAGAGTCTATGGATGCTGCAACTTCAAAAATATGTTTCACTGCTTCTTTTCCCTGATAAACACTTACCAATTCAGCCATATCGAAAAGGCAATGTTCCGGAATGTTGGGATGTAACCGTGCAAAAAAGCGCAATAAATAAGCTCTGTCTATATTCGCTTTTTCCTGTACTATGAAAAAAGTAAGCCGGTTACAGGTTGCCAGATACATTAACTCGGCAATTCCTAAGTCTGCTTTGATTTCATGTAAGGTTTTTACTAATTCAGCCGGATCGTCGCTTACTGAGGGAATATACTTGCCAATATGATTGATATTGGCTGTTTTATGAGTTATTGTAATAACACAGAAATGATTCACTTTCTTAGCTTAGGTTTTAACCGCAAAGATAACATAGAAAACGCTAATCGCTGTCATTTTCCTGTAAAGAAGCAACCCGATTAGTTTAACTGTTGCCTAAGAAGCAATTAAAAGCTTACTTACTCAAAGTCATTGGAAAATATTGCCCATAAGCATTATAAGCTACACCGGTCATTGTGCCATTTGGGTTTAATTCTAAAGAACCGGTATATGTGCTTTGCATATCCATAGCTTCAAACTGAATATAGTTGCCACTAATAAAACCTTGCCCGCTTCCGGTATTCATCCCATTATTCATCATTGTAAAGGTAATATTACTCCCGTTTTGGCTAAAAATATACTGCATACCGGGATAACCGGCTACATTCCACCTACCACTTACTTTTACAGGTTTGTAGTAAACATCGTCTTCTCCTCCATATCCTGTTGAACCTCCGTTATTTGAACTGCCTCCGGATGAAGCATTGCCTCGTTTTTTCTGCGCTTCCAAATCTTTTTTCATTTGCTCCATTTGTTGTTCTAACTGCGCTTGTTTCTTCTTAAGTGCTTCTTTTTCTGCATCAGTTGAATTTTCAGGAACAAAGCTGCCTCCGCCCTGTCCACCCTGATTTGACGGAGTTATGTTGTTATTTTGTTGCTGTTCGTTAGATCCTTCATTAACAGTAGTTTGTATTGTTTTTTCTTTTGGTATTGAATCCAGTAGTTTTGGGACTATCCCTACAACAGCCGTCAATAATCCTATAATTGCTACAACAATGGTAGCAGTTGCTCCTAAGTTTGATTTGCCGCCTTCGCTCATTTTATAGGTTTTTAATGGATTTACTATTACAAAGTTAATTATTAAAATTTTGATTCGCAATTTTATTCTTTTTGCAAATCAACGTGTTTTGTCATTTGAGTTGTAAATAAGCCTTCCGGCTACTTTAAGATAATCCTGTTCGGTGATAATCCCTAATAGTTCTCCTTTCCTGACCACCGGTAAACATCCAATCCGGTTTTCCTGCATAATTTCGATGGCATATTTTAAGCTTGCATCAGGGTCTATCACAATTGGATTCTCTATCATCAATTCTTTTACAGTGAACTTTTTTTGGTGTTTTGGGTCTGTCAGATAATAATTTTGCAGTAAAAACCTCAAAACAAGTCTTGCCGTTACCAAGCCAATCAGCTTTCCGGAACTATTCTCTACCGGCACATACTTCAAACGTTGCCAGTCCATAATTTCTGCAACCAATTCGATTGCATCGTCTTCAAAAACAGTAAACAAGTCTGTTTGCATAAAGTCTTCTACCAACAAACTGGTCGGATTCCATCCTGCGATTTCGTCCAAGGCTGCCAGTTGCCAATCGTGTACTGCTTCGCCACTTTTTTGACGTTTTACTATTGCAGCAGTAATCGCAGATCGGGCTTCTTCACGCGAGGTGATTTTCAATAGCTTGTTATATGATTTCAATATCCATTGAGATCCGGTTTGACCGGTTCGTATTCTTTCTTCTAAAATTCCCATGTATTTCCCAATATCGTCATCGTCAATTTTTGCTTTTCTCAAACCCTCAATGGCAATTGGAATTAGTTCTTTAAGCAAGTCCGGAGCATGAACTTTTTTCCCTCCTATCCAACTAAAAGTCGTATTTAATCCATTACGGGCTGCCATGATAAAGTTGGCTTTTGCATCTTCAAAATCCAGTACTTTTGTGATGTCCGGATAATAACTATCGAGTGAATTCATCAATCCAAGCCAAAGTGCTGAGTTAGCAATTTCATCTTTAACGGTAGGTCCGGACGGGAAAACACGATTCTCAATTCTCAAGTGTGGCTTGCCATTTGTAATTCCATAACATGGTCGATTCCAACGGTAAACAGTTGAATTGTGAATTTGCAAAGCTCCTAATTTAGGTACTCCTCCTTTTTCCAACACTTCAAACGGATCTTCAACAGCCTCACTACTTGCGAGTAAAACTCTAAAACGCATGATATCTTCCCGGTAAATATCAAGAATTGAGCCTTGTACCCACGAGTTTCCAAACATGACTCTTGCGCTCCTGTTTCGCAAATTATCTCCTATTGTTCGTACATCTATTGATTGTTGAAATAAGGCGATACGTGTTTCGTGCCATAGTCTTTGTCCAAATAACAATGGAGAGTTTGTAGCAACTGACATCACCGGACCTGTAATGGCTTGAGCTATATTGTATTTTCTGACAAAATCATCAGGAGCTACTTGTAAATGTACTTGAAATCCTGTGTTGCAACCTTCAACCAGTATGCTGCCGTGTTTGGTTATTAATTCGTCTATTCCCTGAATCTTTAGTTCTACGTTTTCTCCTCTCAACTCTTTTAAAGCCTCCACTAAAGCTTTATATCTTGGTTTCGGTGTGAGGTAAACTTCGTTCAAATCGTGTTTCCTGACAGTTGGTAAAATACCTGTTAAAATAAGTTGTGCATTAAAGTTGCCGGCTGCTTTGTCTAAAAATTGAATATAACGTCCAATTTCAACTTCCATCTTGCTTAAACATCGGTCGGTAAATTCTTCAGGGTTAATGTTCATTTCAAGGTTAAACTGAGCAAGCTCTGTTGTAAATGCCGGATTATTAGCCTTTTCCAGAACCTGCATATTAAGCATGGCAGGCTTCCAGTTTTTATCTAACAAGCATAACTCTTGCTCAGCGCCAATTCTAACTATATCCGTCTCAAACATTTTATTGTCTAACATATATTCCAATGCTTTGACATCACGAAGTATATGTACTAAAAATTCCTGTAGTTTGGCTTTTTCCGCCAATTTGACTTTATCGCTTCCCATTGAACTGATTTGATTTATTAGAAATCAAATTTAGCATTTTTTCTTTTAGTACATGAAAACCTGACAAAAAGTTCAAAATTTATATTTCTCCAATATACATTATAAAAACAAAAACCCGAAAGGGGTTTTAATCCTTCCGGGCTTTTGTTTTATCAGTTCAAAGTAAGGCCTTGCTTGCGCAAGACCCTACTAATGAGGCAGAAACTATTCTACAACGAACTTAGTAGTAGCTACTTCAGAACCGTTGTTGATAGTTAAGAAGTATGTACCTACGGCATACTGTTTAACATCAACAGTTACGTTGTTTAAGCCTGTCATGGCATCAACATCTTTCGTAGCAACCAACTGACCGGTTACGTTATAGATATCCATACGTACAGAAGCGTTAGCAACTGCGTTGAAGTTTACGTTCAACGTTTCGCGTGCGGGCACTGGGAATACGTTTACGAAACCAAATCCAACCTGACCTCTAACTAAGGTAACAACACCGTGGTTTTCAACGTTGCCATTGAAGTCGGTAGTGCTGAGACGATAGTAGCTTAAACCTGCCGGAGCGTCGGTATGCAAGAAGTTGTAGTTGTTAGTCAACGAAGTAGTTCCGGCACCATCTACGTTAGCAATTACTTTGTAAGTAACGCCATCGGTTGAATGTTCGAGTGTAAAGAAGTCGTTGTCAACTTCAGAAGCAGTCGTCCATTTCAAGAAGTTACCGTTGTCCTGTACAGTTCCGGTATAGCTAACAATTGTTACAGCTACTTTAGAACAAGCTTCGGGGTTTTCATCAATAATTTTGATGTCGCCTGCTGCATCAACAACCGCTACATAGAACGGATCGCCATCTGCTTTGGTGAAGCTGAATGAAGTGTTGCTGTTGATAGTTCCGTTATAATCACCGGTTACAGTGAACGGAGCTACACCACCAAGAATGTTAACATATACAGTGTACTCGGTATTGCTGTTGATACACTCACGATCCCAAATTACGTTTAGAGGAGCACCAACTGAACCAACTGTTAATACTACAGTTGCTGAACTGGTGTATCCAAATTGGTTTTGGATTTCGTAAGTAATCACATCATTACCAATATAACCCGGGTTAGGAATATAGGTGAAGTTACCTGCAGCATCCCAAATGACAGAACCATTGAGCGGCTGGATAACATTGATAACCTGAATACCTAAACCGTAGTCGTTGCCAAGTACGTTGAATGAGATAGGCTCATCTACTAAAGTAGCAGCGAAGTCATTACCGGCACCTAAACCGCAATCAACTTCAGGAATGGTAAGGGTTACAGCAGCAGAACACAAGCTACCATCGCTGGTAACGCTTACAGCTACTACCTGACCGGCAGCAAACGGAGTGCCGCCATTGTCAATAACACCTTCTACATAACCGTTAGCAGTTGCATCGGCATCCCAGAAGAAGTCGAATGGATCGGTCGGTTGAGGAACAACACCGTAAGAACCTGCACCATTGTATTGCGGAGCACCACCGGAGATACGTACTTGAAGTACATAACCACCCAATACGTCATCGCAAACAGGAGTTACTTCGATTACGATATCGCTAACAACGTCAATTGTGATAGGACCAGCTACATCAATTGCACCTGCGGGAGCACCCATAACAATACCCATAATCTCATCAACGGTAGTAACACCGGGAACGATTGAAGGTAAGCCACCTGGGAATGCGGCAAGACAGATATTAGCATACCATACGCGATATTGACCAGATACGCTGATGAATGGGAAGTTACCACTCAAAGAGGTTTGATCAACAACACCGGTAGCATTATTGGTCAATACAAAGATACCGGCATAACCTGCATCCGTATTGTTACCACTTACAAATGCGGTCAAACCATCAGGTGCACAGAATAAACCTGATTGTAAGAGCGACAAGGTACCTGCATCGGCAGCACATTGTGCGGGGCACTCAGATGTACCCGTAGCAACTACTGAACCACAAACACTGCTGTCGTCAACAATTAAGGTATAAACGTCTCCTGAAGGATAGTTACCTACATAAGTATTACCTGCAATAGCCTGACCGTTTACAGTGTAGCTACCACTACCACCAGAGATAGTAAGTGTTACAGTGTATTGGTTATTAGCTGCGCAATCATCTTGTGAAATGCTTTCGCTAACACTGATAGGCTCAAGAACTTCAATGGTTACGCTACCGCTTACACCGCAAGCGCCTGAACCTGCACTGTAGCTAAGTGTATAAGTTCCGGCAGCAGGAGGAGTGAAGGTGTTACCACTTACACCACTACCGCTCCAAGAAGCATCAGGTAAGCTGACAGAAGACAAGCTACATACTGAAGTGGGGATACCACTTGTATTTACTGAACCGGATTGTTCAACTACGATAGTTAATACATCACTGTCAGCACATGCTGTACCACCATTAACTGTATATGTAACGGTGAATGTTCCGGCGGTAGTTGCATTGAATGAACCTGAACCGGTTGAGAATGTACCACCAGCGGGGCTAGCTAAAGCAGCCAAGTCAATCACATCACCTGTACAAGCGTTAACAGAAGAAGTTGACCATGCAGCGTTATCGCCAGGTAAGATGGTTATTTCTTGTTGACGGACAGTTTGGTTAGCAATATCCAAACAAGCTAAGTCATCTGTTACGTCATCAGCTTCAATTTGGTTGTAGTTGGTGGTGTTATAGTTCACCTCTACATCCATAATGTTGTTGTTATACAACCATTCGGGGCTTAATTGCCAGAAAGGATTATCCCAGTCTTCGGTGTTCAATGTAACCGGACCGTTGGTAATGTTTGTTCCGAACGAAGGAGCGTGTTGGTTTGCACCACCTTGATCCAAGTTAGAATAGAAGTTACCGGTAGGAGTACACTGACGATAGTTAATGATAACACGGATGCTAACATTAAAGGTAGAAGGCTCAACAATTAAGTTGCGGCAAGTATCTTCCTGGAATTGAATAACGTTACCTTCATAGATATAAGCAGACAGATCGCTAACCGTATAAGTGGTTTTAGCAGAACCGGTGCATTCACCTACATAGCAGTCATTATCCAAAGCGTCTTCACCATTACCATCGAAGAATGCAGTTTCCCACAATCCATCGTTAAGGTCTTGAATACCGGGAGCAGATAACTCGTCGGTTGGTGAAGGTTGGAATGGCTCGTTGCAATCAAAGTTGTAACCATAAGGCTGACCTGTGTAGTCAACGTTGTTGTCACCACCGTTACCGAGTTGATACGGGAATGCATCAATGAATTCACCACGGATACAAGCGTTATCCAAAACAGATGCACAGTTTTCGCAAATTTCACCCGGCTCATAAGCCCAGCTCAAATCGCCGATGTTACAAATGTTGCTGTTCCAGTTGGTATCGTCATGAATATCCCAATCGCCGGTTGAACCTGATTGAACAGTTGAAGAGTTGCAGTTACCAGAATTAACCGTATAAGTATAAACCTGGAAGTCGCCTGCATTACCGGTACCGATAGTTACAACAACCGTATGGCTGGTGATAACCGCATCGTTGGGTAATTCAGTATTACCTGTAAGGTCAAGAGTAACGGTGTAACGATCGTTAAACCAATTTTCATCTGCAGTACAGTTATAGTATCCGATTGAGTTACTGTAAGCTACATCTTCAACTACGAATGCTTCAGCTCCACAAGCAGGAACAGTAAATGCACCACCGTTGAATACGATTACCCAAATTGAACTTTCAGGAGTATCGCAACCGCAAGCTGCAGTTTGTACTTCAGAAGGAAGTTGGTTACAGTGTACTAATTGAAGTGTTCTTTGGTCACCACCGCTTTCAGAACTTTGAGTGGTGTCAATAACAGCAGAGTTTAATTGCTCGAATGGACCATAAGCCAATGAGAAACCTTCTTTGTCGTAAACGCAAAGGTCACCACCCCAGCTAATGAATTCAAGAATTTCGCCGGTACATTTGTTCCACAAACCAACACCACCAACGTTGTCGGGGACATTGACAAGCGGGAACCAACGTGAACCTGCACCTGCAGTTTGGCTACATTCTGTTGCACGTTCCCATGGGAAGTCAGTTGCATCAAGAGCAACATCACCAAGGTCATATAAGCCGTTGTTGTTAACGTCTTCGAACAGACCACCTGTAACAGGCTCATTGCCTAAACCAAACCATTGAGTTGGGTTCACACCAATAGGAGCTGGTACATAACCTGTATAGTAAGGAACACCGCTGATTGCAGCGTTATTACCACCAAATATGTAGTTGTTGAACGTAGGAGCATACAAGATTCTACCTGCTGGCGGGTTGGTGTTATCATTATCAATTGTACCATACAATTGCATGAAGTTGCCCTGAGCTACATTGGTTTGATGTAATAATCCATCAGGACCAACATAAGTAACGTTTACACCGATACCATTTGCTTCGTTATCGGGTAAGATGTTTTCTCTGAAGAACGCCAATTGATAGCAAGATAAGTCAGTTCCTACCGGAGCAGAAATTTCAATACCTTCACAAATCCACAATTGGTTGTAAGCATCGTCTGCGTTAGAAGGAGTGTTCAAACCTGCGTAGAAGTTGTAAAGGATACAGTGATCATCAGCAGCGTTGGCTGCTTCGTTGCTGGCATCAGTTCCAACTTGTGTTACACCGTACTGAGCATACCATTGATAGTGAATCTCAGACAAATAAGGAGCAGGCATGTTTTCTTCCAAAGTAGTGTCTAATGAAGCTTCGAAAGAACCTGTTCTTGTATAGGGCTGGATATAATGTACTTCGTCATTGATGAGGTCAGTCAAGCTGAATTCACCAGAGTTAGCACATACAGGGGCTTCGGGAGCACTCCATTGGTCTTCGATATCCATCAAGATGGTTAAGTAGAAGATACCTTCGGTTGAACCACAACTGGTTGAAGTAGGAGGAACCTGATAAGCGAACGGAAGGGTATAAACAGGATTTGCACAGTTGAAATGTACAATTTCCTCGTCTAAGTTTGACAATCCACCGGGTTCATTATCCACTTCAAATTCTTCGATTTCAAACGGAGTGTAACCGTTGAATTTGCAACCGTTGGGGTGGTTGGTGTTTTGACCAACGTTTTGACCAACAGCAAATAACTGCCAGCACAAACGCTCAAGTCTGAACATATCACCATTGGGTGCAATGTAGTTATAGTAGTAGTTATCACCACCTAATGCGCTAAGACCGAAGTTAATAACCCCTGCGTTACCGCCTGTTCCACCACTTTGACCGGCAGCGTTACCCTGGAAGGTGCTGTACGGCGGGGTGTCATCATAAGCTAACTGAGGATCAGTAACATTGGGAACTTGCCAGCAAGCGTTGGTGAATTGAACTGAACGGCTGTTACCGCCATTGTCAACTACACCCAAGTCAACAGATACCATAGTACCTGCAGGACCGTTACATGCAGAGAAGATACCTAAGTTGGTATTTCCTTCTAAACCGTAACCAACAAACTGAAGTACATCGTCGTTGTTTCTCCAGTCAATTTCACGGGTCAGGAAGTGTAAGAAGTCTAAAGAACCGGCAGACATTGCGTCAAACTCTTCGTTAGAGTAACCTAAACGCCATGCAGCCTGACGAATATTGACCAAAGCAAGACCGGCAGGACCAGCTTGAACATCAATAATCGGGTCGTAAGCAACAGCACCATAAGCGATACCGTTAGAAGCCGCAACAGTTACGTTGTCAGAAATAACATCAACATCGTCAATGGGTGCGCCATCAGGCTCACCATCAGGATGCCAGTTATAGCTGGGACCGCCGTTGGCAACAACAACACCTCTATAGTCGGTGTGATATAAAGGATCGGGTTGACGAACGCCATTGGGTACGTTACCAACTTCGTAGTTCAAACGCATAATACCATACAAACGACCGCTTGCTTTTCCGGTGTTTACACCACCGT
The DNA here is from genome assembly GCA_016700115.1 of Sphingobacteriales bacterium. Lineage (NCBI taxonomy): Bacteria > Pseudomonadati > Bacteroidota > Sphingobacteriia > Sphingobacteriales > Sphingobacteriales bacterium. Next base: position 1,619,897 of record CP064999.1, on the reverse strand, counting down.
CAACATCTACGTTACCATAATCGGTATTGTCGGCTGAATTGGTACGCTCATAGAAATAAATAGCATAGTCAGAAAGGTCAGTACCTTCTGCAGCCATTACCTCTACATATTCCATTGCGTTAGAAGAAGCGTCATACTCTACCTCAGAGATGAACGGAGGAACAGTACCCATTGTGAAAGTACCACCATTGATTACACCGCTTCCGCTGGGTAAATATTGAGTAAGGTTGATATGAGAACCATTGCCGGCTGATTGGCAAACGAAACCATAAGATTCAACCTGAACATCTTCGGGAGCAAATACTTGTAATGCTTCAGTATCGCTTACCTGACAAGTTCCATCACCAACAGTATAGGTAATATAAACTACCTGAGTAGTGCCGGGAGAAGTATATTGATTACCGTTAACAGTACCTGCAGAAGCCGTAAACGTACCACCGGTAGTGGTGTTGGGCGTTAAGAAAGTAGAAAGGTTAAAGGTTTGATCAGTACATACGTAGCTGGGTAAATCGAAATCGGCATTAGCCTGGCTAACAACCGTAATCGTGAAGGTAGTAGATGCAGAGCAAGTAGTACCTGCCTGACCGATTGTGTAAGTAACAGAAACAGTTCCGGGAGTACCGGTTGCTAAAAGCACACCACCTACTACCTGACCAGAAGCACTGCTACCACTGAATACGCCACCCAATGAAGATGAACCATCTACAAACTGAGTAAGGTTAGTGATAGAGCCCGTACAAACTGTACCATCATGTGAAACGGCAACAGGAGTATTAACTACTGCTACTTCCAAAGAATAGGTATCAGAGCACAAACCGTTGGTTAACGAATAAGTCAAGGTATATAAGCCTGTAGGAGTACCTGCAGTTACATCAACCTGACCTCCGTTTACAGTTACTACACCAAGTAAAGTACCTGACCATGTTCCACCTGCTTCAACAGGAGTTACTGTATAGCTTGAACCGGTACAAACAGTTTCGGGGAAACTGAAAGTTGCATCGGGTTGACGATAGATAGTCAATACATTACAATCTTGTCCACCGCCACAAGTTGGGTCAGTACCTACATTGTAGCAAATAGAAACAGGAATGAAGTCATAAGAACCATCAGCGATAGCTGTAGCAGCAGCACAATTAGCCTGAGCGGTATTGTTTGCTGAAATAGCGGCTTGCCATGCGTTGAAAGCATCAGCAGCAGCAGTAGCTAAAGCAACGTTGCCGGGATCTGCGGCAGATGCAGCAGCAGCAGCATCGTAAGCAGCTTCGGCAGCAGCCTCGTCAGCAGCAGTTCCGTCAGCAACAGCACAAACAGCAGCAGCGATGTTGGCAGCTTCTGCAATTGTAGCATCACGTACACCACAAACATCAATGATATCGCCACTTACAAATTGATTGTAATCAACTGTGGGAAGAGCAGGACCACCAGGCACCTGAGCACCACCGGGATAACCAAACGAAGCAAAGAATTCACCTGCGTTAAAGTTGAAACCGGGAGCAAATGTACCTCCAATCATAGAAGTCAAATCAAACTGACAGTCATCATCTTCTTCACAAGCCTCAGCTTCGGTTAATGCGGGATCAAAACTTTCAACAACCCAGAATGCATGGGTTTCAGTACCGTTGCAGTATTCGTCACCGATCAACTGGCAACCGTACATGATTTGAGTAATTTCGATTTCGCTGATTTCTTCCAAATCAGTGGCATCAAATGTCCAGTTACCATTACCTTGATAGTAAACACCGGCAGCAATTTCGCCGTCGCCATCCACTAAGCCGTCACCGTTTTGGTCATAAGGCAAAGGTAAGGTGTAGGGATTTGAGTTAGCATCGAAGAATTCATGTGTGTTGGCACGATATTCACCAATGGTATAAGTAACGGTTACTGAAATTGAGATATTCCAGTTAGCACTGTTTGAGTTTACAGTCAAAGTGAAGGGGAAACCTTGGCACTCATCAGAAATCAAACCACCTGCACGAACGATGTCGCACCAGTCAAGTATGGTAGAACCATCAGGAGTGATGACACCAGAAACCGGAAGACCTGTAGCAGGATCAATGAAACCAGACTCAAGACCAAAACTGTGAATAATAGTGCTGTTACCGCAAAGACCGGTACCATCGCCATCGTTGTTATCATCAGAACCATCGAATGCTGCAGCATCCTCAATGTTGTTCAAACCGAAGTGGTCATTACCACCGGCTAAACCAGAGTTGCCTACTGCATCGGGGTCATTACCGGGACCTACGTTCGGTCCGCAAGCAGCATCACTCCATGACATTACTGAAATCGCTCCACCGGGACCGGCAGTAACGTTTAATGAGTTGATATCACCTTGTGATGTAGGTTGTGTACCTTCATAAGCAATAGAGATTTCGAGGTTCTCGATAATTGCCTGATCAGGAATGCCGGTAAATGAAACAGCAACACTTTGAGTACCGGGAGCTGCAAAAGCAGGTGAGGTAAGCGATTGAGTTTGAGTTTCGATTAGCGGACCTACACATGAAAGAGCGTCCAAATCATAAGCACCATACAATTCGAGTACGGGAGTAGGTTGAACTGCACATCCGTTAGGAGTTGGCAAATCGGGACCACCGGTTACATAGAACGGGTCGTTCAAAGAAGGATCTACATTAAATGAACCATCAGTACCGGCACCTTCGCAGATAATCGGACCAAGTTCTTCGTTACAATTCCAATCAGCTTCAGGAGCTACCTGAACAGTAATAACCGCTTGATCGCAGAACTCACAACCGATAGCAGGATCACCACCGCAATAAGTAATGTTGAATACCTGAGTTCCACCGGGACCGGTAGTAACTGTAATTTCAGCACCTGCAATGGGGTTGCCGTTAACAGTGAACACACCACCGAAATCGGTAGCGGGGTCAAGTTGCGGAAGGTTGGGGAAGATGAACAAGAGGTCAATCAGGTTCAATACATCACCGGTTACCTGGCAAAGTTCCAAATCTTCGCCCAATTGCGGGTCAAAGTCAGGATATACTTCGATAGCGAAAGGATAAGTAGTGGGGCAATTGGTATAACCAACTGTTACGTTAATCACATGAGTACCTACGCCTGCAACTGCGGGATCGAAGGTAGCCTGACCTGTACCGTTGTTGAGGTCGGTTACACCGGGACCACTCCAACTGATATAGTCGTTCAATTCGTTGATTACATTACCCGGGTCAAGTCCCTGAAGACCTGCAGCGGTAAAGTCGGCATCAATATTGGCAATACCGTCAGAAACTAATGTTTGAACATCACCGCCTACGCAGATAGAAGTCAATACGTTGGTTACCTGAACATCAGCAATAGAGAATACGGGCAATACATACACTACTTTTTCAGTACAAGAAGTACAGTTACCTGCATTAAATGTAATACAATAAGTAATAGTATGACGACCGGGACCTGCTACGAAAGGATCGAAAGTAGCGGTTCCGTTAGGTCCGTTTACGATAGCACCTGCAACGGGGAACGAAGCAAACGTACCGAAAGCGGGAGCTAAGGGGTTGGTGGTGTTGGCATCGGCAAACAAGGTAAGGATAGGATCATCTTCACACAAGGTACCACCGTCAACTCCGTCAAATTCGGTATTGGGGGTATCAAAGTTGCCTTCAACAGCTACAATACAACCGCTTGCATCCTGAATAAGAACTTGCCAGGGTTGGTTGGCGTTGACTAAGAAGGGGAAGGTTCCTCCCAATACTGCCGGATCCCAGTAAAGTCCAAATGGGTCAATTCCAAAATCAAAAGCATCGCCTTGAGCAAGGAAGCCGTTAGCAATACCGGGGTAGTTGAAACCACCTACTGCATAAATGCCTACACCCAAAATTTTGTAAGGGCCAAGGCCGCCAAAAATATTTACGGAAGTAGTGGCTTGCTCAACACCGGTGAAGGGGTCGGGCGTGCCAAGACAGTTGTAGCCTAAGCCATCGGGGGCTATAGCATCCAATGTGCAGGTAGCCAATGAAGGAGCGCTTGCCTGAACTACAACGGAAAAAGTTCCGCCATAGAAGCTACCATCACCACCGGCAAAGGGTCCTGCTGTAAAATTATAAGTACCGGCAATAGGCTGACCGGCACCATCTACAGGAACAATTGCGGAGAAGTCAAGGAAAACTAAGGGGTTAGCAAACGAATCGTCGGTGTTACCAACACAAGCTATCCCTGTTTCAAACTGGAACAACTCGCCGCAGTCATTTTCCCAGGCTTCATAGCTGAAGGTGTAGCCTGTTGCCAATGCTGCACCTACGTTTTGGCCTACATTAATGAGCGTAAGCCCAATGAGGTCATTAATAGGAGTGCCCCCATTGTAGTTTGCAACATAACTACCTGTGTTAGGAAATGCACCGGGAGGCAATGGATAAGCATGTCCGGCTACAATAAATCCGAATTCACCGTTTGATTCCGATGAAAGAGGGATTCCTGCACAAACATTAATATCAATAGCACAGTCAGCTTCCGGATAATTCCACGTGAGGTTTGTGACATTCACCCCAATCGTGTAATTAGCAGTAGCCGGCTGGGCAACAAGAGTGGTAGTATAATTACTACCGATGACGAATGCAATTAGGAGGGCAAAAAGATATTTTGCCCCTGCACGCCATGTTTCCGTCCGTACTGTTTTTTTCATGTTAAACAATTTTTATTCGGGAATTAGTTAACTTTTTTTCGTAAGTTAGTGATTAATTAATAAATAATTCAAATTTGTGTCTGTAATTTGTTCATTTTTCTCATTAAACGGCGCAAAATTAAAGAACATCCTTCAATTTTCACACCAATTTTTCATCCGAAATGCAAAGTAAAGGAAGAAATTTTGATTTTGCGTCTGTCCTGCTCAAAAAATGTACAATTTACATGGTTATGGGTTAAGAAAAAAACTGGTCTGATACCGGTTTTATTTGCAGTTTTGAGTAGCTGTTCCGAACATGCTTTTTATCAGGTTCTTTTCATCATTAGTAAGCCCCATAGATGTATCATTCATCACAGCATCCAATTCTGATTGAACTTTTTCCTGACAGGCTTTAACTTCGCTGTTACTTCCTTTGCAGGCGCAATATTTTCCGGACATCATTTCAGCAAATTCCAATATTCTTTGTTGACGTATAATCGGTTCATTCGCTTTTTCCCTGTCTTCGGCTGCTTTAATATCTTCGGGGCTTCGCCGAAGTTTAACGCTTCCATACTCAGTTTTATAGGTATTCGTATCTCCGGCTTCTATAGGTTGACCGGGTTTTAATGTCTTCTCAACAGTTTCCTTGCTTTGCACCTGTCCGTTTTTTGAATCAAGTGCCTGCTTGTTGCTGTTACATGCGTTAATGACAAACAACCATACGATTGAGATAAGCGGCAGAACAAATTGTCGTTTCATAATAGTGGTTAGAAACATGAGTTTTCAGAGTTGTGATTTTTGAAATGATTTTTTTGTTTTTTTCTTTCGGGTCGGCCATAATGGCATCATTACTGTGTGTTCAGACACCTTAGAGGAGTATTCAACAGCAATATTGCCGTTAAATACTCCCTTCAGATGTTAGCGCGATTTAGACTATTGACCGCCGGCGGTCGTGTCAGCCTTTGCTGCAGCAGTAGTATCAGCAGCTTGGGTTGTCGTAGTCGTTGTGGTTGTCGTAGTCGTCGGTTCTTCTGTTTTGGTGTCTGCAGGTTTACTCTCTCCGCTGCAGGCAGAAAAGAAAGCAACTGTTGCGAGAACAAGTAGTAACTTCTTCATTGTTGGTTGTTTTAAAAATTTATTAAAAATGGGTAGGACAATTTTATTTGCAAGATTTTATTCCTTCATTATAAGTAGCTTCAAAAGCATCTTTTTCTGCTCCTTTCAACACTGCAGTAATTTGATTTACTGCTCCCAATACTTGCCCTTTACATTCTTTCCGAGAGGTTTCTGCCACCCGCTCAGAACATTTACAATACACACCTGCAAGTTGTACAGCCTGGTTCACGATATCTTGCGCTCTTTTTGCTTTGTTGGCAGTAGCTGTCGAATCTGCACTGCTCATCTTTGGCTGCTCATTTTGCCCTGATTTGCTCCCTTCTTCGCTGCATGAAGTTTGCAACACAACCATCAATATAAAAATTCCAAAAAAGATATTTTTCCTCATCAATCGGATTACTTATTACAAATTCGGGCTGCAAGATACGGACATTTCTAAAAAATGTGCGCATCTTACCATTATATTATTTTGTTGTTATGGTAATTAAGTATTGTTTTGACTTATTTCTAAAGCTGAATCACGGCGCAAAGCTAAATACGTTTTTGGTTATTCAGTAATCATTTTCTAAAAACGATGTTTTTTTTACAAATAACTTACTTATTTCCGGGCATCTGTTGTTAAACTTTACTGTTAAAGAGCACGAATACCTGACTTTTTCAATGAACAGACTAAAACGGCTTTTTCTTAGGATTTTAAAAGGACTAAGTATTGTATGCTTTTATTTTATAGCCTCCATCTCTAAATAGCGGAATATCCAACAGTTTTGCAGCAATAAATATGCCAAAAAAACAGATTGCCTTCTTACTCTCGTTGCATTTTATTTCCATGCCTGAGTAACCCTTTTTAATAGATGGTCATCTGAAAATTCATGAGTTCCGGCATTTTAAAAAGTTTAACTTTGCCGCCAAAATACCGGTTTGAAAAACAAGTCCGCTATCCTGCGATTATTTGCCGCCAATACCATTTCAGGAGCAGCACAGGGCATCAGTATGTTGGCAGTGCCCTGGTATTTTGCCGATGTGCTTCAAAAAATTTCGCTGTTCAACGCTATCTATGCTGTTGCCACCTTTATTTCTTTGTTTTGGGGATTGTATGCAGGCACATTGATAGACCACTACAGTCGTAAAGGAATTTTTTTGGCCGAAAACATGGCCGGTGCTTTAGTCCTGTTGAGCATTGCACTCACCGGATATATTTGGGGTAGTCTGCCGGTGCCATTGGTGGCATTGGTTTTTTTGACGACATTTTTTAATTACAATATCCATTACCCCGCGCTTTATGCTTTTGCACAGGAAATCAGCAGCCGTCAGGATTATTCCCGGATTACTTCCTACCTCGAAATTCAGGGGCAGTTTACCAACGCCCTCGCCGGTGGTTTGGCCGCTCTGCTTCTGACCGGAATTCCACAAGGTGATTACAATTTTGCAGGTTATACCTTATATATACCGTTCACCATCAAAAAATGGAGTCTGCACCAAGTGTTCCTGCTCGACGGACTGACTTACTTAGTTTCTTTTCTACTCATCTTAACCATCAAATATACTCCTCAATCTAACCGGCATCCCGAAAACCTTTCGATCAAAGAGCGGTTCAAAATCGGCATCGGCTTCCTAAATAAGAACCCGCTCGTTTTTTTATTCGGCAATTTTTCCTACTTTGTTTTTGTAACAACCATGGTGCTCAATTTTGTACTCATGCCCAACTTTGTCAAAAACTATCTTCACGCCTCAGCCGATGCTTATGCCATCGGGGATGTGGCTTTTGCAGTAGGTGCTATTGTGTCTGGTCTATTTGTGGCAAAACTTTTTTCCCAAAAAGCAACGGTGAAAGGCAATATTCTGATGGCCTTTTTGTCGGCTTCTGCTTTCTGCATTCTGATTTTCAACAGGCAGGTCGGCATTTACTACCTGATGGCATTTTTGTTGGGGCTTGCCAACGCCGGTGCGCGAATTATGCGTGTAACTTACCTGTTCAACCATATTCCCAACCAGATTATCGGACGCACTTCCAGCGTTTTTCAGGTAATTAATGTATTGATGCGATTCGGCTTTATCGGATTGCTTTCCGGCACTTTCTTTGTCAACCATATTCAATACTCCTTCCTGATAATGGCAGCACTTTGTATCGCCTCAGCTTTGGCTTTAGGCCTGTTCTACCGCAGGCTGATTGAACTGGAAACCACCAATGATTAACATTTTCTGAAATTCAGACATCAGGCTTAAAACTACAGGATTTCATAGATACTTTAGCCTTTATCCTTAAAGTATTGTCCGATTACCTCCCCTCTGAAAATTTTTTTTAATGAAATGTTGTGCAACCGAAATGTTGCACTTATATTTGCAACCAATTAGTTGCTGAAAGCATTTTTTCAAATTTTTAAGAAGAAATGAAAAAAAATACCGGTTTGATAGCGTATTCCCGGTAAAAGTGTGCAGCGTTTTTTAATCAATCTGACAACATATATTCCACTAACTCAAATTTTTTTAAAAATGAACACTGAAAACAAAACACAGGTTACAAAGGATTTAGCCAATAAATCCATCTTGATTTCGCGGGAATTTAATGCCTCGCTAAAAACCGTTTGGCGCGCTTTTACAGAAAAAGAAATATTGGATCAATGGTGGGCACCGAAACCATGGAAAGCAGAGACTAAGTTTATGGACTTTATCGTTGGCGGATATTGGATGTACGCCATGGTGGGGCCGGATAATACCAAACATTGGGCGCGGGCTAATTTTTTAGCGATTTCCCCACTCGTCAGTTTTGAAATAGAGGATGCCTTTTGTGATGAAGAAGGAAATGTAAACACAGCATTGCCTTTATCTACATGGCTCAATACATTTATTGAAACAAAAACAGGAACAAGAGTAGAAGCCAAACTAATTTTTGCCACAGAAGAAGATTTGCTGAAATTGGTTGAAATGGGCTTTGAAGAAGGATTCTCAATGGGGCTGAACCAACTCGAAGAATTGTTGAATCAGTTTGAAATTTAAAGCATCAAATTCTAAAAAAGGATTTTAAAAAAGGAAATAATAATTAAAGTGCCTTAGCGCGTTAATTATTATTTCCTTTTTTTGTTGTTAGTTACTGAGTCAGAGAAAAGGATTTTCAATAAAAAAAGAAATTTATCCTGAATTATAAAAGAAAAAGATTTTCAGGATTTAAACTTTCTTTTTAAAATCTTTTATTTGTCAATTCTGTTTCTGAAAACATTGTTTTTTCTCTCAAACCCTCTCATCTGGCAATTTGGCGTTCACAAAACCGGAAATATTTTTGATTCTTGTCAGAATTGATGTAAATTTGAACACTGTTGCAAAAAAATATTTAATCAGGCTGTGCTGAGAAAATCTGCATAAGGTTCTGACTAAATGATGTGATTCTTCTATAAAATTTAGCGCTATATGGAAAACGGAAAAATGAAAGCAGTGGTTTACAGGAAATACGGAGCACCGGATGTTTTGGAACTAACAGAAACAGATATGCCTGAAGTTGGCGATCATGATGTTTTAATCCGGATCAAAGCAACGGCCGTCAATTCGGGAGACTGCCGTTTGCGGAAGGCTGACCCTTTTTTAGTACGCCTATTATTTGGGTTGTTTAAGCCCCGCCTACCGGTACTCGGTGTTGTCTTTGCGGGAGATGTGGTTAAAACCGGCAATTCGGTAACACTTTTCAAAGAAGGGGACAAATTGTTTGGTTTATCGGACACTAAAATGGGGACTTATGCCGAATATATCAGCCTTCCGGAATCTGCCGTAATGGCAAAGATGCCGGGTAATGTTAATTATGAAGAAGCCGCCTCAATCCCTTTTGGCGGACATACTGCACTCTATTTTTTAAAGAAGGCAAATATTCAGTCCGGACAAAAAGTTTTGATTTACGGTGCTTCAGGGGCAGTAGGTTCTGCTGCTGTACAGATTGCAAAATACTTTGGAGCCTCGGTTACCGGTGTGTGCAGTACCGGAAATATTGATTTAGTCAAATCATTGGGAGCCGATAAAGTTTTGGATTATACCAACAAAGATGTTGCGTATCTCGGTTTTATGTTTGATATTATCTTCGAAACAGTAAATAAAGTTTCAGTTACAAAAATCAGCAAACTGGTCAAAAAAGATGAAGTGTTGATTTTAGGTTCTGCCATGTTTATCGAAGCCCTCCAAGGATTTTGGGTTTCTTTAACCCAAGGCAAAAAAGTCATTATGGGTGAAGCAAAAGCGACTGCCGAAGATATGGTTTTTTTAAAAAAACTGGTAGAAGGTGGTTTCCTGAAACCGGTGATTGACAGAAAATTCCGGTTAGATCAAATCACACTGGCCCATACTTATGTGGATTTAGGACATAAAAAAGGAAATGTAACCATTGAAATGCCCGGATAAAAAAGGAATCTAAATAAAGCTTTTCAATTTAAACCTGATTAAAAATGCAATCCGATTTCAAATCTGTTTATGAAACCACCGTCAATGCCCCTGTTGAAAAAGTTTGGGAGGCCTTGACAAATCCTTTAATTGTAAAACAATATTTCTTTGGTTCAAATCTGGAAACCGATTGGGTAGTTGGCAACCCGATTTACTTTAAAGGGGAATACAACGGCATGGCTTATCAGGACAAGGGAATCGTTTTGGAGTTTGAACCACTCCATAAACTCAGCTTCAGCTATTTAAGCAATTGGAGCGGGCTACCCGATAAGCCGGAAAATTACCTCTTTGTGCAGTATGAAGTTTTTGATCTGAAAAACCTCACAAAACTCGTAATTACCCAATCCAATTATGACGAAACACGAGCAAAACATTCAGCCTCTAACTGGGAAAATGTGATTGACGGTTTGAAAAAAATTCTGAATTCCTGACAGAATTTGGCTGTCTGCGGTTCCTTTCTGGGGTGATTCCATGTTGGTAGAGACAAGGCATGCCTTGTCTCTACAACCGTTATTCCGAAACCGCCATTCCTAATCTGATTATTTTTATACCATCAACCTGAATTCTGACATTGGCATCCCCACACAACGAATATACCTTTATGCCTTTCATACATTTGCATGTTTAATCTAAAAACGGGCTTTCTATTGTTCAGATTTTAAATTCCAAAAATATAAATCTCAAATTCGTCCTTTGCAATACTATTTTGCAGGTCAACAAAGCTTTATTGCCCCTCTGAATTGTCTTATAGTACCCCTGCAATGAACCTTCGCACCCCTGCATCACTTTAAATCACCTCTACATAGACTTATTGCACCCTTGCAGTAAACTGATACACCCCTGCAATAAACCATTGTACCTCTGCAATGAACCACTGAACCCCTGCAACACTTTAAATCGCCTCCGCATAGACTTATAGCACCCCTGCATTAGCCTGTTGCACCCCTGCATTAGCCTGTTGCACCCCTGCAATAAACCATTGTACCCCTGCTAAGGTTACCTTTTATCTTTAGAAACAGACCTCGACCCGCTACTGATCAATAAAAAAAATTTGACAGGAAGCTTTTTTAGAATTATTCCTTATCTTTTAACCCCAAAACTGGTTTTTTCCCTTTTTTTGATTATCCTTGTCTGCTACAACCAACCAATTGAAACATGCCTTTTTTGTTGACAAAAGATTTGGTGTTTCCCCCTCCTAATTTAGCCGGCCCCGATGGATTGTTGGCAATTGGCGGCGATTTATCGGTAAAGCGGCTGATTTTAGCCTACCGCAAGGGAATTTTCCCCTGGTATAGCAAGGGAGAACCAATTCTTTGGTGGTCGCCCAATCCTCGGTTTGTACTATATCCCCACGAACTCAAGGTTTCAAAAAGCATGAAGCAGGTTTTAAAAAACGGACAATTTACCCTCACATTTGACACCTGTTTTAATGAAGTGGTGCAAGCCTGTAAACGCATTGCCCGAAAAGGTCAAAACGGCACCTGGATTACCCGTAACATGGAAACAGCGTTTCAGGATCTGCATCAGGCCGGGTTCGCACATTCAGTTGAGGTTTGGAACACCAAAACCGGTGAACTGTCCGGAGGGCTGTATGGTGTTTCATTGGGAAGGCATTTTTACGGAGAGTCAATGTTCAGTTTTCAGAGCAATGCTTCAAAATACGGATTTATTGTCTTAGTCAGGCAACTTGCTCAACAAGGATTTACCTTAGTTGATTGTCAGCTACATACCGATCATCTCGAAAGTCTCGGAGCAAGACATATCTCTCGCACTGTTTTTTTGGAGTTACTGGAAGAAAACAAGCAAAATCCCACATTAAGAGGTAATTGGAAGTCAGATTTTGCGACCAATCTTTTGAACGAAGTTCCTTGAATGAAAATTTGACTTAACTGGAGGCAGTTTGTTGTTAAAGAACAGAATACGCATCAAATTCTAAAAATTACCTATTAACCGTAAAAATATAAACAGACATGGAAAATCAACATCCGAAATTCATCGAAATCACCAACCTGAAAGAGCAACAGGAAAACAAAGAAACCCCGGCAAAGGAAATGCCTGAAAACAACTCGAACAACAATGGGAATGATGATAAACTGATTCGGGCGATTACTGAAGCCGGTATGGGCTTGCTCAAACAGTTGGCCAAAGACAAAGTAGCAAAGGTCTTGACCGATTTTCAGGAAAAAGGCACTTTGAACCCGAAAGAAGGGAAGCAGCTACTCGAAATCCTGCAACGGGAAGCAGAACTTGCACGGCTTCGCAACGAGCAACATCAGTCAGACAAACACTCCGGTTCAAAAGATGCGGTTAAAAAACTCAAAAAAAGGGTGCGCCGCCTCGAAGAAGAGGTAAAAGAGTTAAAAACGATGTTGTTGCTGTTGAATGGCATCAACAAAGGGTAAGCGGACATTTCAGAACCTGAAAACAAACTGGTTCTGTACTATACCAACAATCGGATCGGGTCTTCCAGCAGACCTTTTAAGGTTTGCAAAAATTTAGCGCCGGTTACTCCATCCACCACCCTGTGGTCGCAGGACAATGTAATCTTCATTTTGTTGACCACCTTGATTTCGTTGTTGACTACAGCAGGAACCGCTGCAATTTTCCCAACTGCCAAAATACAGGCATCCGGCGGGTTGATGATGGCGGTAAACTCATCAATGTCGAACATACCGAGATTTGAAATGGTAAAGGTATTGCCCTGCATATCGGCCGGTGCAAGCTTTTTGTTTTGTGCTTTTTGAGCCAGATCTTTGGTTTCGGCGGCAATCTGGCTGAGCGATTTGTTGTCTGCAAAACGAAGAACAGGTACTAACAGACCTTCATCTACTGCCACCGCTACACCAATATGTATATGTTGGTTAAAACGGATAAAATCCCCCATCCACGAAGAATTGACCGCAGGATGTTGACGCAAAGCCATACTGACGGCCTTTACAATCAGGTCGTTGAAAGATATTTTTACCGGCGAAAACTCATTCATGCTGCTACGGGCGGCCATGGCTTTATCCATCGTCAGCTCCATCGTGAGGTAAAAATGAGGAGCACTAAACTTGCTCTCGGCCAACCGGCGGGCGATAGTTTTGCGCATTTGCGAAACCCGTACATCCTGAAAACTTTCAGTACCTGAAAATGCTAAGGTCTTGTCAATTGTTTCAGGTTCAGGCTGCTTTTGTTCAGCAGGTGTCTGAATAAAGGCTTCAATATCCCGTTTGATGATGCGTCCATCTTCTCCGCTTCCTTTTACCAGACTGATGTCTATATTGTTTTGTTTGGCCAAGCTTTTTGCAAGTGGTGAAGCTTTCAACCGTCCGTCTCCCGCCTCAGTCGCGGGAGTTTCGACAATAGCTGTAACCGGCATTGTTTCCTGAATAACAGGTTGCTCGTTAGTTTTTTGAACCACCTCGGTTGTCGGGGATTTCTTTTCCGGTTCGCTTCCTCCCGAATTGAGCAATGCTCTGATATCCTCACCGGCCTTGCCAATAATGGCCAAAACAGCGTTTACCTTGACTGCCTCCCCTTCAGGAGCGCGGTATAACAACACACCGTTGGCAGGCGATTCAAATTCCATAGTTGCCTTGTCGGTTTCTATTTCGGCCAACAAATCGCCTGAACTTACTTTGTCGCCTATATTTTTATGCCACGCTGCAATAACACCTTCGGTCATTGTGTCGCTCATCAGGGGCATGTTGATTACTTCTGCCATTTTTTAAAGGATATTTTTGAATGGATGTTCCTGTTTTGAGGGGCAAATATACGGTTTTACACCACAGCCTAACAACAAATGAGGTAAATAGTTGGGTTGTTTGTGTGGGTTTGCCCAAAGAAAATAAGCTGCCTTGTTGTCAAAAAAAGAAAAAACGCATTTGCTGGAGTAAAATATCAGATCCGTTCCCTTTTTCATTGAATTGGTAATAAGCAAAGGAGGGATTTTTGAATCTACCTCTTATCAGTTCATTCACAACATTTTTTGTTTTCAAGTATCGCAAATTAACAAAGCCTTCTTTCCAATGGTTGCCAAAAGCATTTAATCCGGTCTTTCTGTATCTTTTAAACAAACGGGTTTTATATGACCCCTTACTTTAACGTGAGATATGGAATTAGTGCTTTATTTTACAAGGCCTTAAGTGATGTTAAGCAACAAATTGGATAGTATTTGAGTAATTATTTTGGTTGGGGATAAAAACAGATGGCTTTTTATCAAGGATTGATAAGCAATTAGCGCAGTTATAAAATATGTAGCTGCGTTTTCCGGTTAACGATGTCTTGTGTGTTCTTAATTGTAAACTGTTTTCAGAACATCATTTACCGATTCTATCATTGCTCTTTATTTACTATGCGAGACCTCTTTTTTCTAATCTCCACCCTAATTTATCAAAATTTAATTACAACTTGTCGTTCGATTACCGGGTTTGAATCGGGTGCAGAAGTTAGGGTGCAAATTTGTGCCAGCAACTCTAATGGCATAAGCAATTGAACAGTACTTATAGAATCCGAATATTTAAAATGGTTATTAGCCCATTAATTCTAATCGAACAAAAAAAAACACCCCAATTTATGTTGGCGTGGATTTTTTGTGCTAAGAGGGTTTGTTCCTTAGAAGCTGCCCGAAAAGTATCTTACAAAGGGCTGTAGAGGCATAATGAATTTCAATAAGCCTATAAAATGCGTTCACAGCGATTAAAATTGTGCAAAAGTTAGCAACAATTTCATAAAACAATCAATTATAAACGCAAATACAAAGGAACGGAATAAAATAAAAAAGCCAAGGAGAAATTTAAAAGACAACTCAAGAAAAATGCCAAACCAAGTGTTTCAAAACGGTGGGCTTATCCCAGTGATATGAGTAAAGTTGCATGGGAGAAGTTGAAACCGTTACTGCCTGCCGCAAAGCCGGGTGGTCGTCCATGAAAAGTGGTAATAAAAGAGGTGGTAATTGCTATCTTTTATGTGTTATGTACCGGCTGTCAGTTGCAGATAATACCCCATGACCTTCCTAATTGGTCAACGGTGCATGATTATTTTACCAAATAGAGTAAGGAAGGCAGATGGGAAAAGAACAATGCCCTGTTAGTGAGCAAATACCGCAGACAAACAGGAAGGGAAAGTTGCCCAAGTGCTGCAATGATTGATAGTCAGTCGGTCAAAACAACCGGTTGCGGAGGAGAATAGCGAGGCTATGACGACCGTAAAAAAATAAAAGGGCGGAAACGCTTCATTTTAACAGACACGCAGGGTTTGGTACCGATAGCGTATGTATGTAGTGCTGCAAAAAGCGAAAAAGAAGGTGCTATATGTTTGATGGAACGCATTAAAGAGCGTCCTGTATTAGGAAGTATTTGTGGTAGAATAAAGCAAGTTTGGGCAGATAGAGGTTATCGGGGTGAAGAACTAATAACTATGGTGATGAATTTACTGACTTGGGTATGGTTAATCATAACACAGAAAGAGGGACAAAAGGGTTTTGAAGTTTTGCCTCGCAGGTGGGTAGTAGAACGCACCTTCGCATGGCTTAATCATAAAAGACGATTAAGTAAAGATTACGAGAAAAAAAGCAACTACTCTGAAAACATGATTTACATAGCAATGATTAATGCCTTATTAAAAAGATAAATGGACTTTTCGGACAGCTTCTAAGCGGAGATGCCATTATCAAATCAAAAAAAATGACGAACTCCATCCAAAACCAAATTCTTTTCGCACCCGATCCTTTAGGCCCCGACACTGCGTGGACTGAGCTTCCCCTTCAAACAAAAGCCACGTTCTATTTAACCGAACTAACTACCGGCAGACTTTATTGGTTTCAAACCCAAACCTTCAGCACGAAAGGCTACAGTTATTGGTCTGACCCTTTCCAATTTAGAGTTCGGTAGAAATTAAACAACAGTTAACTGTATAGCTTTAAAAGCCCCTTCTTGGTAAAGTGGGGACTTTTTTGATTATTTAGTATATTTGCGGATTGTGAGTTAGGGGTGTAACCTTAATGGGTGAATGTGCTCAGTAAACTTGCCTTTATACTCAAGTTAAGGCTCATTGTAAGAACGGCAATTAATCACATATTCTAAAAGAAAACTAAAAAAATGAAGAACCAAGCTAACTGGCAAAAAATTAAAAAAGCTCTAAAAGAAAATTTTATCCTTATAGACTTTCAAGATTTTGCAACTACTGCCTTCGTTGGAGTTGATTTTGATAAAGGGCTAGAAATATTTAGATACATTTTAGAACAAAAATTACCTAATCATGATGAAACAAAGTCAGTTTTTGAAAAATTGGAATTATATGCTGATGGACAGCTAAATAAAGATATTTTCGACGGACTAATTGCAAAGTATGAACCATTTCTTAAAAAAATGTTTGAAATAATAGAAATGACTTATGCTCCTAATCCCCAAAGACCCAAACCAATTGCACTTGGTTGGTGCTATAATGAGTTATTTTCTAAACTTTCGATACCAAAAACTCCACAAAAAGATGAATTTTACGCTACAATCGTCAATGGAAAAATAGAAACTCCGACACATCAATCTTCTCACTTTACAACAAATTTTCTAACAGATTCAACAAAATTTGGAAAAGCACTACATTCTTCATATCACTTTAGAAATTCTCAAATCCACGATGACCCGTCTTTTACTAATAGAAAATCTCAAGAACTAATAACTGATACTGTCAATTCTTATTTATACTTTACTTTCAAATACTACAATGAACTTAGCACAAAAATACCACCAAATGATTTACAGCCTTCTTCAACTTTGACTATAAGAGATTTGGCTTCTCTAAGTGGTGGAGCATATAATCCTGACGTTGAAAATGAAGTAAAAAGGGATAATATCATTCAAACCATAGAAAATAAAATCAAAAATCTTGATGTGCTTTTTATTGAGGGGGAGGAAGGTATTGGGAAAACCACGATTTTACATCAATTTGTAGCAAAATACCCAAATGATTGTTTTGCATATTTTATTGATAGCAAGGACAGTAGTACATATTCAAATTCATCAATTCTTAAAGCGTTTTGTAATCAATTTCATTTTGTAAAAAAAGGATGTGTATTAGAAGAAGACAATGTTAATATTAACCTATACACAGATGAAGATTGGCTGAAAAACTATCTACATTCAGAAAGAATAAGAAATAAACCCAATCAAACTTTTTATTTTATCATAGACGGACTTGATGAAATAAGCCAAGACAGGCAAAATGAGATTAAAGAACTGATATTGGATAAATTACCTTATGACAAAACAAATATAAAACTACTTCTTAGCGGACAGCAGAACAAGAACCTTGTAAAGCGAGACTGTCAATACGATAAGTATGAAATTCCATTTCTTTCAAAAGATGAATCCTTGGTTGTTTTTGGCTCTAGTATTACGTCAGAGAAATTTGAGAGTATAAATAAGGCCTGTAAAAATAATGCAGGCAAGATTGTATTTTTCAGGTATTTAATAAAAAATCGAGGAATAAGTGTAGACAATATTACGGACAAACTTTCACCATCAAACCTAAAAAGTATCTTTCAATATCTCTGGAATGATATTGATGAAAATTGTAAAATAATTTTGGCAATAATTGCTTTTCAAGATGAAAAATTTAATTCAAAGGATATTTCAAAGATTATAGGACTTAGCGAAAGAGAAATTATTAATTCTTTACAATTTCTCTCATTTGTGAAAAAAAATGCAAGAGGCAAGTATGAATTTATTTTTGATGATTTCATGGATTTTGCTAAAAATAAACTCACCTCTTACAAAAGGAAAATTGATGAAATTGTAATTAAATATTTATTAAGTGATTTGGATTCTATTGATTCCTTGGTTCGATTACCTGAAATGTATAAAAAAACGGGAAAGAAAGATGATTTAATGAAGCTATTGACCGATGAAAGATGGAAACAAATATTAAAAGCAAGCGAAAAAATTAGTGATATAAGTCGTGTGTCTAATGTGGCTCTTGAAGCGATTCAAGACGAAAAAGAAAACAAGTATATTCCCACAATACTTAAATATTCTGTTCTAAAATCTGCTCTTAAAGAACTTAGTCGAACAACTGTATGGCAATATGAAATAGCAGCAAGTCTTGTATTGAAAGACTATATGGAAGCTCAAAATTTGGCTAATATAGCTTTTTTAAAAGAAGATAAACTAAAAATGTTCGCTTTTATAGCAAGAGCATATACAGAACGAAAAGAAAAGATCCCCAACGATATACAACGAAACATTCAAGAGCTTTACGATGACATAGATTTGTCTAAAAATTTTAAAAATATAAAAGAATCAGCAGTGGAAATTGCATCTTTATTGATGTATTCTAATCCCAAATTAGCTTTCCGATTAATTGAGGACTTATCTGGAAGCATATTAGACAATGATAATGCTTTTGATTGGGCGTTAGCACAAATATCTCTTTCCATTCATTCAAATTTAGAAAATTTAGAAGACGTGTCAAAAGAAGATATAGACACAAAGGTTTATTCAAAAATACGCAACCCAAAAATTAAGGAATTTGCAGACGCAATTTTATACCTATCTGAAAATCAAACTTCAGATCAAATAATTGAGAAAATCAATCAATTAGAAAGCACAAGTCAAAAAATGTTTTTGATTAGAAACTGGATAGGAAATAATCAAAAAGATGAAAACGTAGATAAAATTATTGAATTGGGATTGAAACTAGTTGTAGATAAGAGTGATAGATACGTACCAAAATCAAGCGATTATAAAATTTTTGCAATGCCTTTGCCTTATCTTAAAGAAAAGGATAAAGCCTATGAGTTGGTAGAAAAAATTGAGCAATATACCGCTTCAATAGAGGCGAATTCAGGAACTAATGATTTATTAGCAATTAAATTATTCATTGCACGTACATTGTGCAAATTTGAGTTTGAGAAGGGTGAAGAAAAATTACTAGACATCTATACTGAAATTGGAAAAGTTGCAGATTTAGCTATAAGATGCACTTGTTTCGCTATTTATGCAAATGAGGCTACAAGAATTAAACAAATACATCAAGAGGAAAATCTTGATGTATATTTAGAAGCCGCAAAAAGAGGGATTGATGATAATATAGATAAAATTCTAGAACAAACAGCTTCACATTTCGAGATAGTTCAAAGCATCATTACAAATTTAGTTAGATTATATCCCGATAACGCAATAGAAATTTGTCGTAAATTAAATAAATCTATTGATCGAGATAATGCTTTTTTAGAAGCCTTGGCAACCTATTTGAATCAACGTATTGAAAAAATTGATACTAAAATAGTAGATAAATTGTTGGATAATATTGTAGATGTAGATATTCAAAAAATTGCTATTTCTGAGATTGTAAATAGATTAGAAGTTCTTAGAGACAGTGAAAAAGTGAATATATATCAATTTTTAAAGTATTTGGAAAAGGTTGATAATTTGTTTGATAACAGAATCAAATGTCTTTTATACGTTAAAATAATATCCATTTACGAACAAAACGAACAGGATTTTTCTATTATTTGTAATAAACTAAATCAAACTTGGAATGAGTTAGAGAAGTCGGTTTATAAGATAGAATTGGGTTTTGAAATTGCTTATCATGCAGCTTTTCTGAAGAATAAAGAATTTGCCCAAAAAACTAGAAGTGCTGTCAAGGAAGAAAAAGATAGAACTGATTTATTATTAGATTCTCCCAATACCACCGAGATATTTAGTTTAGTTGTTGAGCTTGCTATAAGAGTTTTTTCTGGTTTGATTTTGAAAAATAATTATGAACAGAAGGATATCGAAAATATTGAAAAATTAATAGGTTCTTTGCCTTCGGAGAGACAACAAATGAGTTTATGGTCATCTTTGATTTTAAGGATAATCCATAAGGCAAAAGATGATAAATTGCCAAAGCAACTTATCAACTCTTACATAATTCCTAAACTTTCAAAAATTAAAAACAAGAATGAACGCATAAGTGCTATCTTAGAGGTTATTGTAGTTTTATATTTTGATGATAAGAATATGCGCAATATAAATGAGTTGCCAAATCAAAAACTAAAAGACATTGCACTTTCAAGAATTTGTAAATTTCTATTTACAAAGTGTTTACCTCATGATCCTTGTGATGACCAATTTGAAAATTATGCTATTGACCATGATATAGTTGGCAAAATATTAGAATTAGTCAAGTTAATGGAAAATGATTATTTTATAGCACATCAGATCATTAATATACGAAAATCTGTATTGTCTAAATACACAAAAATAAGTAGTCAGAAAAAGGTAGAAATTAAGAATGAATTTGAAAAAATAGCCAACACTAAACTACCAGACCCAAACAATATTAAACACTATGGCTATCAATTACTTGTAAAGTCAAATGCCCTTGCTATTAAATCTAAACCAACATGGGAAGAGTGGGATAGCATTTTGCAAGAAGTTGAAAAAATACCAAATTTATCAGATAGGATTTATATGTGGGATTCTATTGCTGAGCTGCTACCGAATGAGTTTATGAAACAAAAAAAACATTTGATTAGTAAAGCAATTGAATCTGCTTATAATCTTCCATCATTTGTAGATACTGTTGAGAGAATAGGAATGATACTTTTTACATTGCACAAAAAAAGTATTGATAGTTTTGGATTAAAGCAACTATTGGATAACTTAATTAGAGCCATAAATAATAATCCTCATAGCCCATCTTTAAGGGAGAATTATAAGAAAATTCTTGATGTTGCTCATTCAACTGACCCTCAAATTGCTAAAGCTCTTGTTAATTCATTTGACAATGACACTGCAAGATTTAATACTGGTGCATATCTTGGTAATCATTTAAATTTGTTAGAGTTTCAATCCAAGATTAATAAAAAACTTAATCCAGATGAGAGCGAACAAAGTCTTCTTGAAAACAATCCTAAATTTTTTAATCAAATTATTGAAAAGAAATTAGCTAGGCTAAATGCTTCTAAATCAGTTGTTGATAATTTACTTCCCAAAAATTTGGTTTATCAATTAAAAATAGCTTCTGAATATTCTATTTTTGAGAGTCATAATGCTTTCTCGTACTTTATTGAAAGACTTGTCTTAATGTATGAAGATACTGATGAATCAAAGAAACTGATATACAACTCATTCTTAGAACTAATAGATGTTTGTAATCTGATTAAACTTTTATCTATTCGCAATGCGGATAAAATACGAAGTTTATTAGATGTCTTATCTCCCTCCGATGAAGAAAATAAAACTATACAAAACCATAATACTGAAATAGACAATGATACAAGAAATACTATTTTAAATCTACTTAGTAAAGGAAAAACTGTTCAGGAAATTGCTGCTTTTCTTGAAATTGAAATAGAAGTAGTGAAGTTGCTTAACGTATGACAAGGTTTCCGCATTCAGTTGGCCGAAAAACCTTTCTTACAACCTATAAATCGTCAGACATTCTTTCCACCTACATTATAGCTCTCGTAATAACTTTACAATTCATTTAAGGCAACTGTGACTTGAATTTACCCCAATAAAACCCTTGCTCGAAATAGTGAGGGCTTTTTGTTATGGTTAAAGTGGCAATTTTTATTCAAACTATTGGCGAATAAGTATTGCTTCATAAATAGTTTGTACTATTTTGTGGATTTGCGGATATGGAACGAGTAAACACACCTATTCTAAGTGAAATAGGTCGAAAAGAGTTAGAGACACTGTTTAAAAGATCAGACAACCATAGTTTGCGAAAACGCTGCCAGACGATTTTGTTGAAAGCTGAGGTTCGGCATTCAAAAGATGTAGGAAGCATAGTAGGCATGTGTCATGTGAGTGTGACCAGTTTGTTAAAACGGTATAAATCAGATGGGATAGCAGGCTTATACATCAAACCGGGGCGTGGGAAAAAGTATCTTATTGATAAAAAATCGGATGAGCATGCTATCTTGGAAGCCGTCAGTCAGCATCGCCAAAAAATTAGCTACCGCCAAGGCAGAATGGGAGGCTTCAAGTGGAAAAGAAGTAAGCAAGAGCACTTTTAAACGTTTTTTAAAAAGCTTGGGGGACGATTTAGACGTATAAGAAAGCGTTGCAAAGGAAAGCCTGATGAGCAAATTTATCAGTCGAAGAAATCGGACTTGCAAGAATTGGAGAAGTTGTCACAACAAGGGCAGATAGACCTCTTTTATGGCGATGAAAGCAGGGTTAGTAGCGAGGGATATGTCCCCTACGGCTGGCAATTCCCCGATGAGAAAGTGGCTGTATATACAGAAAAAGGGTACAAAGTCAATATATTGGGCTTGATTAGCAGAAGTAATCAATGCTATTGGGAAACCACCCAACAGAATATAGATGCCAAGTTTATTGTCAATCATTTGGATAAATTATCGCTTAAAATCAGAAAACATACCGTTGTTGTCTTGGATAATTCCAGTGTCCACCAATCTAAATTATTGAATCTCTTACTGCCTATTTGGCAAAACAGAGGCTTGTTTGTCTTTTTTCTGCCCACTTACTCGCCGCATTTGAATATCGCCGAAACGATGTGGCGAAAGTTAAAGTGTGAGTGGCTTGTTCCGGAAGATTATCTCGAAAAAGATAACCTCTTATACGCTGTCAATTGTTGCATGGATAATATAGGCAATTATCTCAAAATCAATTTTAGCCCTTTTAATGCAAACTAAATATGGTCAAGTACTTAACGTATGTGTGTAGTGCTTCAAAAAGCGAAAAAGCAGGTGCTATATGTTTGATGGAACGCATTAAAGAGTGTCCTGTATTAAGAAGTATTTGTGGTAGAATAAAGCAAGTTTGGGCAGATAGCGGTTATCAGGGTGAAGAGCTAATAACTGTGGCGATGAATTTACTGACTTAGGTATGGTTAATCGTAACACAGAAAGAGGGACAAAAGGGTTTTGAAGTTTTGCCTCGCAGGTGGGTAGTAGAACGCACCTTCGCATGGCTTTATCATAAAAGACGATTAAGTAAAGATTACGAGAAAAAAAGCAACTACTCTGAAAACATGATTTACACAGCAATTATTAATACCTTATTAAAAAATAAATGGACTTTTCGGACAGCTTCTTAAACAATTCTACATATTTAGGAACCAGCCGATTTACCCCGAAAATTCAAAATTAAATAGAATTTAAATAATTATACAAATCGTCATCTGTATGGATGTTGAGTTTTTTTCTTAGTCGAGAACGGCTGATATAGATGCTTGAAGGCAAAATGTTTAAAATATCGGCGATTTCCTTCGAGTTCAACCCTATTTTTAAATAAGCACATAAACGCAGGTCGTTGATGGTTAAGCCCGGAAACAATTCTTTTAGTTTCAAAAAAAACTCCTGATGCAGTTCGTCAATCTGAAATTCGAATGTTTTATCTTCTGCGATTAAATAGGATTCTAACAGTCGTTGCATATCATTGAGCGTTTTTTTTGTGTTGGCCGGATTTTGCAGGGCGGTTTCACATTTTTCTTTAAGGGCAAGTAGTAATCGGTTTTTATCTTCATTTTCCTTTGCTTTATTTGCAAGTTCTAAGGTTTTGGTTCTGAGTTGTATTTTTATTTGTTCATATTCAGCTTGTAATCTTTCCTGCTCTATCAATATAAGTTGTTGCTGATGTTTTTCTTCTTGTTCGAACAGCGATTGTTGTTGTTTATTGATTAGCATTTTTTCTTGTTTTTTCAAGGCTAATTTTTGCCAGATATAAGCCATAAAAACGACCAAAATAAAAAGTAAGGTATAAAAAATATAGGCGTACCACGAGTAAAACCAAGGCGGGCTAATTCTAAATGATAAACTTTCGGAATCGGTGATTTCTCCATTCACCATAGCTTTTACCGATAGTATATGATTGCCATGTTTTAGGTTTAATAGTTTAAAAGAGTTTTCGTTAGACCATGAACTCCATTTGCCGGCTTCATTCAATTTATATTGGTATAAAACATTCTCCTGGTTTGGTACTATAAATTCAACATTCAGACTGTTTAGCCGGTAGGGGATTGTTGCGCCGGGAAATAATGGAATGATGGTATCATTGTTTAAGACATTCATATTTCTAAATACCGGTTTATAGTATGTTTTGCTTTTGGGGGTTTTATTGTTAAGAGATTTTAAGGCAAACCCATTGTAAACCGGATAAAACTCAAACTCTGAATTCAATGGTACTGATTGAAAAATGCCGGGCAATAGTCCTTCCACCTTGTTATCGTGTTCAATAGCGGTTTGGTCTGTAAATTTATTTTCATTTTCAGAATAGAAGTATTGAAATTTATCGGTCAAAACATACACTCCATTTTTCTGAAGGATTAGGTAAGGGTCGTAACCTTCAAAGGTATTTTTGAAGAAAGTTTGTCTTTCAACAGGGTATAACTCGTTGTTTAAAACAGCCCTGACAATCCCATAGTTGGGGATATTTATCCATAGAATATTGTCTTTTTCGATGAAAAGTTGGTTGCAAGAACCCGATATGAGTTCAATTTGCTTATCAAAAGCCCAACTATTACCAGACTGTTTTAAAACACCGATGCCATTATAGGTTCCGGTTAGTAGATAGTTTTTGTAAGGCAAAACCGTCCAAACTCCCTTTTGATTGCTCAATCGTTCAAGTCTGTTGCCATTTAGAAAAAACAATCCATTATCATGTCCGATAAATAATTTGTTGTTGATGTTTTTCATCGCCCAAACCTGACCCTCAGTTCCCGGAACAAGCTGAAATTTATTAAATTCAGTATTGTTATTCAGTTTATCCCAGCCCAATTGGTAAAGACCTTGATTAGTTCCCAGAAAAAAAATACTGTCTTTTAAGATTGCCGTATAACCTGTTCCGAAATCTCCTCTGTAGTCATAAAAATAGGTAAGATTATTTTGGAGATGGAGTAATGAAACACCATAATCCATTCCCAACCATAATTTTCCGGCAGGACTATAGTGAAGGCTTAAAATGGTATTATTGGGGAGTCCTTTGTGTTTGTTGATGTAGTGTATGATGTTTCCGTCTAAATCACTGATAAACAAACCCTTCAAAATAGTACCAAATACCAGGTGAGTTTGGTTGATTTGTTCAAAACTAAACACTTTGGCAGCTTTGAGGTATTGAGATAACGGGTTATTCAAAGGGCTTAGATTCTCCTTAAAATAGCTGTATAAACCTGAATTTTTGGTAACTAAAATAAGTCTTTCACTTTGACGGTAGATACCGGATATTTCGAAATCGGTTGTAACAGGCACATCAAAAAGGTGCTTTAGTTTTAATTCATTCCAGACAAATAAACCCGATTTTTGGTCGGCAAAGTACAACGTATCATTGACATTAAAACTACCTGTAAATTTGTTGGGAGCAGCAATCTTTGTAAGTTGCCGGTTTTTATAAATATAAATATTGTAGGCTGAAACAAAAAGGACATTATCGCCCCACTGATGAATGTTCCAAAATTCTTCGTTAATTTTGGACAGTTCTTCTTTAAAAGAATATAAGGATTGGTATTCAAAATTACCGTATTTATTTTTATTCCAAACGCCAAAATCCAAATCAGAACCGGTATAAATAACCGAATCATTTACCACTGCCAAAGAACGGGTAAACCCATCGCTCCCGGTAAAACTTTTCCAGGTTTTTCCATCATATTCCAACAAACCTTTGTCGGCTGCCATATAGACAATTCCGTTTGGCGCAGAATCAATATCCCATATCTTACCTTTATGCAGATACTGATCGGGCGTAAAGTTTTGTAACAAAGGAACGCCCTTTTCGGGAAATTTTTGTGCTAAAGCAGTCAGCGTTCCCGTCAAAAAAAGTATCAGAAAGAAAACTGCCTGTGTTTTCAACTATATGAATTGGATTAAGATGGTTTACGCCAAAAAAAAAGAGCCGTCTATTTACAAGACGGCTCTAAATTAAGAATTAATTATCAACATGGCTGCCACACATTAAAAAAAAGAAGGGAGGCGATATCTTTGTAATTTTGCGAATTGCAAACCCAAAATCAAAGTATATGCCTCCCAACATTCTGCCTTTAGAGTTATATAAAGACATCCTGTCAGTAGCAAAGATATTACAATTAAGGGATTTTCTGTACTGTTTTATGTGTATTCGATATGGAGTAAGTGTACGGAGTTTATGCCGCTATAGTAACTACTCTGTTCGCACTTGGTTTCGTTTTATGTCAGAGGACTACCTGTGGGAGCGCATTCGTATGAAGTTGTTTTTGAAGTGGGTGTATCAACCGGAGGAGAATTATATTATAGCCATAGACGAAGTGGTAGAAGGGAAAAGTCGGGACAAGACCTATGGTTTGTCGAAGTTTTGGAGCAGCATTCAGAAATGCCCCATATTCGGGATTTGTTTTTTTGTGCTTCTCTGATAGCTGTGGGGAAACGGAAATCATATCCGATGGTGGTAGAGCAAGTCGTACAGACAGAGGGGGACAGGAAGCGGATAGCGGAACAGAAAAAGAAGGCATTAGCTGGCAAGCGGCGCAGTGCCGAAGGCAGATGTTTGGTTCGTGGCAGGAAGCAAGGCAGCAAAAACCGACCCAAGCAGCCCAATCCTACGGCATCCTTTCGGGCATTCACCGCCTTGTTAAACAAGTTGCTTTCGTGCTTACCGGGCATCAACCTGACCTATATGGTAGCAGACTGTGCTTATGCCTCGGCAGATTATTTCTCTGCGGTAACAAAGACCGGACTTCACCTGATTACCCGTTTGCCTGTAAATGCCGCCCTCGTCTATGCCTACTCAGACCCAGTAGCCCCAAAACATCGGGGAAGACCCAAAAAATACGGAGAAAAAGTAGATTTGAACAACCTTGATAACCAAGAACTGAAAGACACCAAAACCGAAAATGGTCTCCTTACTCAGATATGGCAACTGCCCTGTTACAACAAATCCTTAAGCAAAAACCTGTTAAATGTGGGGATAGTAAAAATAACCAATTTGAAAACCCAAAAAGTAGCCTTCTCTAAATTTTGCACCACCGACCCTAACCTCGACTGGCAAACTATGATAGATTATTATAGTTTGCGTTTTCAGATTGAGTTTGACTTTCGGGATGCCAAACAATTTTTCGGACTATCCGATTTCAAAAACTACACCTCGAAAAATCTGACCAATTTTGTTAATCTATGCTTTACCGCTACCTTGACGGCTAAAATTTTGCAGGCACAATATCAGGTTAAATACAATAACCCTAACTTTAGCATTTTAGACCTCAAAATACTCTGTAATACGCGTTTTACGGTCAAAACAGTTATTAAATTGGTACGAAAATCGCCCGATTCAATTTTTAATACTCAATTCGCAGACGGGTTTATGCCAACAGATTTGGTCAATGTCGCTTAAATATCTATAATATAGAAGAAAAAACACGACCGTCTTATCTTATATTTGTGGCAGCCTTGTTGAATTATTCTACAATAAGTTTTTTCGTTTGGGTCAATCCCTCGTTAGTTAGTATTTTTACCAGATAAATACCTTTTGCTAACCCGGTTGTATCTATCAATAAACCGTTGGAAGACAATACTGCTTTTCCGCTTAAATCAACAATATCCAATTGATTGACTTCTTCACTCAGGTGCAATTGTGTGCCTGCTTTAACGGGGTTAGGAAAAACCAGAATTTCAATTTGGCTTTGAGTCAAATCATTGATGCCTGTGTTGATGTCGTAAAAATAAACATTGTCCACAAAAACCGTGCTTAAACCGGTAGGTTGAGCAACAAGGATGAGTTGTGCAATATGTGATTGCGAAGTAAGTCCTGTAAAATCAGTTAGAGGAATATCCATACTTACCCACTGTGCTTGCGCCGGTGCGGTAAAGTTTACCTGATGCTCGGTATCGTCCCCTCCGCCAAAAGCACCATCTGCGCCAAAATCAACCAATTTTACGCCAAAGAAAGTAAAATCGGCCGACCATACATCGAGATGAAAATGAGACATTGCCGAAGCATTTATTTGATTGGCAACGGTTTCGATGCCGACAAAATCTAACAAAGAATACTTTTTAGTAGCATTACCTGCAATTAACACGTCTTCGAGTGAAGCAGCAGACCAATCGGTGCGCCAGGTATCTACCGGAACATTGGTATAAGCATCGCTGAACATAGAGATAACATTTGCTGCGGGATGTGTAGGCGTTGGAGCAGCAACCGTAGGCTCAGGAGAACCACCTCCATTGTTGAAAAAAAGAACATTGTCCACATACACAGTATTTGCCCCCGAAGGCTGCCCGACCAATATGAGTTGTGCCAAGTTTGACTGTGAAGTAAGTCCTGTAAAACTGCTTAACGGAATATCCAAACTTGCCCACTGTGCCTGAGCAGGGGCATTAAAGTTTACCTGATGCTCGGTATCGTCTCCTCCGCCAAATGCTCCATCTGCACCAAAATCTACTAATTTCACTCCGAAAAAGGTAAAATCGGCCGACCATACATCGAGATGGAAATGCGTCATGCCGGTAGCATCTATTTGATTGGCAACGGTTTCGATGCCGACAAAATCTAAAAGGGAATACTTTTTAGTTGCATTTCCTGCAACCAACACATCTTCGAGCGTAGCAGCAGACCAATCGGTGCGCCAGGTATCCACCGGAACATTGGTATAAGCATCACTGAACATAGAGATAACGTTTGATGCCGGATGAGTGGGTGTAGGTGCGGCAACAGTCGGCTCGGTTGAACCGCCACCTCCTGCCGAGAAGGTAATGTTGTCGAAATAAATGATGTTGTCTGCCGTTCTGCCACCTAAGTTAAAATCCGGAAAAACGATAATTTGGTCTAATTGTCCTTCGCTTGTAGGAGGGTTCAGATAAGAAGAAAAATTAAAGGTGAGTTCTTCCCATTGATTAACCAAGGTATTGGCAATTTTAATTTCGGGTTGTGCCCAACCTGTTGGTGCGGCAAGTTTAATTCCCACATCGCTGATAACAGATTTCCAGACCATTATTTTGATGATGGAATTGGTTGCATCGAGAACAAAAGGTCCGAGGTCGGTATTGCCATGAAGCGACTCGCAACCTGCCCAAGGTTGCCCTGTTTGAAGGGCGGTAAATTTGGCTACTGTAGCAGAGGTATTGATTCCTGATGGGTCCGGATTTGCCACCACTTCAAGCGGAGGATTGGTGGCATTTTCAAAAACTGTCCAGGTCCAACCGGCACCGTTTCCGCCGGTTTCAAAATTGACAGGAGCATTTTGTGCAAAACTCATTGCTGATGCTATAAAAGCAAGCAAAAAAAATGTAAATTTTTTCATGACAAATAAAATTTAGTAAATAAATAAATGGCAACACCCAAATTATGGCGTTGTTAAATTTCTTTTAAGGTAGTGTTTCAAAGCTAACTTAGGGGTTCGGTCAATTTTAAACAACCCCCAATGTTTTTCGGGTTCCATGGGTTCGTGCGACCCTTTCCAACTTTCGTCAAATGCTTCAAAAAAGAAAGTAGTGATGTTTTCTTTTTCTGTCCAATCCATCAGTTTTTCAAAATAAATTTGCTGATGCACTTCATTTACATGTTCAGGGTCAATACCTCTTCCGTTGGAATTGGTCGCCCAACCTGCTTCGGTAATAACCACCTCTTTATGAGGGTATTTTTTGGCTACGGAATAGTAATTTTCTTTGGTAAAATCCAGGGCTTCACGAATATGCTTGTATTCCCAAACCGGATAAGTATGAATAGAGATAAAATCAACTTCTTCAGCCAGTTTTTCTAATTTTAATAACCAGGGCACATAGTTTTCACAAAAAGTAACGGGTTGTATAGCTGTTTTTTTAACAGTTTTTACATACTCCGACACTTTGTTTTCAGGCACGTAATGATCTGTCCATTCCACACAGGCCTCATTTCCAACAGACAATGCAAAAATGATTTCAGGGTATTGATTACCCATTTCAGCTAATCGGATAATTTTTTTCTTGTTGCTGATGATGTTCTCTTCCAATTGTTCTTCCGAGTAAACGCCGCCGTTCCAAGGACAATTAAAATTGTTCATTTCAGCTTCAATGTATGCACCAAGCATTATTTTGAAGTCCAACTTTTCTTTAACAATCACATCGAGAACAGTTTGCGCATGTTGGTCGCAATCAAATAACCTCAGATATTTCCAATGTTGGTGCAACAGCAGTAAATCCTCTTTTACTTCGGCATAGCTTGGGTAAAGCCCGCCGGGGCATTGCCCTTCTCTGAAACCCGAATAACAAATTGCCCTATCCGGCGATATTTTTAGAGTGTTGTACATGTTTTGACGGCTAAAATTTTAACATCCCGTTGCTATCCCAAATCCCCCAATATGCGCCAACTTCACCTTCTACACTCACCTTCCACGACTCATCAAATGAGGAGAAGTAGAATACCTCAATATTTTTATCATGTGCCCAAAGTTGGGTGTTGATGAAATATTTCATGGCATTAAGATGTGTTG
This sequence comes from Sphingobacteriales bacterium, assembly GCA_016700115.1. NCBI lineage: Bacteria > Pseudomonadati > Bacteroidota > Sphingobacteriia > Sphingobacteriales > Sphingobacteriales bacterium. The sequence goes on along the minus strand of CP064999.1, from coordinate 1,589,380 downwards.
GAACAGCTTTGCCTAATTCTTTCCCTTTGCTTGGCCAACCTGTTTCTGTAATCACTACTTTTTTCCCATCTGCTACGTTTTTTACTTGTTGATACATTTGTTGCATGTGATGCAACGAATCTTTGAAAGCAGTGCCCTCCCAATAGGGGTAACAATTGCACAAAAGGATGTCGCAGCGCTCTGTTATTTCGGGTCTTTTGACAAATTCGTAATAGGCGTCTACATAGCCGACCGGCACTTCCGGAATTTCTTTTTTAACCAGTTCAATGTAGTCCAACAGTTCATTTTCTGTTAAATCATTCCGGTAAAGGACTTCGTTTCCTACTGCCGCAATATCTACATATCCTTCTTTGGCTAATTGAATAAGCCCATCAATTTCTTGCCGGTTTTTTTCCTTGTCGCTTCCCAACCAAGCGCCTACTAAGGTTTTCAGTCCTGCTTCTTTGGCTAATTTGGGTATAAATTCGTTGCCTTCAATACAAGAAAACGACCTCACCCAGGACGTATATCGTTTTAGAATTTGCATTCTACGGTTAATTTGTTCTTCCGAAATGATATCGCCGGGTTTTTGACCATCTTCGTACAAGCTGAAGCAAAAGCCATGAACACCATTGTACAATACTTCCAGAAATAAATTTTCAATGTCTCCCTCAGACATTTCAGCTAAATAGCTTTCTCCTGCCGGATAGCCCAATTCCTTGAACTTTAAGAATTTTTCTTCCCTAAATGACATATTGAAAAAGGTTTAAAAGATATAGTGAAAGTGTTAAAAGGTTAAAGAAGGGATGATTACAATTCGCCTCGTCTTTTCACCAGTTCGTTTTTAATTTCCCTCGCTTTTTCCTCGCTTAAATCGTAATTCCACATCACCAAAATTGCCATTCCGGCGGTAATTGCAGGAATAAAAATGTCGGCAAGCCTTAACCGCGTTAAGGTTTCGGCAGCCTGAACAGTGGCTTTTTGATCAAAGCCAACCATTTTCAGAACCAATCCTCCAAGCACTAAGGCAAGTCCTTGACCGAGTTTAACCATCCACCAATAAATAGCGCCAAAGGTGCCTTCTTTTCGGGGCATGCCGTTATTCAATTCATCCAAGTCGCATACATCGGCTGTCATACTCATCATGAGGGTAAAAAGCCCCCCAATTCCAAACACCATAAATGGAATAGGCATGAAAATAAGCCAATGATTATCGGGATCAAATCCCCACCATTTTAATAAGTATCCTACCATAGAAATAGCGGTAGAGATGATAAAGGCCTTTCTTTTCCCCCATTTATTTGCCATCCAGGTAATTACAGGAATAATCAAAAGCGCAGTAGTGATGGCACTGATAGTAGAAAACCAAGCCGGCCAAGTACCGGCTGCGCCATAATCGCCCTGAAACATGTAAAAAACAATGATAAAATAACTAAAAGAGGCAACCATCTGAAAACCATTGAACACTAAAAACGTAGCACCACATAATCTTAAAAATGATTTGTTTTCAAAAATCAACACCATGTTTTTTAAAAGCCCCTTTAAATTTTGGTATAGTTTTTTGAAGGTAATATCATCTCTGTTGAAGAGGTTGGTTTGATCTACTTCTTTACAAAATATAGCCGGCATTATACCAATAATCATACATGCTGCCCCAACTATGACAGCAAATGTACGAACACCTTCCGCCTGTGTTTCAAATAAATTAGGGTTGGCAATAATTACCCAAAACCAGGGTACTATCATCCATGCAACTTGCCCGATAGTTTGTGCAAACCCCATCAAACGGGTGCGCTCGCTGTAATCAGAGGTCATTTCATATCCAAGCCCTATCAGCGGAGTAGAAAATATAGTATTGCCGGTCAGGTATATTAAGGAGAAAATAAGAAAGTACCAGAAATTGTATGTCTGTGAATTCTCAGGATGCAGTTGCCACAATGCCATAAAAAACAAGCCACTCATTATTGCGCCTATAAAAATATACGGCTTTCTGCGCCCCCATTTAGATTTGGTATTATCGGATATATACCCCATGATAGGGTCGGTAATGGCATCATATATTCTTGGCAAACCGCCAAGCAACCCGGCAAGAAAAGGATCCATGCCAAATGCAGTTAATAAAAAGAAAGAGAACACCCCTAATGCGCCCGGCAGTAAATTATTGATTAAAGACCCGGCACCATAGGCTGCTTTTTGAATGATAGGTACTCTGTCTTTTGGAGCAGTTGTATAATGCGACATGATGTAATGTTTAAAATGTTTGCTATTTGGAGTATTATTTATTATCTGAAATCAGCATGGTTTGAATTGCTTTGGCGCTAATGACCAATCGGGTAGTTTTTCCGGATAAACTAATTTGGAGTCCCTTTGCTTCGTTGGTAGGATTAAACAAGACAACTGCAATGTCTCCATCGGGATTTTGGGCTGCTGTTACCATGAGGTCTTGATCTGAATGTTCAAAACCAATTCTCACGGCACCGGGTCTTATAAACCGGCTAAAGTGAGCCATGATGTAGTACAAAGGAGTGAAATAAACTTCATCGTTATCGGGGTCCACAATCACCGGAGCAATACACCAGTTTTTTGCCCAATTGGGTCCTCCTTGTTTGTCGAGCACCATATTCCAGTCAATCCAACCATCTACGTGGTTATTCAGGCAACCTATTAAATCCTGCGCATAACGGAAAACCGGTATATACTTAGGATGCAAATGTTTTTTTTCGGGCGGTGCCCAATCCCACCCCCAATCGGTTGCTTCTTTTGACCAAAACCAGGCATCGTTTTTCCATCTCGGAACTTGTGCATCAATACAAGCTTCGGTTTGAATTAAATGTTTATCGGGAGCTTTGTGATGAGCATATTGCAAAGCAACGGGGAAAAAGTCGTAAGTGCTTGCATACCAATGTATGGCTGTTCCGGCGTAATATTTGCTTGCCTGAACATCATCATACATGATATCTACCCATTCCTTTAATTCTTCGTCGCGGTTTTGGTCATACCCCAAAATTTTTACTTCATGTCCATCTCTTTGTAATTTGGGACCCAAATAGTTTTTGACAAAATGGTTCATTTCTTGAGGGGTAAAGTGCATACTCTCCCAGTTGCTGTCATTACCCAACGGTTCGTTTTCTACGGTAATTCCCCAAACATCTATACCTTCAGTTTGGTAAGCGGTTAAATATTTAGAGAAATACAATGCCCATGTTTCATAATATTCAGGCAGCAGTTTGCCGCCCTTCCAAGCATTGTTGTCTTTCATCCAAGGTGGTGCGGTCCAAGGAGTGGAAATTATTTTAACCCCTTCTTTTGAAGCAGCCTTAGCTTCATTAATCATGGGTATGAGATAAATCAGGTCTTCTTTTATAGTAAAATGCTCCAACAGTCTATCGTCTTTGACTGAAGCGTATGCATAATTACCCAATGAAAAATCACAGGAGTTAATATGAGTACGGGTGAGGGAGTATTTAGCTCCGGATTCACCGAAATAGGCTTCTATAATTTTTGCGCGATTTTCTTTGCTCAACCGGTGAAGCAGGTAGGCAGATGCCTGGGTAAATGAGCCGCCAATCCCTGTGATGGTTTGATATTTTTCATCAGGCAATATTGCAACATAGGCAAATTCTTCAACGATTGGAAAATCAGATACTTTTGTGAGCCGGTTGCCTCCTTCAGAGGTTTCAAATATCTCTACCGCCCTTAATGTCGGGTAACTAAAACTTGCGATCATGATGAATACCGGCAAAATAGTGGCGAGTAGATATTTTTCCATAGCTACTAATTATTGTGTTTTTTTAATGCTTTAATTTCCAATTCGGTAGGTGGCGTGTTCACCTCTTTCAGCAATGCCTCTATATTCCCGCTATATGTTTTTGTGATAGGTTTGCCATCTCGGGTTAATCCCTTAAAAGCACCGTTATCGGTCAAATTCCATAAGGCGTATTTTGCTTGCGATTGCAAATTGATTAGTCCGAAATGGTTTTCTGAACCTAAAGGATTAGCAGCATCTTTCCATTGTTCGTCGAAAGCCTCGAAATAAAAAAGGGTTATTCCCGCTTCATTTGTCCATTCACGCATCAGGTTGTAAAAGATACCCGATTTATATTCATCGGTAGCTTTTGAACCGTTACTGCCATAGCGTTCATTGGATTGAGTTGCCCATCCTGTTTCGCCAATATGAACAGGTTTGTTTACCCCTATACTTTCCATGTAAGTTAACACACTCTGATATTGAGATATGGCGTAGTTTTTTGCTCTTAACATAGCCGCATCTATTTTTTCCAATTCTGGTAAATCGGTTTCTGTTTCCCGAACACCCCAAAAATCGGGATTGTAGTGAGTGTCGTGCATAGGATAGGTGTGCATCGAAATAAAATCTACCGCTTTAATCAACCGGTCTAAGTCCTCTACATGATACTCTGCATCACCACCTCCCCAAGAGGCAAAATTATCGGAACTTGTAATCCACAAAGTTGACGGAAGTTCTCCCTTAGCTTTCAGGTCTTGTAAATGGTTGACCCATTTTAGGATCACACCGGGCTGTACGAAGTAAGAGGTTGCCCATTTGACCATTGCTTCATTGCCAACCGCAATTATTTTTACTATATCAGGATATTGTTTTGTCAGGGCTACGGCTCTATCAATTTCTCCTGCATTTTGCTCGCTTTCTTCATCATGATTAGGTTTGTCTGTACGTGCATTTTTACAATCTATCCATGCGCCCAACATCACATACATCTCAAACCCGGGTTGTTCTTGCTTTAATTCGGTGATAGCTTTAAGTAATTTAGCCGTTTCTTCTAAGTAAACATTATAGGTTCTGACCAATTTAATACCCATTGCAGCCAATATCTGCATATCTTCTTTCAACTCTGCAACGGTAGGTTGTACATCTCTTGATTTTTGACGATATCCGCCATAACAAATTGCCAAATACTCTCGATTGCCAAGAATATCTGCTGCGGTTTTGTTCATAGTGTTCGTTTTTGATTCCTTACTTTGAGCGCAAGAGATCAGATTGAAACATACTATCATTAAAATGGAGAAAATCAAAAATCTATACATGTTGTACTTGATAGCTCAAATGATAAAGGCTAAAAACAGGATTAAAAACCTTACAGCACCTTCGTTTCTTGAATGGAAACAAGAATTTGGTCAATTTCACCGGTTCGTTGAAATACCATCCGGCTTGTTTCTTTATCCAAACTAAGTGTATTGTGTTCTTTCACTGTTCCGTCTATAAATCTTACTTTTATTTTGTTTTCGTTGTCAATTTTATACACTACCGGCGTTTGGCAGTAGGTAAATCCAAGCGACTTAGGTGCTAATTGAATTTGTCCGTGTTCTGAATTGGTTTTAAAAAAGTGGAAGGATTGCGATTCGGTCAGGAAGTCATTTTTTTTCAACAAACAGGGATTAAAAACCAAGCAACTCTGATTGACAAATACCCCCAGCGATCCAAACTTCACCAAGATGTCTTCTTTTACCTGTCCGGTCATTCCAGGTTGCTGCGCTCCTCTATGCAGAGGTGTGTGCGAATAGGGGTCGGTAGGAAAAGCCCCATAGAGATCGGCGGGTTTATGAATGCCTATGCCTTCGCCAATTTCAAAGAAATGGGATATTAAAGCATTGAGTGAATTATGGTTATTTTGTTGGTTGAAGGCTGATAAGCAGGCTTCCTGTACTGCTAAGTGAAGTTTGGAAACCATATGCCAATAAATAGAACCCAAACCTTCGTAACCAAAAAAAGTACCCGATCGTCCGGTAAATTCTTTATGATTAAAAACAGATTCAAAAATTTCTAAAATGACATGGGTTTCTTTTTCTATCAATTCTTTGTATTCAGCGCTCGATTTGAGGTTTTCCAATGCTAATTTGACATCATAGGCATTGGTAAAATTGCCGTTAAAATGATAGCCGCCTGCTACATCCTGATTGACAATCTGGAAGTTGTTATCGGCTATCAATTTTTGCAGTAAGAATGACTTTTGAATGAACAAATCCGGTATATTGTTTTTGGCTAAAAAACCGGGGAGTTCTTTATTTGGATACAGCAGATAACTGTTTTGGTCTTTTCTGTATAAAGAGCTGTTTCGAAGCGAGTTCAACAATTTTACAATTTCGTCTGCCGGTAAATAATCTGAACTGATGACCGCCACTTGCCCTTCGAGCATTTCGCTCAAATAGGAAATTGAAATTTCCTCTTTGTGAATAGTAATCAGATTGTAGGCATGATAAAGATCATCGGGGCGCTTATTTGCTTCAATCGAATGTTCAATGTAGTGAAGGGCTGTTTGTAAAAAGTTGGATATTGCATTGAGTTTCAATGCTGTTTTTTCTCCGCTAAAACCTAATCGGTAAATGCTTTCTCTGTAATTGCTGCCTGTTTGGCCAAGCGCATCGGTAATTGTTTTTCTGTTACGGTCATTTACCTTGCCGTTCAACAAATATTGATGTTTGGAAAGAACACCTGATATGCCGGTAAAAAAAGCATAGAGTTCTTCCGAAACAGCTACTTGTTCAATTTGTGATTGTTGAATTAGGGCTTCAAAAAACTTCAAAAATCTTCGTAAATAGTATAGCGTAACCATTGAAACTCCGTTGCCCACCAATGCGTTATTGGCATCATTCCATTCGGGGCGTTGCGTATTCATCCAAATACCGGCTTCGGGAATAAAATTGGAAACTTTTGCCAAAACGGCAGCCAATAATTTTTCAAGAAAATTAACGCGGTGAATTTCATGTTTACGGTTGCTTAGTAAAGCAGCATCCGCACCTAATTCGGTTATTTTTTTCCGTATTGATAAATCTGCCTTTTCATCAAACAGAATGGTGTCTTTGGGATTTTGGACAATTTCCTGATAGGATTTGATTTTGTAAGGCACATTGGCATAGACAAAGTGTTCACTGTTAAATAATTGATACAATGTATCCGGCTCGTGATGGTAAAAAATCTCCAAAAACTTAAGCAGGTAAATAATTTGATGGTCTCCCCAATAACCAATGTACGACCATGGATTATCGTGCTCAACTGTCTCCCAGTCAAAACCGCTTTTGGTCACCCGGTAAGGATTATACCCGTCAAACGTGGAAGCATTTAAAAATTTAAATATCATTCCTTCTAAAAAATCGGGAAAGGAATGAGCCAATGCTTCCCAGTTTTGAAAAATATCCCGCCAGTTCCCTTCATAATCCAATATCTTTGAGCCGTCTAATTCATGGTGCATATTGATGGAAAAGTAATTCCACGGACGGCTTGGATCTCCGTGCCTTCGACTGAATTTCAGTGGCAGATATTCCTTACACAACCTGATTAAATCGGGATCTTGTTGAGCCGATAAAAGATTGAACAGTTCTTGTTTGTCGAATTCGTTTTGAAGGGAATTGATAAAGTTTTCGTTGTTTTGAAAAACTTTATTGTTGGCATGATACAAGTAAGCTACGAAATCGGATTTGGTGATTTGGTAATTGTTGTCGAAAATGCCACCGCGCATGATGTTAAACAGCACATTGGAATAGTGTCTTGTATCTTTTAAAGTGTCGGCACTCAATTGCAAACCATCTGCTCCCGCAACAAGCTGTGTTAATTGTTGAGTGCCTTCAGCAATATCTGCTTCCAATAGGCTGTTCAGGTCTTCCCTTGTTTGAATTAAATTGTTGAGCGCTATTATTTGAGCATGGTTTTGGTTTACATTGGCAACAATCTTCCATTTTTTAGCTTCGTTTTCGGCTAATTGAAAAGTTGCATGAACAAAGTATGCTCCCTTCTCACCTTTTATATCAAGTTCCTCCCTGATAGCTTGATTTTTTCGGAAACTGTTTAATTGTAAAGAAGAAAGCAGGTATTCCGGATTTTCCAAACCTAACGACCAGGCTATATTTGCCTTCAGCGCTTCGCTTGGCTCGGCTTTATCAACTATAATAGCACTTAGTGCAAAAATCCCCAAACCGGTTGTTTTAACCAATTCATTTCTTTTATAAGCATCTACCAGGTTGCTGACCGTTATTTGCAAATAACTGCTCACACCATAGGGCATGATGTTTTGAATGCCATCTAACACAGTTATTTGGTAATCTTTTCCCGATGTGTTGACTAACTCGGATTTTTTAACAAATCCAAATTCATGACTTGTATTCCATTGGTATCTGAAAATTAAACCTAAGTGATGGTTTAGTTCTTCAAACATTATTTTATTCCCGTAGCAATTTTTATACAAGTTCCTGCCAATGTCAGAACTATCATCACATCTGTCTGAAAAAGGCTCCCAAACATGTATTTCACCTTCAAAAGCAACCCGGAAAATGGTTTTACTTCCTGTAAACTCGGCAAATTCCGACAGTTTGTCATCGGTATAATAAGGGAAAAGGGCGTACTGTGGATTTTTGCGCCCAGCGGTAAGTCCGCCGTTGCTTGAAATAAACATCCAATGGTTCGAATTGCTCACCACACTCATTAAAAAGGGGCGTAGCAAGTCGTGATTGGTTATTTTATACCAAACTTCCTGTTCAATTTCTATTCTGTTGATTGCCACAGTTTTGCGCTTTATACTTTTCGTTTGCGATGAATCAAACTGTAACTCCGCAGGATTTAGGTAATAGGTTTTTCGATTTTGACGATCAATTCTGCTGTTTTCTTAGGTATTTCAGCGATTTCCCAGTTCTGATTAATTTTTAAGGTTTTTATACCGGATAAATGTAGGAGAATATCTTTGGGGGTATATTTTTTTAGTAATCTCCTCTCTGTTAATATTTTGTAGAGTTGATAGTAAAAAACTGTTGCCATGAAATTGATGAACAGCCATGCTTCCATCTCTGCTCCTCCTCTCATGTAAGTACGGTCAGCATGTAAAATGTTTTTGAACGCATCAAAGAGTTGCTCGATATGGGTTCGGGTTTTGTATCGTTGATAAATCTGTTCAGGCTGATAGTCATCTGGGAGGTTGGTTAGCAGTGCTAAGGTGCCAAAGGCATCTTGCTTCTGATAGAAGGTGTGCATATCATAGCCCTTTGTTTGGTTTTCTATTCTACGAATAAAGTCTTGTTTTTCGGTTGCCTTGAGGTAGTCATTCACAAAGACAATAATTCGTTTATTGTCCGGTAGTTGGATAGTGTAGTACCAAATGGGTTGTTGTTTATAAAGAAAGTACTGGAGTTGCTGCCCTTTGTTAGTATGCAAAGGAGTGTAATTGACAAGACTTGAATTCCGACGCAAAGGCAGCAGATACATTAGCTGTGCCTCATCGAGGTCGGCAATATTTTTTGAGAGCAGAAGCCTTTATCGGCAACAATGATAATATTTTGAAGTCCGCTCTCCAGGATACTCAATTTCATGGCAGAAACATCACGTACATTACCGGGAAGCAGTCGATAATAAACAGGTAGAGACAAATCGGTGGAAAACATGAAAAACAAGTTAACCTGTGGGTCAAAAGTTCGCTGACTATTATACCCTACTTGTGCAAGATCCAGCTCCTCAGAAAATGAGGTAATATGCGTAACATCCAATAAAATAAAACTATTGCCTTTCATCAATGCTTTGAGGCAGTTGACTATCTGTTCCCTTTGTGATCCTACAGAACGCAAAAGGGCAGTAATGTTCTTATCGCTTAATTGGGCTGCCGGCAGTAATTCTGATAAGTAGGACTGTTCATAGTACAGGGGCATGTTTTTTAACGGGGCGTGGTGCAATAGGCGATAGGCAGATAAAACAAATAATTCCTTATGCCAATCTGGAAAGTGGGTCTGTAATGCTTGCAAAATATCGGTATGTTCTTTGTAAAGATAATGAGAAGCACCGTATTCTTTAACACTGACAGACTTAGCCAATATTTGAGGAGTTCCGGTAGAACGGGTTAATAATCCCTCTGGAGTAATTCTACCAATAAACTCCCCACTTATCTTTTCAGCGCGTTTCTTTTCTTTGTTCCAACGACTACTAACCTTGTATAAGTAGTAATTTCCGTTTATAAACTTTATTTCGGAACCTTTAATCTTGTGTGTCAAAACCCAATCAGGATGCGCCATAACTATTACCTATGATTAGGGAATAACAAAGGTAGAGCCAATTCTTCTTAAAACAAGGCTTCCAGCATTTTTTTTACACCTATTACCTATGAAATTGCGGAGTTACAGATCAAACTTCATATTCCGGGGTGGTTCCTATTTTTTAATTTGCCTCATTGTAAACCCTGATGTAATCAATGATCATTTTTTGAGGGAAAGGCGTTTGCTCGGTAGGGAATCCGACATAATTACCGCCTACTGCTACATTGAGAATCATGAAAAACGGGTGGTCATATACCCACTCTCCGTTAACTTCATTGGGTTCAATGCGTTGGTATAAATAGTCATCAACAAAAAAATCTATTCTGTCGGGAAACCATTCAACGGCGAAAGTGTGGAAGTTTGAATCATACCGATCGTTTTCCAAACCATAAGCACCTGTAATAGAATTTCCTCCCGAATAACCGGGGCCGTGAAGTGTGCCATTTATTATTTGCGGATGCTGGCCTCGAAGTTCCATAATATCAATTTCGCCACATTGAGGCCAGTTGACGGTTTCTATATTGGAACCCAAGAGCCAAAATGCCGGCCATATACCCGGACCGTAAGGGGTTTTTAACCTTGCCTCAAAACGCCCGTAGGTTTGTTCGAATAAGCCTTTTGTATTTAATCTGGCTGAGGTAAAACCCGAACCTGCATACAACTCTTTTATTGCGGTAATCACCAAGTTCCCTTCTCCATCCATTGACACATTTTGGCTTCGGTCGGTATAGTATTGCAATTCCTGATTTCCCCATCCATTTTGTCCTGTGCCAATATCATACGTCCATTTTGTCGAATCGGGTGAAGTACCTGCTTCGCCATTAAACTCATCACTCCATACCAACGACCAATTGCGCGCTTCTAATTTTTGAAAATCATCTCCTTTGCAACCGGAGAAAACAATAGAACCAATTAAAAAAGAAAATGCAAAAGGTATAAACACCAACAACCTGATTGTTTTCATGTTGTAATAGATTTTAATTGCGGAAATAAAGGTTATCTAAATAAATTGTGCCGTTCCCTTCAAATTTAAACTGAATGACATCAGTTAAATCTACCGGTGCAAAAGAAGATAAGGGTATATCTATGCTTGACCATCCCGAAGTTGGAACCGGTAATGAATAGGCAGTTTCTACCGGCCCTGTGCTGATTAAAAAAACATTCAGTAAAGTGGAGTTTGCGGTCCAGAAATCTATATGTAAATAGGTATATGAAGAAACATTTTGGCTGCTGCCCAATTGAATACCCTGATAGTTAAGTCCGGTGTATTTCAGGGTATTGTTTCCTTGAATGGCTTCTTGGGTAACTACTGTGGCTTGTCCCCAAAAGGGGTTAAGATTTGTGCCCGCAATATTGGTATAAGCATCGCTGAACACCGAAAGTACACTTGACGCACTGTGTGTGGGAGTAGGAGCGGCTGTTGTGGGTAGCAAAGGCGGTGTGTCGTCGTTATAAAAATACACATTGTCCAGATAAAGATTGGGTAAAGTGCCCGAAAGAACCAATTGAGCCAAGTTTGACCTGTTTAACAATCCACTGAAATTAGACAATGGAATATCCAGACTTATCCAGTTTTGGGTGGTTAGGGTAGGGGCGGTAAAGGTTAGTTCGTGTGAAGAATCATCATCTCCGCCAAACAAGCCATTAGCGCCAAAGTCCACCAACAATACTTTAAAATTGTTCGGTGCATTGGTAGGGTCGGGTGTCCATATATCTAAATGGAAATGAGTCATGCCGGCAGCGTCAATGGGTTGAGACGAAAACTCAATGCCGACAAAATTCAGACTTCGATAACGGATGGCATCGTCTCCGTCTATTTCGACAAAAGACTCTTCGGCGGTAGAAAATTGCCAACGGGTATTCCAAGTATCTACAGGTACATTCTCGTAAACATTGCTGTACATGGAAATAACCTTATCGGCACTTCGGGTAGGTGAAGGCGGTGGAGATGCCGGCTTAATTGCCTCGCCCACCGAGTTGATGGTGAGCGAACCTGCTGCGTCAATGCTGCCAAGTTTTGCAGTAATTTGTGCAGTTCCTTCGCTATGTACTGTCACCAAACCTTCCTGACTGACAGATGCTACTGCCGGATTTGACGATAAAAAACTAAAATAACTGTAAGCAACGTTAACGCTTTGGTCAATTCCGGTGGGGAGGTTATGAGCAGAGGTCAATCCGGTTATCTGAATCGTTTCTCCGTTTTCGGACGACATGACCACCTCATCTCCATTAAAAATGGTCGCACTTTGGTGCGCCAAAGTTCCAAGTTTTTCAAACTTTACCTCGTCAATCCAAAAGGTATAGCCTTTGCCGTCTTCCGGTCCTTCGGAGTAATAAAACATTCCGCGCTCTGCTGAAAGTTTGGAAGGATCGGGTAAGGGAATGATGTATTTTCTCCAATTAGTATTTACCTGTAAACCGTTGACCGAAGCCAAGTATTTTAATGCTCCTAAATCGTTTCCAAATCCTACCACATCAATTGTGGCAGGTTGGGTAGCTTTTATCCAAAAAGTTAATGCATCGTAGCCTGATAAATCTCGTGGCTCGTTGGTAAAATAAGCTCCTCCGGCATAAGCGCCGTTGGGATTATTAAAGTCGGGCACTTCAAACTTCATGGAAGCCTCGGTATTGTTGTAGGTAGTTTCTTCGTCCACATCAAAAGCGGTGGGTACAGAGCCTCCAAAAGCTGCATAATTCAATCCCGGGCTAAATCAATCTATAAATACATCGGGATTGGTAGAAAAATTGGGCGATTCTAAATCGTCTAAAGCCCGTTCGCAGCCCGAAAACAAAAGCAACAGTAATCCGCAAAAAACAAACTGGCTATAATTGAACAAGAATTTATTTTTCATTTTTTGTCTTTTTTAATTTCCGATACTGAATTGAATGTAAGTTCTGATTTCCCATTCGGTGCCGTTGTCAAAACCAATAGCATCGGGGTCGGGTACAAAATTGCCGTTAGGGTCAACTTTGGTGGTTGGCATATAACGCGGTGAATATTTGTCGAGCGAACGCCAGTTGGTACGAAATCCTAAGCGGGTAGCAGGCAGGTCAAACCAATCCGGTTTTCCGATAGTGTTTGACACATCCACCATAAACTGCATAGGGAAAGTGAGGTTGAAATCACGGTGATAGTCGTAAGGCCCCCAATCATTTACCCTTACAAAAGAATTGAGTTTCAGGGTTTTGTAAATCATGCGCAGTTCCATACCGAAGCGTTCAATCAAACGCGGGTCGCTTCCGTTTGCCTGGGCAGTTCCTCCGTACAAATTGGCAATTAAGCCGAAATTGCCGCTTATTTTGGAAACCAATCTGGTATGTATTTCCCATAAATCTTGTGCAGGGGCTGATCCCGGAAATGCAAATAAAGTACGCCCGTTTGACAAAATACCAATTGCGGCATCTTGAATAGTGGGATGATGACGATAGACCAAACCGGCGCTTAGGGCAAATTTTGCATCTTCAGACTTGTCATTGTCCCACTCATACATCCACGAACCCGGAGTTGGGTCATAAGTAAGCAGAATTTCTCCGGCAATGGTTTCTCTGTTACTCCGAACAACAAATGGGTCTTCCAGAATATTGCGGGGTCTGCCCGGAGCAGGCACATCAATCGGAATGGGCCCTTCAATAGGTTTTTGCCATAAGAAGTTGGGCGCAATCTGCAGGTTGCCTATTGAATAGGTAAAACCGGTCAGGGCATTATATTGATTTCCGCTGCCACTGTCTTTGAGTCTCCAGCCGGTAAAGGTTTTGGTAAAATCGGCACCGCCATTGGCAACCAAACCCATGATGGCAGATTGAGCATACCAATTGATATGTTTACCCTTGTAGGTGAATTTAATTTTTCCGCCCCAGTTGTCTTGTGTTCCCAATTGGTCTTGGTAAACATCAAAAGTGCCGTCTTCTTTTTCTCTTGCCAATTGGAAATCTCTTCCATTGAGCGGTTGCCCGCCCCAAATGCCTCCCAAATCTATGCCCAACCTTCCAAAACTACGGTTGACATGCAAAGTAATTCTTCGGGTTAAGGGTTGTGGAACGGCAAACGAACTTTGGGTGCCGCCCAAACTTGCAATGTCTTCATGGTAACCCCCCGTAAATTTGAACTTACCCAAATTTCTGCTGTATTTTGCTAAAACAGCAGGGTTGGCTCCCCACCAAAGCTGAGGGCCGAAAGCAACTTTTAATCCGGCTAAGTTTTTTTTGCCTTCAAATTCAAATCCAAGTGGCGCAATGCCGTTGTATATGTCCATTTGAGGGCCGTAGTTTGCTTCGGGGTATAAGCCAAAGAAATCGCCTTCAAATCCCCAATGATAATGCCCTGTACGGTAAAACCCGTTCAGGTTAAACCATTTATGATCCCAATGATAGCTTGCTTTATAGAGTTGCACCCTGTTGATGGATTCTACTCTGACGTTGCCATTATTGCTGTTTAGTAAAATAGGGCGACCCCGATTTTCGTAAAAAATTTCGTTAATCGGATTTTGTGCCACATTTCCCAACACATTCACCTCAACATTTGCTCTTATATTTGATGTAGGATTGGCTTCAACGCCAACAAAAACCGATTCCTGATGATCGAAACCCAATTGATTGGGAAATACCGGATTGGCCGGATCGGGATCTTTTGGAGTTGAAATTAAACTGCCTCCGGTATTAAAGGTAGATACCTCGGCTGTAAACCGGCTTAACCTGATTAATTTGGTCTTTTCGCCTTTTAACGCTGCTTTATCACCATTTGCCCGCAAAGCTGCGCCGGTCAAAGAGATGTTATCAAAATGTTTTTTTATTTCGCTTTGTGTTGTGCCCGTTGAAAGAGGATTAAAGCTATGCACTTCTTTCAACACATAATATGCCGCTCTCGGAAACAACTCATATAGCCCTTTGGGGTTGGTTGGCCCTTTGGCGCAAATACCAAACCATTCCTCGTTCATATTATTGTCGCCTTCCGAATAATCGCACAGATAACCCCCGTTTGACCATGAGGCGTGCGTATCGTGAACTTCTAAGTTTGAGGTTTGTCCATACTTCCACCAGCCATCGCTAAACTGAAAGGTAAACCCTCCGATGGAATTACCGGCTTTTCCCGCCCCGGCAGCATTTTCGTAAATTTCGCGCCAGTTACCATGCAATTGATAGGCTTGACATTGTTGGTCTTCCTCATTTGATTTTGCATTAAAAGCATCCGATCCAAATTCTGTAAACAAAATGGGCTTTCCGTATTCCTTTTTTACGCGGTCAAAAGCATCTACAAACGAAACGCCTCTATACATGTTTACACCAAAAATATCTACATCTTTACATTCTTCGGCAATAAGGTTCAAAAACAACAAATCGCCGTTGCAGAGCGCTACCGGATGCTGTTGGTCAATGGCTTTCATTGCTACTGCGCCCTCGTTGAATAACTTATACAAAAACCTCGCTCTGATGGAAGATTGCCTGTCTTCTAAAGGTATGTCTTCCGTTTCTGCGCCTTCCCAAAACAGCCCGTAGTTATTTTCGTTTCCAAGCAGGTAAAGCAGCAGCCCTCTTGTATCTTTATATTCGTTGGCAATTTGTTTTACCTCATTCAGCAGCAATTCTTTTACATCGGCATTGGAATAATCGGTATTTGCCTCCCAGTTGCCATTAATGGTTAGCCCATAACGCCCGTAAGAATGATTGAGCATCGTATAAATACCGTGATGATCATAAATATACTCAATCCAGTTTTTAGGAATGCCTGTATATACGCGAATGGTATTTACTCCGATGTGCTTTAACAGCGACATTTCGTAGTCCAGCACTTCCTTAATCATGTCGGGCGACTCATTCCATAAACTATATGAGTAGTTGGTTCCTATCGGGAAATAATCCCAGTTCATACCGTTTACCATAAATGGCTGTCCGTCAACGGTCAAGGTCATCCCATTATTTGTTTTTTCGATAGTTACCTTGCCCGTTTGTGCATGCAACGCAATAGAAGAAAAAATAAACTGGAGCAAAAAGAGTGTAAGTAGCCTTGCTTTCATAAGTTATGATTGATGTAAAGGTTTGACGATTATTGGAGCTATTGAGCACATTAAGGTATTGAAACTACCCTCCTGATTTGTATATACATGACATATACAACAAGGCTAAAAACGATAATATTAAAGGAAAACACAGGTAAACGCTTTTAAAACCAACACCTTAAGAAATCTCAATAAAGCCCTTTTACTTCAAGTATTTTATGGCTGTATGTATTTTGTATATAACAATTTGCAGACAAAAAGTGGAATGCACTCAAAACCATAATCAGGAAAAACAAAGTGCTGAATCGTAGTTGACGCACTACATCAGACTGTGGCAGGTATAGGAACCCTTCCAAATAGCCAAACACGACCTGCGCATGCGCTCCATATTCCTACCGAACACCCTAAAAAATATACCCAGACATCATCGCCATCTGTTTTATGGCACTGATTTGCTTGCTCCAGATTGAATGAAAGGTCCGGTTACAACAAAAAAATGAGCCCAGCCGCCATCCGAAATACATTGTTGCAACTAAAAGTACCCCTCCTCAAAGATTACAAGACAGGCAACCGGTATGTTCTTCCGGAAAAAGCTACGCAGTTTGTAAAGAAAATTTACCAAATCCTGGTGCGAATGGATGGATATTTCATATAAATCAAATCATGTAGTGCCTACAAATTGAAGTGAGGTCTTAGGATACATCACTTTGTGCAAAAAAATGTATGAAGTCTTACTTTCTTCAACAAACCCTATATTTGAGCCATAAACGGTTAGTATGAAAGCAGTCATTCAACGCGTAAGCAGGGCTTCGGTAACTATTGATGTGGTTGTAACCGCTGCCATTCAAACAGGGTTGTTGATTTTATTGGGCATAGAACATGCCGATACTGAGGAAGATATAGAATGGTTATCCAACAAAATAGCAGCCCTCCGTATTTTTTCGGATGAAAACGGACTGATGAATCTTTCAGCAAAAGAAGTTGACGGGCAAATGCTGGTGGTCAGTCAGTTTACCCTTCATGCCAGTACTAAAAAAAGGCAACCGCCCTTCTTTTATTTCGGCTGCCCGACCGGAAACAGCAATTCCGCTTTACCAAAAGTTTGTCACACGTTTGGGTGAACTGACGGGGAAAACTACACTGACCGGCGATTTTGGAGCAGATATGAAAGTGGAACTTGTCAATGATGGTCCTGTTACCATCATTATAGACTCAAAAAACAGGGTTTGATCGGTTGAAATATCACATCCTTTCTAACAATACTTAAGTTTGAACTTCCCTATAGCCGCTTTATTTTTAAAATTACCGGCAAATCAGTGCAAGTGAATTGAAGTCGTTTTACATTTATGATAATATTCACTCCCTAAATCTTATCAAATATGCTGCTTCTTAAAACGCTCATCCTGCCGACCGATGATTCGGAATTGGCAAGCAGTCTGTTGCGCGACTTTCTTACAAACAGCAAGTACATCTTGTTTATCGTCCTGGGAGATGATAGCAAAGCCCGCGAAACGGTGGAACTGGCAGATAAGCGCTCCGGTAAAATTGAAGAGCCGCAATGGGTAGTTTGGGTTCGAAACCCGAAAACGTTAACGGCTGTGCTTGAAACCCTGAAACTTTCCGATGCTAATTTGCTGAAAGACTGGAGTAAAGTGTTGGCGGTATGTGTCAATCCCAAATCAACAATTTGCTTTGTTTGTGAAAACTTGAAAGTACCCGACAGAGTAGTCGTACTGGAAGCTTTTACCACCTGCAAATCAACCGCTAACTTTGATAAAGTTGGCAGCATAACGGTTCCTGCTTTTCCGGCTGACAGAACCTTAAACTTATCCGGCAATCAGGATTTGCCACCGGTAACAGACAATAAGGAAAAGCCCCCGGCTAACAAGAAGAAAACAGATAAACCAAAATTGCCCGATCAGGACTAAGTTCATCTTCTTTAGTTACTCAAAGCCTTTTCACCTATGAAGCATATCACAACAAGTTTACTTTGTTTTTTGGCGCTGTTGCTTTTGTTTGCCCAATACATATTGGCACAAAAACCGGCGATCCTGCATTTGGAGGAATATGATCAAAGAGGAAAAACCCACCCCATCGGTAAAAAAAACGCCACGATTGATGTCAACAGTATTGTCA
Organism: Sphingobacteriales bacterium; assembly: GCA_016700115.1. NCBI lineage: Bacteria > Pseudomonadati > Bacteroidota > Sphingobacteriia > Sphingobacteriales > Sphingobacteriales bacterium. The sequence continues at coordinate 1,571,231 of CP064999.1, read as the reverse complement.
ATGTTTCGGTCAACAAGGACTCGCTCCGCTTAAGGGTAGGCAGGTTTTTGGAAGATAAAGATGGCGGGGTTAAAAAGTTGCTCGACGAAGTTTCCTTGATTGGCAATATTCTTGCGGACTACTCTCAACAATTAGATGCTTTAGATAAAGTTTTGGAAGAATATGCCAATCAGCCGAGAGAGAAAAAAGACCCCTCGATATTGCGAAAAGCCGAAGCGGGAATTGCCGACCGTGTGTTGGCTGCAATTGCCCTGATTAAAACCAAGCCCCAACTTTATGAACAACTCGACGAAGCATTGGGCAAATTAGATAGAAACGCTTCGAGTACAGACGAATATTTAGAGGTGTTTACAATTACTCAGATCGCCTTAGACAATGCACAACAACTTTTAGAGGAAGTCATCAATCAGCAAGGGGTAAAAATTCAGATGGGGGCCTGGATAGTTACCGATAACGGTACAAGCCCGGTGCGTTTAGAAGGATTTGGGGATGTAGCACAAGGCGAACGATTCGAGGTGAGCCGCAATCAACTGAGTTTGAACGAAAAACAAATTGCCGAACTGCGCAGCTATCAGCAGGTTTTTGCCGGAAATGCACAAAAACTAAGCGAGATGACTAAAAAATCGCAACGCCCTTTGAGTATGTTGCTCGAAAAAATAACTGCCAAAGTAGATAGTTTTGAAGTACAGGTAAAAACGCTGATTGATAATGCCAAAAACGCAGGCAAATCGGTGAGCGAGCAGGCTCAGGGCGAAGTATTGAAGTATGTGGAAGACTATCAAACTTTTCTGGAATCTCTCAACCAAAAATATTTATTAGGTACCGAATATACAGACGCTGTTGAACTCTTAATCGGAATTGAAGCCGATACAAGGAGGTTAAAAGAAAAAACTGAGGCATTTATCAGGATAGATAAGTTTTTACTGGAACTGAAAACAAATTTAGCCGGAAACCCTGAATTAGAAAAAAGCCTTCAGGATATCATGCAGGTGGTGGCAATTATTGGTGAAACAAGACAACAAATCACCACATTTGTCAATAATTTTAAACTATTGTTGAAAGGCAGGCAGGTCAATTCCGAAGCACTTGAATTTACTGATGAAATCTATAAACTCACCTTTAACGAATTGCCGCTGACAACACAGTTCAATCTCTTGTTTACCGGTGCCAGAAAGCCCGGCGATTTGATTGTACTGAAAATTGCTGCCCTTCCTGCCGAAAGTAAACGCTCCATAGAACTGGAAACACACAACCTGCGGCTTGCCAACGCCCTGCCTCATATTGATATCGCAGTAGCCTATGCCTTTGCCCTCCCCACTAAGGGCAACCCCGACAAAAGTTGGCTCGGTGGCCCTTCTTACAGTATGCTGTTTAAGTTCGGCTCCCGAAATATGCTTTACCGGAACTTTATTGATGCAGGATTGGGCATTAACTTTGCAGCTTTCGATTTTAACAAAGACGGTAATCCCGAAATTTCTGCCGGTGCAACCGGAAGTCTGTTTAAAGATTATGTTCAGGGCGGAGTAGGATTTAACTTTAGCAGCAATAGCCCTTATTACCATGTAGGGCTGCGTATTCCCATCCCATCAACTTCTATCGGATTGTTTAAAAACTCCAAAGGTCAGGAAAATCCCGATGCAGATTTTGGCACTGAACAGTAAAACAACAAACAAGCCCGGCGGGCGCTTGGTAAAATCCAAAAACATTTAACAATAAACCTTTGTTGTATCGGCTTAAAATCTTTAATTTTGTGGCATGAAAACGCTCAGAATTATTTTTCCCGTTCTTGTTTTGATAATGTTCGCTGTATTGTTTCAAACAGAATTGGCTTATGCGCAATGCCCCATGTGCAGAGCGGCCGCTGAATCAAATCTGAAAGAAGGGGGATCTTTTGCCCTGGGTCTGAATACCGGCATCTTATACCTCTTTTGTACCCCCTATATTATTATTGCAACCCTCGGTTTTATTTGGTGGCGAAATCAGCAAAAAGTAAAAAAAGCGGCCATTTCTCAATCTGAAAACGAGCGATGGAATTAGTCCCTGCCTGAGTGCTGTCATTTAGAATTTTATTTGTCGGCAAAAATAGTATCACTATGTATAAATATTCCGTAACCGGCCATATCTTTGCACCGGAGAGATGGCAGAGCGGTTTAATGCGGCGGTCTTGAAAACCGTTGAGGGTGATACCTCCGGGGGTTCGAATCCCTCTCTCTCCGCATCATTACCACGCGAAATTCCGCAACTGCGGTGTTTCGCGTTTGTTGTTTTTGGGACTTCCTATTTTTAAGACACCTTGCCCGAAAATACCATGCCTTTCAACCTGCTCATAGCACCCGATAGCTTTAAACACGCTCTTTCTGCTTTGGAAGTTGCTAAAGCTATTGCAAAAGGAGCTGAAAAAATTTCAGAACAGACTATCTACCCAATCATACACCCGCTTTCAGATGGAGGCGAAGGAATGGCTGAAATTTTAACCCACCACAGCCGGGGCACAGTTATATCAGTTAAGGTAGCCGACCCACTGTTTCGAAACATTACAGCAACCTACGGGTTAAGTGCGGACAAACAAACCGCATTTATCGAAATGGCACAGGCATCGGGTTTACAACTCCTGCTTCCTAATGAGCGCAACCCTATGAACACCACTACTTTCGGCACCGGGCAACTGATTATTCATGCCCTTAGTCAAGGTGCAAAACACATCATCTTAGGAATTGGTGGAAGCGCTACCAACGATGGCGGAATTGGCATGGCAACTGCATTGGGGTATCGTTTTTTAGACGAACAGGGTCAAGAAATCGTTCCGGTCGGGAAAAACCTGTCTAAAATTGCCATCATTGATTATAGCAATTTGTTGTTTGACCCAAACCACCTGAACATTACCCTTGCCTGTGATGT